>JADKDR010000002.1:0-314208 GCA_016714535.1 Bacteroidota bacterium
TCTCGTCCGTCTTTGTGCTTGTATCTGCCAACATATTCAACAGCAAACTTTAACACGTTTTCATCTTTGATTGCATCTGTAATTACATATTTATGCAAACAGTCTTCAAACAAATCTTTGGTAGTTCGTTTGCCTAATTCGTTTTTGGCGGCATTATCTTTAAAAATTGGTGTGCCTGTAAAGCCAAATAACTGAGCATTATTGAAAAACTCTTTTATTCGTTTGTGTGTATCTCCAAATTGGCTTCGGTGGCACTCGTCAAAAATGAAAATGATACGCTTGTCTTTCAATTCAGCCATTTTTGCCTCATACTTCAATTTGCTAATGGCTGTGTTTAGTTTTTGAATGGTGGTAACAATCAGTTTTGAGTTTTTGGCTTCTCCTTTTTTGTCAACGTATGTTCCTGTAAACTGCTTTACTAAGTTTTGCGTATTGTCTGTGCCGTCAATACAGCCTTTGCTAAAACTGTTGAACTCTTTGTTGGTTTGGTAATCCAAATCTTTTCTGTCCACCACAAACACCACTTTTTTTACTTGTGGCAGATTCATTAAAATCTGACTGGCTTTAAATGAAGTCAAGGTTTTGCCCGAACCTGTGGTATGCCAAATATATCCGTTTTTGGTCGAGTTTTTTACTCTTTCTATTAAGGCTTCAACTGCGTAAAACTGATATGGACGAAGCACCATCGGGATTTTATAGGCTTCGTTTAGCACAATGTACTTGCATATCATTTTGCTCAAATGGCAAGGCTCTAAAAAAGTATCGGTAAAACCATTTAAGATATTGGAAAGCCTTTTGTTCTCAACATCTGTCCAATAGAAAGTTTGTTTGAAACTTTGGTTTCGGTTGTTGGCGTAATACTTTGTATTTAATAAATTGCTGATTATGAAAATTTGTACGTACTGAAACAAAGCCGAATTAGCACCAAACGAATGTCTTTGATAACGGTTGATTTGATTGAATGCTTCTTTGAGTTCTAAACCTCTGCGTTTCAATTCTATTTGCACCAAAGGCAAACCGTTTATAAGAATGGTTACATCATATCGGTTTTTGAATTTTCCTTCTTGGCTTACTTGGTTGGTTACTTGATATTGATTTTGACACCAATGTTCTGTATTCAGAAATTCAAAATACAAATTGTCGCCATTATCCCGAACTAAGTGTTGCTTTTGACGAAGCATTTTTGATTTCTCAAAAACAGAGCCTTTGCTTAACAAGTTTAAAATCTTCTCAAACTCTGTTTGGGTAAATTGTGTATTGCCTGTTTTAGCAAGTGATGATTGATTATGCTTTTCTAATTGCCCTTTTAGGTTAAGCAATATATCTTTTTCACTATTGATTACAATATAGCCGTAACCCAATTTTTGTAACTGGGCAATGAGTTGTTCTTCTAATATTTGTTCCGACTGTCTAGACATCTATTGTTATTGTTTCTTCATCTTCTAAATAGTTTTCTAGTTCCTCTTCATAAGCTACTTGGTCTTGGTCAAACAAAGCCTTGCTATAACTTAAATTACCCATTGGATTTTCGTTGTCGAGCCATTTATTAAACTCAGTGTTGTCCTCGTATGCCAATTCTTTTGGAACAGACATTCTAGAAAAGAAATTAGCAAATAGGAAGCAAAGGAATCAGTCAATACCATAACAAAATTTGAAAAGTGGTTATCACTTGTTTCTGGTTTTAGTGCTAATCTTCCGTGTGAAATATCACCTCTATCATTTCTAATATTTCCTATTAAATCCAAAACATCTAAAAGCTTCTTTGAAAAGTCAGATTCAAATTCAGGGTCTCTTGTTTCTAATAGTTCTACCGCTTTAGAAATTGCTCTTTTGTATTTAAAATTATCTACTACGTTAAAATTTAGACTTTTATCAATGTTTAGAATAATAAACTTTCCCAAACCTTCAAATAATGATTTACAACTTTCAATTGCTATGTCAGGATTTGAAAGGACATTCTCCTCTATTTTTTCTACAATTGTGTGGTAATACTCTATATTTAAATATTGAGTTTCTAATTGCTTTAATATGTTTTTAGTCTGTTTCAATTTTATGAAGAGTAAAAGATTGACTACTTATTAAACATAATCTAATATTCAACTAAATAAATTTTTTCATCAATAGCTGTTAAGAAGGTTGCTATCTTATTTTGCTCCTCTAAGCAAGGTATTTGAATTTCAAAATCAGTAAGTACCTCCTTTGTAATCGTTTTAATTATTCCTCCAGGTGCTTTTGTCTTTTCTATTTCAAATAGTAAAAAAACGACATACTTGAAATAGTCGATATTTATTGGAATCTTGTAAGATTGAAATATTAGTAATGTTCTATCTATATAAGCATCATATTGAGTTTTGCAATTCTGCCAATTGAACCTTGTTTTGTAATAACCAAAGTACCATTTTCTACAAAAACGCTTTGTTCAGCAGCCAAAAGACTGATTTTATTTTTGTAGTTTCCTTTAAAAGCATATTATCATCTACATCAAATACTTGTATAAAAGGAAACCCGTTCACATCATCATACCACTCAGGCAATCCATATGGTTGTGGAAAACTACCTCTCCGAAAATTTGCAACTTCGCCTAAATTTTTAGTTTCCCAAATAGGGTAGTCATTACCCAAAGTGCTTTTAAATGATATCTCTTGGTTAAATATTTTTTGCATTACCCCCTTTTTTAAATTTTTTTAAGAGTAATAAATTGTTTCCGTCTGGGAATGGTATTTCCAACTCTTCGCAATTTGTTTTAATTATTAAATCATTTGCTTGTGATTTTTCTTTTGTAATTGATAAATTTTTAGTGACAGCTACTAAATCTACATTCTCAATTACATCAGAATTATCAATATAATTAAGGATGTTTAAGTTAAAACCTCGTGCTTCAATAGTCTTCAAACTAATTTTTTTGCTGTATTTTTCTTCTTCCAATCTTAAAGAATATGTATTAGAAATTTTCTCAATATCAGATTCTCTTAAAATATTTTGCGTTTTGATTCTATTAAATGAATTACTGGCATCTATGAATAAAATATCTTCTGGATTTTCTCTGCACTTCTTAAAAACCAATATACAGGTTGGTATACTTGTTCCATAAAATATGTTCGTAGGTAACCCGATTACAGCATCTAAAAAATTCTTATTATCTATCAAGTACCTGCGTATGTGTTGTTCCGCACCACCTCTAAACAAAGCACCGTGAGGCAATACAATTGCCATTGTTCCATTGTCTGCCAAATGGTAAATCATATGTTGCACAAAAGCAAAGTCTGCTTTGCTACTTGGTGCAAGTCGTCCGTATTGGCTAAAACGGTCATCACTTGTAAATAATGGGTTGGCACTCCATTGAGCCGAAAATGGCGGATTGGCAACAATGGCTTCAAATTGTTTATCAATATGCTGTGGGTGTTCAAGTGTATCGTCATGCTTAATATCAAATTGCGGTAATGCACACCGTGCAAAATCATATTCATTCGGGCAAGGTTGTAAGTTGTACGGTTCATTTCTTGTCCGTAAAAATTACTTACATCTTCCACCTCTCTTGCCACACGAAGCAACAAAGAACCCGAACCACAAGTTGGGTCGTAAACCGATTTTAGTTTTGTTTTTCCTGTGGTTACAATTTTTGCCAATACTTTACTTACTTCCTGCGGTGTATAAAATTCACCTGCTTTTTTACCTGCACCACTAGCAAACTGTCCAATGAGGTATTCGTAAGCATCACCTAAAACATCAACTTCTTTAATGTCATTTAATTTGAAATCAATTTTGTCAAGGTGCGTTAGCACCTTTGCAATTATTGCATTTCGTGCTTCGGGTGTTTTGCCCAATTTTGAACTGTTCAAATCCATATCCTCAAAGAGATTTTCATAATCTTCTTCGCTGTCAGTACCCATAGTACTCAACTGGATATTGATTAGGATTTTTTGTAAGTCCTCTAAAATGAACTTGGTTTTTGTTTCGTCAAATTTGTCAATATCATCTTCATTGTCGCCTTTGCCACGTTTGGCAACTTCAGTGAAGAGTTCTTCAGGTCTTAAAAAGTAGCCCAATTTTTCCAAGGCTTCTTCTTTAATGGCTTCAATAAATTCTTTTCCGTTCTCGGTTTTTGGTGTTATGTCTCGAAATTTTACATTGTCTTGTTTCAATATTTCATCAGCGAAAATGTTCATTTTCTCACTTAGGTATTTATAGAAAATGAAACCCAAAATGTAGTCACGAAATTCGTCCGCATTCATTTTGCCTCTAAGCGTATTGGCTATATTCCAAAGTTGCTGTTCTAATACTCTTTTATAATCTTCACTCATTAAGTTTGTCTTTATTTTTTAGGTTGCTAAGGTACAATTTACGATTAGGTTATTGTCAAAAGTTGCCGTTAAGTTGTCCATTGTCCGCTTTTAGGGTGGTGGGTGGGCTTGGGTGCGGTTGGGCAAAATTAAATGTGCTGCAAAAGCGTTGGCTTGTGTGTCGGCTTGCAGCTCTTTTAATTTGCGCGAAGGTTGGCATTTTGTCTGTCCATGCTTTTTGCGGAAAATAGTTTGTAGAAGTCTGAAAATCGTCAGAATGGCTTGCAGCTAACGTTTTTGGGCTTGGCGAAGGTGGGGATTAAAAAGTACCAAAGTTCAAATTTAGCACAAAAGCTAATAGAAAGTACAAATGTTCAATTTAGCACTTCAGCCCCACTTTTGCCAAACCCATGTTAGCGGTTCGTTGTTTTTTTAGTTATGATTTTCCTTTCCAATATGGTGCTATTATTTTTCCTTCTTTATGGCTCAAAATCAATAGAATTATTGTCACAATGAAACAAAAAACTGTTGCTTGAATTGAACCTTCTGGTCCAAATTGTCCACCTGTAAACCATTCTGCTCCTTCTATTTTAGAAGTAATTAATGTTTTTGAAATTGAATTACCGGAAACATTTGCTCCGAATATTGCAGATTGTGTAAAATTCCAAGCAAAGTGAATTGCAATTGGAAACCATAAATTTCTGGAATAAATATAGGCAGATGCTAATAAAAGTCCTGCTTGTATTGCAAGTCCAAGTGCAGCTGTTAATGAACTATTAGGGTTTCCAAGGTGCATTGCTCCAAATAAAATTGCGGATATAAATAATGCAAAATAACTTCCTAATTTCTCTTCTGTTATTCTAAATACTATACCTCTCATTAAAATTTCTTCGAAAATTGCAGAAGTAAAAGCCATTGCAAATGGTGGGACTAAAAAAAGAATTGGGTTTATTGAAACAATTGAATAACCACCTTTTAAATAAATAACAAGTATTGTCAATGATTGTAGTAAAACACCTAAAATAATTCCTATTGTCAAACTTTTGAAAAGTCCATTTTTTGACAATTCTTTAATTTCTCTTTTTTCGTAAAATTTATATAATGTTACATACGAAACTAATGCAAGAATTGCAACCACTATTCCATTTATTAAGTTTTTTATATCCTTATCTAATTCCGTTAAGTTTAACAGTTTACCTACTAATAATTGTCCTACGCTAACAATTACACCACAGACAATAAGTCCAATGATTATTTTAGTTAGTGGGAAATAAAGAATTTTTTGTCCAATGCTTTTTTTGTCCATTTCTATTTTTGTTTAAGATTTCTATTTTCTACGGTGTCGTTTACAATGACCGCTAACGCATACCCGCTACATCGTAGCGCATATACAACACTATTCTGCGGATATGCGCTACTTTTGTGTTTATTCATATGGCAATAGTAATGTTTTTCTATCATAATTTATCGAAGGGAGAAATAGTATTTTGTATCGATTTGGTACTTACATGTGTATATATTTCTGTGGTTCTGCTGCTGCTATGGCCTAGTAGTTCTTGCATATAACGTAGGTCGGTGCCACCTTCGAGCAAGTGTGTAGCAAAACTATGGCGCAGCCAATGCAATGTAACGGGTTTAGATATATTTGCTTTCACTAAGGATTGTTTTAATACTTGTTGCAACCTGCGTGCATCATATTTAGTTCCGGTTATTTGGCCTTCAAATAAATAGGTTACAGGTTTGTACATATTGAAATATTCGCGTAGCAGTATTAAAATTTTAGGACTGAGCGGCACAATTCTATCTTTTTTCCTTTGGCATTTTGAATCAAAATAATATTTCGTTTCGAATCGATATGTTGGGGCAGTAAGTTGAGCAATTCACCACAACGCAATCCACATGCATATATGAGCGTGAGCATTATTTTGTGTTTCATATTGGTGGTGCTTCCAATATTGCTTTCACCTCATCTTTGCTCAGCACATTGGGCAACTTGTCGGCTTTCTTTGGCCTGTGAATAATATCGATGTTAAGGTTTCTGTTTTCAATAGTTCGAAAAAACAATTTTATGGCATTTACTAATTCGTTTTGGTACGATGCCGAAAAGTGGTTTTTCTAAATGAATTCGGTATTTAAAAACAGAGTGTCATGATAATTTATTTAATTTTAAACAGAATTTTTAACAGTATGAAAGAAGCTTTGTTTCTGACGATGGTATTAAATTTTCTTACGCTTGTGTTTCAAGTGTTAGTGTTGATGCGGGTTATTCCCTTCCATATAGTTTGGGGAGGCAGGTTGACTTCTGCGTCTCAAATGTATCGCATGGTTTCTGTTTCGATTTTAGTAAATGTTTTTATTGCGGTGGTATGTACAGGCAAAGCCGGTTGGTTGGCGCTTCCAGTTGCAGAGCGTGGTTATACCATCTTATTTGTATGCTTTGCGTGGATGTTCGCACTTAATACAATTGATAATTTGTTTTCTAAAAACAAATGGGAGAAAATAATTTTTACTCCCATCACTTTGCTGCTTGCTGCCCTAAGTACGTATATAGCACTTAACTAAACATGTTATAAATTAAAAAAGGGATCGCTGTAGCAATCCCTTTCTATTTGTTGATTTTTAAAAATTAATTATTGCGCTTTCTCTTCTCTCTTTGCATTCATTTTGGCACGCAGTTCTTCAATTTCTTTTTTCGCCTGATTTATTTTGGTTTCAAATTCCTGACGAATGGTATCAGCATTTTTGCTTTTACTAAAGAAACCAATGTTGTTTTGCCATACGGTTACTTCACTTGTAAGCGCGGCAATTTTACTGCTCAACGATGACCTTTCGGGGCTGCCTCCACTGTGGCCGCTATTGCTGCCTCCGCGCTGATCGCGCCCACCACCACGCATTGCCTGTCCGGCTGCATAGTTGGTTTGGGTGGCTCTAAAGCTGCGTTTCTCTCGCTCATCTATTCGCAGGTTATCATACAATTTGTCGATAGCAGTTTTATAGCGCTTTTGTAATTCATCCTTTTTCGAAAAGGGAACCAGGCCAATCTCCATCCATGTGCGCTGAAAAGCTTTTAGCTGATCAAGTACCTCAACATTTTCTCCACTCATTTCAAACTTCTCAATGGCCTCTACCAACTCCAACTTCTTTTTATAATTATCATCCTGCTCGTTATCAATATTCGAGAAATAATCTTTCTTGCGATTAAAGAACTCGTCACACGCAGCCTTAAAACGCGCCCATACTTTTTGAGAGCTTTTTTCAGGTACCGGTCCTATTTTTTTCCATTCGTCCTGCAACCTTACCAACTCTTGCGTAGTGCCACGCCAGTCATTGTTGTCTTTAAGCGCTTCTGCTTGTATGCAAAGCTCGGTTTTCAATTGAAGGTTGCCGGCAAGTTCTTTTTTGCGAAGCGTATAAAACTCATTCTTGTTCTTAAAAAAGTTATCACACACCCCTTTGAAACGTGCCCAAACATCATCGTTTTCTTTTCGCGAAGCAGGTCCAATGGTTTTCCATATAGTTTGCAGTTCAACTACTTGATGTTGTACTTCCTGCCATAGGTTGTGCTTATCATGGATAGCGCTGCATATAGCATCTGCTTTTTCACACAGTTCAATTTTTGCCAACAGGTTAGCTTCGTAAGATGATTTCATACTATCATCGTATTCGCGCCTGCGCTCATACACTTTGTCTATAGCCGCTTTAAAACGGTCCCATACCTCATTCTTTGCTTCGCGTGTTACCTGACCTATGTCTTTCCACTGACCTATCAGGTCTTGAATGGTACGTACAGCTTTGTTCATATTAGGCTCAAGCATGAGCTCTTCTGCCTTTTCGCAAAGATTTATTTTTAGTACCAGATTTTTCTTTTGATCAAGTTGTTGTAAGTCTTTATTGATTTTTACAAACTCATAAAACCGATCGATGTATAATTTGTATGTTAACTGAAGGTCGCGATAGTTTGCGCTGGGCACCGGGCCTATACTGCGCCACTTACCTTGCAGGTCGTTGAATCCTTCGTAGGCTTTCGCCATATTATCCTCATTTTGAATGAGTCTTTTTAATTCGGTCAGTATATCATTTTTTGCCTTTAGATTGTCCAGCTTTTGCTTTTCGATAGCATCCAGATGCTCGCCTCTTTTTTTCTTATAGCCCTCAAAGAGTGCGTAAAACTTATTGGTGGTTTCATCATCATTATAGTGGAAGTCATCCTTATTGCCGCCCTCTTCAATAAACTTTGCCATAGCAGCATTTCGTTCCATACTTGCCATGTGGCTAAAGGCATCGCGCATAGCAAATACTTTGTTACGAACGGCCATTACATCGCCTTCGTGTACTGCCTTGTGCATCGATTCGAGCAACTGCTCTTTGGTAAACTCAGCGTAATTTTCTATTGGTTCCTGAACTTCCTCTTCGTGCTCATGAGGAACAAGTTCGGCTTGTGCCGCATCCAGGATGGCGTCTTCGGCTTCATGAGCTTTGGTTGGCTCTGCCGCTGCCTCGGGTTGTAGTGCCGCAATTTCTGCAACATGTTCTGGTGCCACCACTTCGGCTGGCGCCTCGGCCTCTGCAGCTATCTCAGCTGCTATTGGCTCGGGTTGTTGCGCTGCAATTTCTGCAACACTTTCTTGTGCCACCACTTCAGATGGCGCCTCTGCCTCTGTAGCTATAACTTCTGCTAGAGGCTCGGGTTGCGCAGTTGGTTCTGTTGTTGAGGTTTCTGCTACCTCGGTTGACGTGCCGGCTGCCGTGGCATCGGTCGTCTCTGTAACTTGTTCTGTCGTTACGTTTGCTCCTTCCTCCGGAAGGTTAGTGTCATTTACATTTTCCATTTTAAAAAATTTATTAGTGCATTATACAAAATACTTTTCAATTTGCTTCCACTAGTTAGTGAGATGCAAAGTAACTACCACCCTATACGATGGTTAAAACTTTTACCACTTAGGTAATAGCTATTTACGATTTCAATTTACGATGAATCCTAAGGACGCTTGATAAGGTTTTGTTGAGGTACGTCCTTCATACATTTCAAGGCAAAAACAGGGTGCAAATATTGTTGTTTATCACTATCTAAAATGAATTTTAGCCAAATATTTTATGTTTCTTTTTATCAGAAGTGGAAACGTTACGCATGAAGCAATTGGCACTTTGCCAAAATTATATGAGGTAATAATTTAATTTCGCCCTACCGCCCGCATAAATCAAACGAATGAGTGAACAGGCAATCATAATAGGAAAAAAAATAATGCACGGATGTTATACGGCTCCTGCTGCTAAAAGCTGCACCCAGCGGGCCCTGGCGGCTGCTTTATGTATTCGCGGCAAAAGCATCGTAGTAAATGCCGGAAGTAGTAACGATGAAATGGCAGCATTAATCCTCCTTAGGGAATGTGGCGCTATCATAGATAAAAGAACGGATGGTTTACATATAGATACATCGCAAATTAAGCAACAACACATTTTTGTAACTTGTGGCGAATCGGGTCTTAGCCTGCGAATGTTTACTCCCATATTGGCCTCTTTGGTTGGGCAATGTTCCATAGATGGAGAGGGGAGTTTGAAAAAAAGAAATCATCAGTTTATGCTTCAAGCGCTGCAACAGGCAGGAGCAGAAATAAGCAGTACCAATTTCAATTTGCCATTTTGCATCAGTAAGCAGTGGCATCCTAAGGCGATGGAGGTGGACGGAAGTCATGGTTCGCAATTCGTTAGCGGATTGTTGTTTGCATTTGCTGCCGGCAATGTAACCGATGCCACCTTGCTGGTAAATAGTGCAGTGAGCAAGCCATATATGGCTTTAACGTTGGAGGTGATGCAGAAATTTGGATTGAAGCTTCCGCATAATGAAAATTATGAACGGTTTTATTTTGATAATTCACTTCCTGATAAATTACTTGACCTTCCGGTTTATGCCGTAGAAGGCGACTGGAGTAATGCATCATTTTTTGCAGTAGGAGCAGCCATTTCGGGGCAGTTGATTTTGAAAAATCTGAATATTAATTCGGCACAAGCCGATATCAAAATTTTGGAGGTATTAAAAATGGCAGGAGCAAAGGTTGAATGTTATGTAGATAGAATCGTTATAGAGAAAAATGAATTGAATCCATTTTCATTTGATGCAACAGATAGTCCCGATTTGTTTCCTCCACTTGTGGCACTTGCAGCTTATTGCAAAGGAACATCATATATTACAGGAGTTAACAGATTGTATAATAAGGAGAGCAACCGCGCTGCTACGTTACAAAGTGAGTTTGGCAAAATGGGCATCGAAATATTGTTGCAAGATAATACCATGATTATTAAAGGCGAAAAAACAAAAGGTGCTACGGTAAATTCGCATAACGACCACCGTATTGCTATGGCATGTGCCATAGCTGCTTTAAGTTGCCGCGAAGTCACTATTATTGAAAATGCAGATGCTACCAATAAGTCGTATCCCGATTTTTTCGAACACCTAAATCAGCTTTCGCATTAGGTGCTTAGTACGAATTGTTAACTACCATTGTATACGTTAGTAGTGGTATTTCTGAATAAATAAATTTTATGACTGCAAAAAAAATTATTCTTCCATCATACCGTGGCAAGCTTTGTATTTTTTGCCACTGCCACAAGGGCAAGGGTCGTTGCGTCCTACCCGTTGTTCGGCACGCACCGGTTGCGCTTTGGGGCGCGGCCCTTCGGGCGCGCCTTGCTGTGGGTCACGCTGATTGGTAGTGCTTACCTGCTGATTTACATCGGCATGCGAGGCCTGCAATTTACTCATATCAGTACGTTGTGGTGCACGAGCCTCTTTTACCTGACTCGAATCCTGAATGGGTATAACACCTTTAAACAAGAACGACATGATATCTTTATTTACTGCTCCCAGCATTTGCGAAAACAAATTAAAAGACTCGAGCTTATAAATCAGTAAGGGATCTTTTTGTTCGTAAACCGCCCCCTGTACACTTTGTTTAAGATCGTCCATTTCGCGCAAATGCTCTTTCCATGCTTCGTCTATCATGGCCAAAGTAACATTACGCTCAAAACTATGAATCACTTCCATGCCCTGTGTATCATATGCTTTCTTTAAGTTTACCATCACATTCATACTGCGTGTTCCATCGCTAAATGGGATGATGATATTGATGTACTGCTGACCTTGATTGATATAAACATCGCTTACTACCGGAAAAGCGCGTTCGGCCATAAGTTTCGATTTGGCTTTGTATGCTTGCTGCACTATATCATACAACTTATCGGTAAGTTCTTCTTCTTTAGTTTTGGCAAAGTCATTTTCGGTAAAGGGACATTCAAGTGCAAAAAAGCGAATCAAATCCATCGTGAATTCTTCGAAGGTGTTTGCTTCCTGATGTTGCTTTACAAGACTTTCGCAAAGCTCAAACTGCATGTTCGAAATATCGAGCGACAGGCGATCGCCATACAAGGCATGTCTGCGCTTAGTGTAGATGGCATTACGCTGATTGTTCATCACATCATCGTACTCTAGCAAGCGCTTACGGATGCCAAAATTATTTTCTTCTACTTTGGTTTGTGCCCGCTCAATAGACTTGGATATCATACTGTGTTGAATCACTTCGCCTTCTTTAAAACCCATACGGTCCATTAGTCCAGCAATGCGTTCGCTACCAAACAGGCGCATTAGATTATCTTCTAACGACACAAAAAACTGTGAGCTTCCGGGGTCGCCTTGTCGTCCGCTTCGTCCTCGCAACTGTCTGTCAACACGCCTGCTTTCATGTCGCTCGGTACCAATGATGGCAAGTCCTCCCGATTCACGAACTCCGGGGCCTAATTTAATATCGGTACCACGACCAGCCATATTGGTGGCAATAGTAACCGTACCTGCACGACCTGCCTCTGCTACAATTTCCGCTTCGCGTTGATGCAGTTTTGCATTCAGTACATTATGCTTCAGCTTGCGAAGGTTAAGCATGCGACTTAGCAACTCGCTAATTTCTACCGATGTGGTTCCAACAAGAACAGGTCTTCCCGCTTCGGTAAGTTTTACTATTTCATCAATTACGGCATTGTACTTTTCGCGCGTGGTTTTGTATACAAAATCTTCGTGGTCGCTACGTGATATTTTTTTATTGGTTGGAATACTCACTACATCCAATTTGTAAATTTTCCAAAACTCGCCTGCTTCTGTTTCTGCAGTACCCGTCATGCCGGCAAGTTTATGATACATGCGGAAATAATTTTGTAAGGTAATGGTTGCATAGGTTTGGGTAGGGTCTTCTACTTTTACATTTTCCTTAGTTTCGATTGCCTGATGCAAACCATCGCTGTATCTTCTTCCGTCAAGCACACGCCCTGTTTGTTCATCTACAATTTTTATTTTTCCATCTTCGCTGATAATGTATTCTACATCCCGTTCAAATAGAGTGTATGCTTTTATTAGTTGTTGCAATGAGTGTATACGTTCTGACTTAATAGAGAAGTCGCGCATCAGGTCACTTTTCAAAGCCATCTTCTCTTCGGTTGTCTGCTGACTACGTTCTATTTCGGCCATGGCACCACCAACATCGGGCATAATGAAAAAGTCTTTCTCCGTATTTTTACTTATCAGTTCTATTCCTTTTTCGGTTAGTTCTACCGAGTTATGCTTTTCATCAATTACAAAATATAATTCGGCATCCACCTTATGCATTTCCTTGCTTTGATCTTGCATGTAATGGTTTTCAGTTTTTGTAACAGTACCCGTGCACCTTCTTCGCTCAAAAATTTTATTAAAGATTTATTCTTTGGCAACCCGCGATACGATCGTAGCAATGGCATACCGGCTTCCTTCTCGTTATTCTCGGTGAATTTTTTTCGCGCATCGGCAAGGCACGTATTAATGTATGATTTTTGGGCATTCATCAATTGCTCTACCCGTGGCTTTAGTTGCACAAATTCCTGTTCGGTGCGTCTTGCAGTTGGTCCCGAAATAATCAATGGTGTACGTGCATCATCAATCAATACACTATCCACCTCATCCACGATGGCATAGTGATGTTCACGTTGTACAATATCTTCTGGCGAATGTGCCATATTATCGCGCAGGTAGTCAAAACCAAATTCGTTGTTGGTACCATAAGTGATGTCGGCCATATATGCTTTGCGTCTCGATTCCGAGTTGGGCTGATGCTTGTCGATGCAATCAACGGTTAATCCCAAAAACTCGAATAAAGTACCATTCCATTCGCTATCGCGCTTGGCCAGATAGTCGTTAACGGTTACTATATGCACCCCGCGCCCGGCAAGGGCATTTAAGTATACCGGCAAGGTGGCTACAAGTGTTTTTCCTTCTCCGGTTGCCATCTCTGCAATTTTGCCTTTGTGCAGCACAGCTCCACCTATCAACTGCACATCGTAGTGTACCATATCCCATGATACCACGTTGCCTGCCGCTATCCAATTATTTGAATAAGTTGCCTGATCTCCTTGTATTTTAATGTGAGGACGTGTTACCGCAAGGTCGCGGTCGAGTTCCGATGCTGTTACGATTATCTCTGTATTTTCTTTAAACCTGCGTGCTGTGTCTTTTACTACTGCAAAGGCCTCCGGCATAATGACTTGTAATACTTCTTCAATCTGCTGATTTCGTTGCTTTTTTAGTTCATCTATTTCTTTAAAAAGACGGTCTTTTTCAGAGGCATCAAGGGCGTCTTCGTTGGCTGTTTGCTCTAGCAGTTCGGCAAGCTTGGCATTAATATCTTCCAGGTGTTCAGATATACGTGCTTTAAATTCTGCTGTCTTATTTCTTAAAGCATCATTGCTTAGATTTTTTATTCCTTCCCAGGCAGCATTTGTTTGTGCCACAATTGGGTTTAGTTCTTTAAGGTCTTTTTCGGCTTTGGTTCCAAAAATTTTTCCTAATGTCTTATTTAGTATATCGAGCATGCGGCAATTAATTTATTCGATTAAAAACTTCTTTGTTCTCAACAAGCAAGCCAACACGTATATGCTGACATATTTGCTATGTTTTTAACAAAGGCCGGCAAAAATAGATTTTTTTGGGGAGTTAAGTTGAGTCTGACCGCTGATAAAAAACAAAAAAACGCCTGCAAACTCAGTTTGCAGGCGCTATGTTTTGCTCGATTATTTATTATTTAATCAAAACAGGGAAATTCATGATTCTGGTATCGTCAGCAATTTGCAGATTATACCAGCCTGCGCGCATGTTTGCCACATCTACCTGTATGGTTTTGTCGGCATGAGCTGCATTGTAATTATTAGTAAACACAATTGCTCCAAGGCTGTTATATAAACGCAAAGTGGTGTTTCCTGTTAGCTTGGCCATATCTATATTCAACATACCTGATGTAGGTTGAGGATATATTTTGGTTACCAATGGTAATTGTGGGTCGCTGATGCCACTTATAACAGAAACTACGATGGTATCAGTTTCGCTGCATCCTTGGGTATTGGTTACTACACAGGTGTATTGCCCCGAAGTAGAAACAGTAATACATTGGGTTGTAGCGCCATTATTCCAGATATAAGTCGCTGCACTTTGAGCACAAATTTGCAGGGTATTTGGCCATACTATGGTGGTGTCGTTACCCAGATTTAGGTTAACAGGGTTAAGGGCGGGTACATACACGGGCACCCAATCGCTCTGACAACCAATGCCACAACCAGGAAAAGGAGTTATTAATCCTGAATATTGAATACCGGCATCGTCTGTTACACATACCCAATCATTTGCATCATTATTATCACTGTTGCCTTGTCGGCCAAAGTGTGTTGCACAAGCGCCAGAGGCAAAACCATCGCCAATCCATTCGCTGCCTAGCGTAACCTGAAATCCATTAATATTCGTATTTAAGGTTTGGATAGTTGCAGCCGGATAATCCCAAACTACAAAATCAACAATTTGACCGTTATTGTCCAATATCATTGCCCAACTTGCGCTGCCGGGGTTGAACAATAAATTTGTTCCCCAGTAATTGGTATTTGCGTTATCGGTTTTAAACTGAATTTCGTTGGGTTGAAAAACGCCTAGGTTCCAATAGGTTGTATTAATCAAGTTAACATCGGTGTAACTATTACTTGCAGCCACTACCCATCCGGTAGCATCTAATTGCTGCCCTGTTACGTTTTGAATTTCAATAAAGTCATAAGGCTGATCGCCTAATTCAATTTTAGAAATTCGCAGGCATTTTGAATTGATGCCGGTGCCTTCAAACTGCGTAGCCCAAACCGTATCGGTACCATCCACAAGCACCTTAAAAGGGTTGCCAATGCCTAAAGGCTTTGGGTTAGATGGTGATGAATACCAGGCCACCGAGTGATTTTGCAATGCAGTCACACTTACTGTGGCACTATCGCCCTTACAAACTGCTGTAGTTGGATTGGCAGTAGGAGGCGCAGGTATTGCTATTAAAACAAACGATGCTGTGCTGCTATCGTTAGACATATCATTATCCCCATTGAGCAACGTATAAGCAGTAACATTAATAGATCCACCGGCAGAGGTATTTATTCCGGTTGAAACGTACATCGTATCATTGTCATTAGGCAACAAGGTATCAACAAATAGTTGTGTTATATTAGCGGTGCCCATACCGGTAACATTTACCTGAACATTAAAATTAGTTTGTGCATCGAAAGCATAATTAGTCAACACCACGCCAATTACCTGATCTACTGCGCCACAACCTGAATCAAATGGAGAGCTAAATGTTTTTACTCCTACATCAAAGCCGGGAGCACTAAATTCATCGGCACCAATATCCGGAAATACGGGATCGCGTTGTTCATTATCAATATCAGTAGTAATTCCGGCAACAGGCTTAGCAAGATTATTTAAATTGAAATTTGCCACATGTAAATCAGAAACGGAAGTAAATTGTGGGTCGGCAGAAAGTGAGTTGGCATCAAGGCTGGTAGTGGATTTCCAGGCATTTAATGTATTAACAGTTAACCCATCATATAATCCAAACCCAAAATTTCCCGGATGATATAGTACGTTAAAGTCCATTTCGGTTATTGCGCCTAGCGCAGAATTAACTACATACCCCGTTGGTGCAACCACCATATTAAACTTAATGCTTAAGCCGCTGATACCCGAACCGGTTACTTTGATGGCGCTGTTGTTGGCTACGGCAGCAGTTGATGGCATATTGATATTGTTGTTATACACCTGGATGTTTGAACTGCTACTAATGTTAATACCATAGGATTGCAGATTGTTATTGCCATTTACCGAAATGAAATTATTGTACATTTTTATTTCGTTACCTGCGGTGGCAGTGCAAGATCCTATCTGCACGCCATTTCCTTGAGTAATGTTTTCAATCTTGTTTTTCTCTACAAGTATATTTCCTCCGCAAAACGAAAGATTAATGGCTGCTCCAAATCCGGTTGAGGTAGTCGAAAATTTATTGCCTGCTATAGTTGCTGCCTGGTTATAATACGCCTGAATTGAAGTGTTTTGCTGATTATTGAAAAGGTTGTTTGAAACCATTAATCCAGTTTCTAATGATGCCGCTGGGCCAAATAGGTATAACCCGTAACTGCCATTTGAAAAATTATTGTTAGCAAAATGAAGGTTAAAATCCGCACCATTCGTATTTGGAGAATTCACAATAGCTTCGTTGATTGACAAGCTGGTTGTGTTATCGGAAGCAAGCACGCAGTTCGAAAAACTGCAATCGCTGCTACCACCAAATATTGAAATTACCACGCCATTGCTAGCAACTCCGGTGCGCTTAATGGTCATTTCGGTAAATGAAACATAATGCGCATTATTTAACTCAACCGTGTGGTTTAAATTAAACGCTCCGCCTGAGGTGTGTGTCAGGGTAACCAGCGTGCTATCACTGTTTTCAGAGGTGAAGGTAATGGTGTTGGCAGCAGAAGCTCCTGTAATATTACCAATACTAATTTGTTCGGCATAGCTGCCATCGCGAACATTAAATACCACTGCACCACTTACCCCCTGCGAAGTCAAGTCTTGCACAGCAGCTGTGAAGGTGGCATAATTTGGTGCTGATCCACCAATGGTATAAGTACCTGTTAATTGTGCATGGCCTATCTGGAATATGCCAGCAACCAATACTAAAGCCCATACGGCTCGAAGCGTAAATTTTTTCATTTTTAAATAAGTGTTTAGAAAAACGGAGTGTAAAGTTACAAAAACTATTTTTAAACGAATAAAAACCATTAATTTTAGGTAGGGCAAATTCTACATTGCAGTTGCATGGTTTAAATGTTGTAGCAAGCTATTAAATAGTCTGCTAGCCGGCAATGCGGCCTCGATCTTCTGTAAACATAAGAATGCTGACGCCCGATTAAATTGCAATTTAGCGTACATTCGCGCTTTGATTTTTTTTAGGCAATGGAATATAATTTTAAGGAAACCGAGAAGAAGTGGCAACTGTACTGGCAGCAAAATCACACGTATAAAACAGATAACCCCGAAAAAGGAAAGACCAACAAGCCAAAGTATTATGTACTTGATATGTTTCCGTATCCCTCCGGGGCGGGTTTGCATGTAGGCCATCCACTGGGATATATAGCAAGCGATATCGTGGCGCGCTACAAGCGCCATTGTGGTTTTAATGTGTTGCATCCAATGGGATATGATTCTTTTGGATTGCCGGCTGAGCAATATGCCATAGAAACCGGTCAGGACCCTGCTGTAACGACCGAAAAAAATATTAACCGTTATCGCGAACAGTTAGAGAAAATTGGTTTCTCTTATGACTGGAGTCGTGAGATACGCACCAGCAACCCCGATTATTATAAATGGACGCAATGGATATTTCTGCAACTGTTTGATTCATGGTATAGCCCTATAGTTAACAAAGCAGAGCCCATAGCTACGCTCATTCACATTTTCGAAACCAGTGGATTTGAATGCACAAGCAATGTGCTTACCGGAGATATTGAAACAACACTCGAATCGTTTACGGCTCATCAATGGAAAAGTTTTGCAGATGAAAAAAAGCAAGCTGTTCTTATGCATTTCCGCTTGGCGTATCTAAGCGAAACCTATGTTAATTGGTGCCCGGCATTGGGCACCGTGCTTGCTAATGATGAAGTTAAGGATGGAGTAAGCGAACGAGGTGGACATGCAGTAGAACGTAAATTAATGTGGCAATGGAGTTTGCGCATTACTGCCTATAGCGAGCGCTTGTTACAAGACCTTCATACCATAGACTGGAGCGATAGCTTGAAAGAAGCTCAACGTAACTGGATAGGTAAAAGCAGTGGTTGCAGTTTGTTTTTCGAATTAGAAAACAGTGCTGAAAAAATTGAAGTATTTACTACACGTATCGATACTGTTTTTGGAGTTAGCTTTATTACACTTGCACCTGAACATGAACTGGTGCCAATGATAACCACCGCAGCATGTAAGGAAGAAGTAGAAACCTATATTGATTTTGCTAAAAACCGCACCGAGCGTGAGCGTATGGCCGAAGTAAAAAAAGTTACTGGCGCATTTACAGGTGCTTATGTGTTGCACCCTTTTACAAAGGAAAAAATACCTGTGTGGATTGGAGATTATGTATTAAGCGGATATGGTACAGGGGCCGTAATGGCAGTACCTGCGCATGATAGCCGCGATTTTGCTTTTGCTACACAATTTAACCTTCCAATTAAAATGGTGATTGACGGGGGAGAAAAAATGGTGATGAAAGATGGCACATTAACCGAAGCGTATGAAGACAAGCAAGGTGTTTGTATTAATAGCGACTTTATGAATGGGCTGCATGTGTTAGAAGCAATTGAAAAAGGCATAAACAAAGTGGAGGCGAGTAACATTGGGAAACAAAAAATAAATTATCGTCTTCGCGATGCCATATTTGGCAGGCAACGCTATTGGGGCGAACCAATACCTGTATATTATAAAGATAATACTCCATATACACTTACCATTAACAACCTTCCATTGATACTGCCTCAGGTAGATAAATATCTCCCTACCGAAACCGGAGAGCCTCCCTTAGCACGCGCTGCCAACTGGAATTATAAAAATGACGAGGGCACCTTTGCCTATGAAACTACTACCATGCCCGGATGGGCAGGTAGCAGCTGGTATTACCTGCGCTATATGGATCCGCATAACAAGACAGCCTTTGTTGACAAGGACATAGCCGACTATTGGCAGCAGGTTGATTTATACTTCGGAGGCTCGGAACATGCCACCGGCCATCTGCTCTATGTGCGTTTTTGGACTAAGTTTTTATTCGATATGGGGTATATCAATTTTCAGGAGCCCGCCAAAAAACTTATCAATCAGGGAATGATACAGGGTACATCAGCCATCGTGTATCGAATTGTTGGTACTAATAAATTTGTTTCGTTCAACTTGCGAGATCAGTATGAAACTACTGCTTTGCGTGTAGACGTGAACATGGTCGAAAATTCGGTGCTTGACATTGAGCTATTTAAAAAATGGCGGGACGATTTTGCGGCTGCTGAGTTCATTCTTGAAAAAGATAAGACCCCTGCACCTGATGGTATATACCTATGTGGACACGAAGTAGAAAAAATGAGTAAGCGTTGGAACAATGTAGTTAATCCCGATGATGTTTGTGATAAGTTTGGGGCCGATTGTCTTCGTATGTACGAGATGTTTTTGGGCCCACTGGAACAAAGTAAACCCTGGAACACCAATGGCATAACCGGAGTTTCTGGATTTTTAAGGAAGCTGTGGAGGCTCTATAACACACAGCAATTAGTAGAAATAGCTCCATCGCCCGCAGAGTTAAAAATCTTGCATCGTGCAATAAAAAAAATTACTGAAGATATAGAACGATTTAGCTTTAATACTTCGGTGAGCACATTTATGATCACCGTAAATGAACTTACAGATATTAAATGTAATAACCGGCACGTGTTAACCACACTGGCTATTTTGATTTCGCCTTATGCTCCGCACATAGCCGAAGAGCTTTGGGAGCGAACAGGTAATACCCCTACCGTTACTAAAGCTGCATGGCCTGTATGTGATGAGCAGTATTTAGTTGAAAATTCATTTGAATATCCTGTTTCAATTAATGGAAAGGTGAAGTTTAAACTGAACATGCCTCTCAATTGGAATCAGCAGGAAGTGGAGCAAGAAGTGCTTTCGCATGAAAAAATGAAAGAGCTACTTCAAGGTGGGGCACCAAAAAAATTTATTCTGGTACAGGGAAGAATTGTAAATGTTGTGATTTAGTGCATAAGCTATTGGATGGCCATCTATCTTGATAGAATCTATTCATGCTTCAACTAATTAATGATTTGTATAAATCTTATTTAAATTGTAAAGCTGTTATCAATGCTTTTACAACAGAAATAAATCGAGTTGTTTTTAGCTTGTTTTTACTGATTGGAAAACTATTTCAGTAGAAGTTATAGCCATTTTAGTTTATTAGTAAAAGCCCCCATCATTGGTATTTCGATTTAAAAAATATAACGTAGCGCTATCACTAAGCACACCATACCTATCGTGCAAGTGTTGTCAAACAAAACTATTAGCAAGAGATAAAAAAAAATTTACGAATGGTGCTTCTCAATAACTTTTTCACAAAAAAAATATAGTCTTGAAAATAAATGACGATGATATAGATGCACCTGAAGGTGATTATTTGTATAGCAGTATTTCGCAATTGAAAAATGCGGGCAAAGGATTGTTTACCGTTATCAATATTTACAAAGACGAAGTTATATCAAAGTTCGAAGGCGAACTATTGTCGCTTGCAGAAGCTAAACTGCGGGAAGACAGCGGGAATGATAAATATTTTATCATGATGTTGGAAGGCAGCACAATGGACTCTATGAACACTGCTTGCTTTGCAAAATATGCCAATGATGCCGAAGGCTTTGCTAAATCGAAGTTTAAGAACAATGCAAAAATCGCCTTAGACGAAAACGGTAAAGTATGCTTGATAGCAAAACGGAATATTAAAGCAGGTGAAGAAATTTTTTGCAGTTATGGAAAACGATATTGGGCAAAACACAGATCCACTAGCAAGTAGCGGCCTAGCTATGCAAGTCGTAATTTTGTATTTACAATTTATTATCTGGATATTTCTCAACTAATTCTTGAAGCAGAAAGAGTTGATTCTTTCAAACAATGGATAACTATTACAATTAGTTTTTGACAAATCTTCCCTGTGCAATTATGTTAGAATTGCTCATGATACGGTAACCATATACGCTAGCTGCAAGGTTGTCAATTTTAATCGGACGTGAGCCCTGAATTATTTCATGCTTAATAATTCGTGCACTCATATCATAAATTTCAAACACGATCTTATTATACGTAAGCAATGCCGGATTAATAAATAGCACGTCATTAGCAGGATTAGGCCAAATTGCAGATGCAATTTGGTTGTTTTCATTTTCGAAAAAGCTTGTATAAAATATGACATTGCTTGTCGATTCGCATCCATTCGAATCTATTGTTATACAATAATAATTACCTAAAGTTAATGGCACATAATAATTTAGTGTTGCATTGGCAATAAGCCCTGCGCCTACTTCGTACCATTGGTAACTGTATGCAGGTAAGGCAAACAAAGTATCGTTAGTAAACCAAATACTATCAAGCGGAGTAGGATAAGAGGTAATATAGTTGCTTCGTATTATTGTATCACAACCAAACAGATTGCAGGCAATTAACGAAACATCAAAACTTCCGAAAGCATTGTAGCAAATATTAGAAGGATGCTGACTGGTAGAAACAGAAGGTGAAGCACCACTAAATGTCCATAGCCATGAGGTTGGATTATTTTGAGAAATATCTGTAAAATCAATGCATTGTTTTTCGCAAAAGGTAGAATCAGAAACAGCGAAACCTGCAACCACCGGAAGGCTGCAATCAAATGCAATGCAATTCGTATCAGGGTCAAACATCCATAAATCGCTAAAGGAGGTGAAAGAGTTATTTTCGGTACCACCAAAAAGGTAATACTTATTATCGTTGCCCCACCATGCCACGGCCCCAGCCCTGCTTGGCGGTAAATTGTTAGGAGAAGCAACACCTAAGGCGCCATAACTACCGCTTTGGTTAATTGCGCTTGATCCGCTAAGTAATGACCATTGCAGAATTTGCGAATCAAAAACCCAAAGGTCGTTTAACATACCTGCATTAGCACTAAAACCTCCATACATCCAAAACCGGTTGCAATAATCTGTAACAGCGGCACGCTGTTCGAAACGAGATGCCGGCAAATTTAAACTATCAAAACTGCAACTGGAATTATAGTTGCCAGGCAAGTCATCATCGGTGGAGCCACTCATCCATATCCACTCATTTGAACTCGGTGTATATTTCCATATATCGCTTTTTGCACCATACTAATAGCCGCCAAAAATCCAAAAGTTCCCATCCGTATCATAAAATCTGGTGAAGGTGGTTCGGGCACCGGGGTCGTTTGTTGGGTTAGCAATACCTTGCAGGCCATAGCTCGATGGCGCTCCTTTTATAGAGTCTCCTTTCATCCAAGTCCATTCGTTGGTTGTTATATTATATTTCCATAAATCATTTTGGTATCCATACGATGAAACATCAAAACCAAAGCCACCAAACAGCCACAAGTTATTTAAAGAATCGGTCCAGGTAGAACCAGCTTCATTGCGTCTGGCACCGGGCGTGTTTAGCATACTTGGCATGCCTTTATTTCCATATATCCCTCCTGAGTTTATAACTGTGGTGCCGCTAACCCATGTCCACATGTTGGTATTGATTTCGTACTTCCACAAGGCACTTGTTTCTATTCCTCCTCCCATTATCCAAAAGTTGCCGGCAGTGTCAACCCATGTTGCCGAGCCATAATCTTTTTTTCCGGGAGTGTTGTTTATATCAGCTATCCCTTTTGTGCCGTATACCGATGGTTGATTTTTCAATCCATTTCCTTTAACCCATGTCCATTCATGTGTGGCGGGATTAAATTTCCATAAGTCGGAATAAGCTGAATAGGTGCCACCGTACGTCCAAAAATTCCCTTGCCTGTCTTTCCACGAGCACGGTGCATATACCGAAGGTGGATGGTTGATTACAGATGGCACACCCTGAGTGCCAAAAACTCCTGCAGAATTTGGTAAGCTATCTCCGCTTATCCATGTCCATATGCCGCCTTGTGCGTATATGGTAATAGTTACAAAATAATAAAGAAAAGTTAATGCTAGTTTTTTCATGATGATGATTGATTTATAATTCAGGTAAAAATATTGTTTAACCAATAGAATAAAAAGTTTTTAATAAAAACGAATGGGGTTTTTCGTTTAGCAAGGAATGGCACAATGCTTCTAATGTAAAAACTTGATAGTTGAAAAGGCAACCCTTTTTCTTGACTAAATTACCTGCAAAATGCTGGCCTCAAAAGGCCATAAAAGTGATAGAAACAATTTAAAATATTTAAAACCAAACAAGCTTGTGCTTTGGGCAGCAGCTTCTATATATTCCCTTTATATAGCGTCTTTTGCGAATTGATATTCGCTTTTGCTTTTTACATTTTCGCCTTCTACTTTTTTTCTACCTTCGCGCCTCAATTGCTTTTGGCAATCGAAAAAAAATTATTCTTATTCTCTTTCAAAATTATTTTTTGAAAGAACACTTTGAAACAGATATGATGCGTACACATTCCAATGGAGAATTAAAAATGTCGGATGTTGGCCGTGAGGTTACTTTATGTGGCTGGGTGCAGCGCTCACGCGAACTTGGAGGCATGACCTTTATAGACCTACGCGACCGCTACGGCATTACCCAACTTGCTTTTAACATGGAAACCAACGCTTCGCTATGCGAGCGTGCACGTGCCCTTGGCCGTGAGTATGTGGTGCAGGTTACAGGCAAGGTCATTGAGCGTAGCAGCAAGAACCTGAAAATACCAACTGGCGAAATAGAAATTGAAGTCAACGATTTTAAAATTTTGAATGTAGCCAAGTTGCCCCCATTCACTATTGAAGATGATACCGATGGTGGCGATGACCTACGAATGAAATACCGTTATCTCGACTTACGAAGGAGTGTGGTGCGCAACAACCTGATGTTGCGTCATCAGTTGTATCAGGAAACACGCAAGTATCTGGATGAACAAGGATTTATTGAAGTAGAAACACCAGTGCTTATAAAATCGACACCCGAAGGGGCTCGCGATTTTGTGGTGCCCTCACGTATGAATCAGGGAGAGTTTTATGCCTTGCCACAATCGCCACAAACGTTTAAGCAACTGCTCATGGTGAGTGGTTTCGATAAATATTTTCAAATTGTAAAATGCTTTCGCGATGAGGACCTCCGTGCCGACCGTCAACCGGAATTTACTCAGATAGATTGCGAAATGAGTTTCATAACACAGGAAGATATTTTGCAAACATTTGAAGGCCTTACAAAAACTATTTTCAAAAATATAAAAGGAGTGGAGCTGGGAACCCTTCCGCGCATAACGTTTGACACCGCCATGAAACTATATGGTAGCGACAAACCCGATATACGTTTCGATATGCCTTTTGTAGAATTGAAAAATACAAGCGAAATTTTTATGCCGAACCGGTAGCAGGCAAAAACTTTAAAGTTTTTGACGATGCCGAGTGGATAGGTGCTATCGTAGCAAAAGGTTGCAGCGAATATACACGCAAGCAAATGGATGAGTTAACCGATTTTGTTAAGCGTCCGCAAATTGGTGCAACGGGGATGATATACGTTCGATGTAATATGGATGGTACCGTAAAAAGTTCGGTAGATAAATTTTATGATGAGCCTTCGCTAAAAGATATTGCTGCCCTGTGCAACGCACAGGCAGGCGACCTTATTCTGATAATGGCTGGAAACATGCACAAGATGCGCAAAGCATTGTGCGAGTTGCGTTTAGAAATGGGCAACCGTTTAGGGTTACGCGATAAAAATGTTTTCAAGCCACTGTGGGTAGTTGATTTTCCATTGCTCGAATGGGACGAAGATGGCAAACGCTATCATGCCATGCATCACCCTTTTACTTCGCCCAAGCCAAACGATATTCCATTGCTTGCTACTAACCCCGGTGCTGTAAAGGCGGATGCCTATGACATGGTAATAAACGGAGTAGAAGTAGGAGGCGGTAGTATTCGCATTTTCGATAAGGAATTGCAGCGGCAAATGTTAAACATACTCGGCTTTAGCGATGAGCAGGCGCAGTATCAGTTTGGTTTTTTAATGAATGCGTTTGAATTTGGCGCTCCACCCCATGGCGGTATTGCCTTTGGCCTCGACCGCCTATGTTCATTGCTTGGCGGGGTCGATAGCATTCGCGATTTTATTGCTTTCCCCAAAAATAATTCTGGTAGGGATGTGATGATTGATGCGCCAAGCAAAATTGACGATACACAACTTAAAGAATTAGGAGTTAATTTAATTTAGAAAGTTTTAGGACGATTGCTGTTTGAATGAGACAAACTACTTAGAAAGTGATTTAAGACTGCGCGTTTTAATTTTTTATGTTTTCAAAAAAAACATTTTATGTGGTGGTGATGTTACAGGGTTTGTCGTTTTAATAAAATGCATGATTAGTAAAATAATAATTTACCAGGAAATATGAATTCAGCTATATACGAATACTGCCTGCGCATAGGCGATACAAGTTTGGTATTGGCACATCGCCTTAGCGAGTGGTGTGGCCACGGCCCCATACTGGAAGAAGATATTGCATTACAAAATATGGCGCTCGATCTTATTGGTCAGGCGCGTACCATGTTGAGCTATGCAGGACAAATAGAAGGCGAAGGGCGCGATGAAGACGAACTTGCTTTTAAGCGCGATGCCCGGCAGTTTCGGAATTTAATGATGGCCGAACAGCCCAATGGAGATTTTGCTAAAACCATGACGAGACATTTTTTTCTAAGTACTTATCAGTATTACTTTTTCAATCAGTTGGTGGCAAGCAAAGACGAAACCATCAAAGGCTTTGCGCAAAAGGCCATTAAAGAAGTAACCTATCACCTGCGCCATAGCACCGATTGGATGTTGCGCCTGGGTGATGGTACCGAAGAAAGTAACGTACGCTTACAAGAGGCCATTGATGAGTTGCAACAATATGTTGACGATTTATTTGATGTAGATGCCATTGACCGCGACTTGCATGCACAAGGTATAGGTGCCGATTTAGAAATTGTAAAACAACAATGGTTGCAAAAAATAAATGAGGTATGCACACAAGCAAAGGTTAAATTTAATCCAGTAGCAAATTTTACAAGAACAGGATCGCGCAAAGGGATACATACCGAGCACTTGGGGTACATACTTGCCGAGATGCAATGGTTGCCAAGGGCTTATCCAGGAACGCAGTGGTAATACCAATTAGCTTGTATGTATTTCAATTTGTGAATAGTGACAAGGACTGCCAGAAAGAAATTAGTTTTTTTTTATACAATCAGCACCAACCGCTATTTTCGAAAAGACATGTTAGAGGATGGTAAAGGCCATTTTTTTAATTGAAGATTTTTTATTAAAAATATTGCAGTAATAAGCGTGTAATTTTATAACGCTTTCAACGCATCAATCACCTTTGCTTTATAAGTGCTGCTAAGTGGAAGTAACTGGTTGCCGACATAAATCATACTTTTTTTGATATTTGTGATTTTGTTAACGGATACTATAAACGATTTGCTCGAAAGCGAGGTTAAACTATTTGCAGAAAATTTGATTAAAAAAGATTAAGGATGCGAAGTAACGTAAACAGAATTGTGATTCGTATGAGACATTGGTATAGCGAAGCGATATTTATTTTAATTTTACAAAAATCTAATTTGAAAGAGTGGCTTAAATTTGAATAAAGAAATAGAGCCTATCGCTTTCAGCAAATTCAATTTTAAAAATGTCAACAAGTACATTTTCAACGGAGCAGCTTTTTTCACTCCTAAACACCATCCCTGATCCGGAAGTGCCTGCCATAAGCATAGTGGAGTTGGGTGTTGTGCGCGATATCAATTATGCCGGGGATGTTTTAGAAATAAAAATTACCCCAACCTATAGCGGATGTCCTGCCATGAAGGTGATGGAAGAGGAAATTGAGAAGAAATTGCACGAGCATCAAATTACAAATTACAAAATACGCACTATTTTAAGTCCGGCCTGGACCACAGATTGGCTTAGTGATAGCACCAAAAGGAAATTAAAGGAGTATGGCATAGCCCCTCCTGAGCAAAGCACGGCAAGCCATTTGGAAAACTTGCTTAATGGCAAGCGTAAAAATGTTACCTGCCCATTTTGCAGTAGTACCGATACCAAACTAACCAGCGCCTTTGGGAGCACTGCCTGTAAAGCATTGCATTATTGCAATGCCTGCCAACAACCATTTGAAGAGTTTAAATGTCATTGATAATGTAAATGGAGTATTCGCAAATTTTACTTTCAGCTGCTTTGGGCCTGGGTCTCAGTGCTTGTTGTGGTTTACGAGTTTTTGTGCCTTTGTTGGCAGCAGGTTTAGCAGCTCGCTACCAATGGTTACCTGTGGCCGATTCATTTTTATGGTTAGGCAGTTGGGCGGCAATTTCTTGTTTTGCCATTGCTGCTGTGGTCGAAATTTTGGCTTTCAAAATTCCTTACCTTGACCACCTTCTTGATACCATAGCTGCCCCGGCAAGTGTGATAGCCGGTACTATTATTTCTGCTTCAGCTTTTGTAGAGTTAGACCCAGCTTCAAAATGGACGCTTGCCCTGATTATAGGAGGTGGTAGTGCAGGATTGATGCAAACATCAACCATGCTTTTGCGTGGCGCTAGCACGGCAACTACCGGTGGTGTGGCCAATCCGGTGGTTGCAACAGTAGAAAGCTCTGCCGCCATTGGCGGTAGTATACTGGCATTGTTACTACCTTTAGTAACCGCCCTCCTTGCTGTATTATTTTGCTTGTGGATATTAATGAAGTTCAGAAACCATCGTACAAAAAAGAAATTGAAAAGCAAAAATCCCCACACATAAAGTGCAGGGATTAAAATGTTTCTTTGTTGACCGACTAGGATTCGAACCTAGACTAACAGAACCAAAAACTGTTGTGCTACCCTTACACCATCAGTCAATAGACTTCCATTTACAGGGGCGCAAAAGTAAAAAGTTTTTATTTAATAAAAAATAATTTTAATTAGTTTATCTGTGCAAAAGGCAGATTTATTAAGAGTCTGATTCGGGTCAGGTTCTTATCTGACAGAGATTTTGTTTTTTTCAAACGAGTTGTCGTTCATGGCTTTGATGGCTACCTGCAGCGGTTCGTTGAGCTGACTAACGATTTCAAAATAGGCACTCGTATTCCATAAATCGCGAGCTATGTATGCTTTCATTACAGTGCGCAACGCCTTGCCCGAAGTCTTGTAGCCTTCTTCGTCAAATTTCAATTCTTTCTTTTCGCAATAATCAAAGAAGCGTTTCATAAAAGCTTCGTCAGTATTAAATCCGGTTTTAAACACTGAAATATTGGGGTATTTCTCCTTCAACTCGCTGCGGTTGTCGTCTACATAGGTGAGTGTAAATTCAATCATAAGCCCTTTGCGAATTATATCGCGATAGAATTTACTATTCAAGCTGGTATCAAGCGGTACAAATATATCAGGTGTAATTCCTCCACCCCCATATACGGTGCGTTTAGCATTAGTAGATCTTTTTAGTGAGTCTATACGAGGAATGCTGTCGAAATAATACAACTCGCCATTCTTGGTACGCTCTCCCAATTCCTCATCATAATCTTCGTCACCCTTACTGTATGACTTCTGTATACATCTTCCACTTGGGGTATAATAACGGGCAATGGTTAAACGCACTGCCGATCCATCGGGAAGGCTATATGGCTTTTGCACCAGGCCTTTACCAAACGAGCGTCTGCCTATAATGAGCCCACGATCCCAGTCTTGTATTGCACCCGACACAATCTCGCTTGCCGATGCTGACCCTTCATCTATCAAAACAATTAGTTTCCCTTTTTCAAATCCACCACGGGTGGTGCTATAATTTTCGCTGCGCGGATTATTACGCCCTTCTGTAAATACAATCAGTTTATCGTTCGTTAGAAATTCGTCAGCCAACTCAATAGCACGGTTAAGATATCCGCCACCATTGCCTTGCAGGTCGAGTACCAGATTTTCGGCACCCCTCTTTTGCAGCGAATCAAGGGCTTCTTTAAATTCTTCGACAGTGCTGTCAGCAAATCGCGAAATTTTTACATATCCTATTTTAGGCGACAGCATAAACGATGCATCTACACTAAAGAGTGGAATTTTGTCGCGAGTAATTACATAGTCAAGAAGTTCAACTTCGCCTCTGCGCATAAGGCTTACTTTCACTTTGGTTCCTTTATCGCCACGAAGTTTTTTTAATACATCGTTGTTCTTAATTTTAGTGCCAGCTACCACACTGTCTTCTATTTTAATAATACGGTCGCCTGCACGTATGCCCAATTTTTCTGATGGGCCTCCGGGTACAGTTCCTGTTATTAATATCGTATCCTGCAATATATTAAACTGTACACCTATGCCTTCAAATTTTCCTACCAAAGGCTCATTAGCTTGTTTCAACTCTGCAGCCGGAATATAGACGGAGTGTGGGTCCAGGTCTTTAAGCATACTTCGGATTCCATCATCTACAATTTTTTCTTCTTGCAGTGTATCCACATAAAATTGATCCACCATTTGAAAAAGTGCCGCTACCTTGCGCGAGTAGTCGCTAAGATTGTTGGCATTATTAACAGGTTGCGCATTTACAAAAGTGGCAACACACGCTAAAACAGAAATAAAAAAAATCTTTCTCATCAATTCAAATTATTAATTATGCTGTAAACATAACGAATATGACAATTCTCTTTTCTTTCTGCGTTGTTAGTTAACCCATTATTAACGTACAAATAGTTTTGCCAAATAGTAATTGTTAATCTATCACTTTGGTTCTATCAATAGGATTTAGGCACGCACAACTGCAGGTTATTCGCCAAAATTTAAGAAGAGGCTTTGTTATTCATTTTTTGGATAAGGCAAAAGAGGTGTTTACTTTCGCACCACTTTTCTAACAAACAAACTAGGACACGATATGAAAGATTTAGTAGCTGATTTTACCAAACACCTTAGTGCTGCCCTCCAAATAGGCAAAGCAGCATCGCTTCAAAAGCCTACCACCGAAATTCGGAATATTCTTATTACGGGCCTGGGAGGTTCGGGCATAGGTGGCACTATTGCCGGGCAAGTGCTCGATCAGCAATTGCGTATTCCACTAGTAGTTTGCAAGGATTATTTTCCTCCCGCATTTGTAAATGAAAACACGTTGGTCATCGTAAGTTCGTACTCGGGCAATACCGAAGAGACCTTACAGGCATTAATCATTGCACAGGATAAAAAGCGCAAATAGTTTGTATTGCTTCGGGAGGTGCCGTAATTGATATAGCCAAGCGAAGTAATATTGAATATATTGTGATACCCTCCGGCATGCCACCGCGCAGCATGTTTGGCTTTTCATTTACACAATTACTGTTTGTATTAAATGCCAAAGGCTTGTGTAGCGATTCATTTTTAAAAGAAATAGAAGAGGCTATCAGGATGATTGATTCATGTCAGGCCGATATACGAACCGAAGCACAGGAGTTGTCAGACAAGCTCTTTAATAAAATTCCGGTAATCTATAGTGATGCCAAATACGAAGGCGTAAGTGTTCGTTTTCGTCAACAGATAAACGAAAATTCGAAAATGCTATGCTGGCATAATGCCTTACCAGAAATGAATCACAATGAATTGGTAGGATGGGTAGATGCCAACGATAAACTGGCAGTTATCTTTTTTAGAAATGACGATGACTATATACGTACCATTGCAAGAATGGAATACAGTGCCGAGGTAGTTAAACAAGTGACTCCACACATTTTCTATATTCATAGTAAAGGAAATTCGCAATTGGCACGCACGTTATACTTGGTGCATATAGGTGATTGGATAAGCTGTTTCCTGGCAGATAAAAAGGGCATTGATGCTGTAGAGGTTAATGTGATTACTAAATTAAAAAACAAGCTGGCTGATGCTTGATTGATAGCGCCTCACCTGCAGTAGAAGTTGGTATCCTTTTTAATTTGTTTTTGCTTTATAGATGCCTGCCAGATAAATTCCCGAAAAAATAAATATTGCTGCAATGTAGTGTATCAAGTGTGGATAACCTGTGCCAATGATTATGCCCATTAAGGTAGCGAATACCGGTTGGGAATAAATGTACGCACTTACAACCGAAGGACTCAACCGCTGCAATGCAAAGGTATTGAGCAGATAGGCAATAAAAGTTGTGCCTATAACAACAAAAATAATTCGCAGCCAGTCAACAAAAACAATTGAATTCCACTCAACTTGTAAAAACTCATTATACCCAAACGGAATTACTACCAATACGCCAAATGTAAATACCCATTTCATTACAGTTAGAGGCCGGTATTTGGAAAGCAGAGGTTTTACTAGGACAATAAAAAGTGCATAGGAAAGCGAATTAAAAAATATGCAAAGGTCACCAACAAATGTTTGGCTGCTAAACGAAAAATTACCCCCGCTGGCAATAATCAAAATCGCTCCGGTAAATCCAAGAATGATGCCTGCTAATTTTATTGCGGAGATACGTTCATTAATTATGAGAAATGCAAATAGCATAACCTGCAATGGGTTGGTAGTCATCATCAGTGCAGCATTTACCGGGTTTGTAAGCGATAGCCCTTTGAAAAACAAAAGCTGATTGATAGCAACACCAAACAAGCCACAAAGGATAAAACGAGGAATATCTTTTTTGTCAATCTTCTCCTTTACAATAAGCCTGTGTGCTACCTGAAACAAGAGCATTGCAGTACATACGCAGAAAAATAAAGCCGAACGGCTTTATTAACGAAGGCATAACCTGCTTGGCAATAGCATAGTTAATACCATATATCAGGTTGGCAATAAAAACTGCCAGATGGGGAGTTAAATTTTTCGACAAGAGACTTGTAGCTTAACGTTTTGTTCTGCTTTTTCTGATGGCTTCTGAAGCAGCCTCCACTGTTTTGGGAGCATTGCCAATATAAATGGCATTGTCTAAAATAAGCACAGGCCTTTTAAGGAACGTATATTCCTGCAAAATATAATTGCGGTAATCACTTTCGGTTAGTGTCTTTTCGCTCAATTTCAAGGCGCGATATTTAAGTGCAATTCTACTAAATAGCGATTCATAACTTCCTGCCAACTGTTGCATTTGCTCAAGTTGTTCACTTGTTATTGGTTCTTCCTTTATATTTTGAAGGATAATTTCTTTTCCTGGTTTCCATTGCTTTATTATTCGCTGACACGTATCGCAATTGCCAAGGTGGTATATTTTTTTCATTTTACTGCTGTGGGTATTGTGGGGTTGTTTTTAAGATTGAAATATTTTTATATGTTAATGTAATTCGAATTCCTAAATTACTTTATTTAGTGATACGCTCTTTGAAATTCCGTTTTAATTTTCTTGCAAAAATCTTTTAGTGCTCAACTTGCTACTTAGTGCAACATTGCAATCTAAACAGCATTAGAGGTTGCCAGGCCTCACTTTTTACTATTGCCCAATAAATGGTTTCTCTAAACGAAATTAAATTAGTTATTAAACATTTTAAATGCAAGATTTATGAAATTGCAAAATTTAAATCTTAATTTCAATGCCTTCAAATTAATTAGCAGTTCAGCAAAATTAAGTTTCCAAAAGTAATTTTAATGCTCTTATTATTTGTTATGATGCAAACAAAAAGTTATGGAAATAATTGCCATACTGCCATCGTGGTAAACACAATAAACTACAATTACAATTTTACCGATTACACAATGCCTGACATTAATTTATTTTTAAAATTCACTGCTGACACCTCTGCCTTATATTTAATTATTGCAAAACATGCCAACACCGCCTCGGCTATGGCAGCGTTAACCGCAAATTTTGAAGGACCCAACGGCTGCTATTTCCATGTTTGCTGTGGCTATATGTGGGATGGCATTACTATTAATAATTCAACCAATAATACTGTTGTATCATTTTACAATAAAACTGCAATAAGCTGGATAGAAGATGCTGAACATGCGATTTATGTGAACGGGCAAGCTCAAATAAAGCCCATCAATTTGGTGTTTAATAAAAATCATATGGGTATATTATTCGAAAATAGCGCGGGATTTTCAAATAGTTCAATTATTTATGGAAGCAATTTTCAATGCAATAATCTTGTAAATATGATTGCTCAAACCTGCATTCCCCCAAATTTTGGGCAACGAGCTAACATTGGTACTAGCTAATTTAAGCAATATTAATATTGGCGGTTATTATTCAGGTGTAATAAATGTGGATGAAAATATTTTTCGCAATTTAGATTATGGAATTTATGTTGATGGCTGTACAGCCATTATAAGAAATAATATTTTTAATGATTTAATAGAATTGATGCCGGGTACAAATCGTGGTACAGGAATACTTGCTACTGGATTTAAAAAAATAGTCCCAGGTAATGGCCTAGCACAATCACCGCTGGGGCAGGGCTGTTTCATTCTAAAATCAACTGGGCTTGTTGCTTGATTTTACCAGCGTTTTGCCTGATTGCCTTCTTTATTGTGGTTTCAAAATTTATGCGAAAAACGTTGATGACTAAATTTGTAACTAATGACATGATCTCTGGTGCATTGCCGCTATTAATTTTTGATCCATCTTCTTTGAAGGTAACATCTTTTAAATAATGAAGCGAGTTTTCGATTCCCCAGTGGGCTCTTATGCCATGCGCATATTGTTTAGCGTGTAAAATTATGCTGCCCAGATACAATGATTCGTTAGTGGACATTTTTCCCTTTCGTTTCCTTCGTCTTGCAAAACGTATATAATCATTTTGGCTCCTTCCCAACTTCCCTTTATGTCATCATTCACAAGATATGTTTTTATGATTCTTGTTTCCTTTCTGCCTCTGTTCTTTTCTGATTTGCTAAATGTACTTTGAGCTTTATGATGGCGTCTAATATGCTGCGCTTGTTCTAATAATTTTGACTGATTCTTTTTTATTTTTAATACATAGTCATTTTTAGATTTGATGATTTGGCTTGCAGTTTTTTTTGACAATGAATGGCATCAGCCGTAATGATTAGACCACTTATAGCAATTTCTTGTATCAACTTTTGAAAGGTCTGTATTTCACTTTGTTTTTTGTTATTAATTGTTTCCTCTGCGATTGTTATTCCAATGCGACTTACCCAAAGGCTTACTATTGAAACAAATTTTTGATACTTGTTATCGCAGTTTGTAACAGTACCCTTAATACCCTTACCATCTGCATGCGCCCACTCCCTTTTTTTAATTTAACTTGTGACCTTATCCATCGGTTGAATATGCTCGAAACAATGTTAAAATGAGTGTGTTGCATAACTCGTCTAATGGAAGAATAAGATGGTAATCCATGTGTTGGCGATTTTAAAACGGATTCCAATTCCGTTTTAAATCGAATCATAAAATCCTCCATCCCTCGATAACCTATGTACCCATTCATAGTTGAAAGAATAACGATAACATAAATATTTTCAAACGAGTGTCGTGTACCTTGCTTTCTCCTTTTTCTTTGACTTTTGAAAGCAGCGCAGTAAGAGAATGTGTCTTTTTCATTGCCTTGAATTTGACTTTAATCTTACTGCCGCTTTTGTAAGAAACATTAGCCTGTCAAGCTTTTTTATCAATACTTCATTGTGTATAATTTAGAATGAAACAGCCCTGATCATTTGGTGGAGGCTGGCTTAAGCTTGCACCTGACAGCAATATTTGTTGGAGTAAATGTTATGTTGATACAGCTTGGCCTTATCCATTTCCATACCCCTACCCCGATAATACCTACAACATCTACAACACCTACCTAAGCGTAATAAACGACCCTGATAGTGCAGGGCTTAAATGCAACTTTACACCTTATAGTTTTTACCTTGGTGGCAATAGAACATACTGGGGTTTGCCCAATTATCCTGATTATGATTTGCCTGGCGATAGTGCTTGTATTATTGCAAGCCTCACCCCGCGGCCCCTCTCCTTCAGGAGAGGGGAGAATACAATGCACCTACTTATCGGCATGGGAGAAGTTGTTTATCAATGCACAAAATGTAAAGGGGAAAAATGTAACGGTGCGGATATACGATGGGCACGGGAGTTTGAAGTTAAAAGTTTGAAGTCAAATGCAGGATATTTTACCTTGGATGTGGATTGTGCTGGTTGGGCAAGTGGAGTATATTTGGTATATTTGGAAACGGAAGCAGAGCGGTTGAGTAAGAAGTTTGTGAAAAGCTAAACTTTTAAATATATTATTCTGACACAAAACTAAATTTGATTTGGAGCATGCAGAAAATGGTCTATTTTTGCGCGTCAAAACTAAGTATAAAAATACCATTGAGATGAGAAAGTTTATGGATACATATTTTGGACATAGCGGAACAAGTGTTTTGGCTATGTTTTGGGTGATAGGCGCATTATGCCTAATCGGTTATATAATTGGCTGCTCACATTAAATACCTTTCCTGTTCTGCTAGATTAATTTATTACCACAACCTGAACGGGTCGGTCTGCTTAGAATATTAACTACAACAATTATCCTTTTTATTCAGATAATTGGAAAACCAATTTCTTGCTCCAAAAGGCAATTGGACCTAAGCTATTTTAATTTATAAAATGAATGGTTGAATCGCGAAGATTATTTTTAAAGAAAACATCGGCACTTGCCTTAGGTACACTATTGTTACCCGATGGAGTAAAGGCAAACACCTCTGCAAGTCCTGTTATTCTTACAACCTGGAATTCGGGGTTAAAGTCTAATCCGGTAGGTTGGGAAAAATTGGCAGCGGGAGCACGTGCCATTGATGTATGCGAAGCAGGGGTAAGGATAATTGAATCTGATCCAAACGACACAAGTGTTGGCCTTGGTGGCTTTCCAGACCGTGATGGCAAAATAACGTTGGATGCATGTGTGATGGACGAGTTTGGCAATTGTGGCAGCGTAGTTTTTTTGGAAGAAATTTTACACCCTTGTTCGGTTGCACGTATGGTAATGGAAAAAACACCCCACGTATATCTGGCAGGAAGTGGCGCACAGCAATTTGCCCTCGAAAATGGTTTTAAAAAACAAAACCTTCACACTGAGTTATCTATGCGCAGTTGGCTCGAATGGAAAAAAAATAATTCATACAACCCATCGCCTAACGCCACGCAACACGATACCGTAGGCATGATAGCGCTTGATACACACGGAAACCTGGGAGGAGTGTGCAGTACAAGTGGTTGGGCATATAAAATACGAGGCCGCTTTGGCGATAGTCCTGTTATTGGTGCCGGATTATTTGTTGATAATGAGGTAGGGGCTGCTACGGCAACCGGACTTGGCGAAGCTATGATTAAGTCATGTGGCACCTTTCTCATTGTAGAAAAAATGCGCGATGGCATGTCTCCCCAAAAAGCATGTGAGCATGCAGTAAAGCGCATCTATAATAAATACCCTTCATATCGTAATGAGTTGATATGTTTTATTGCTATTGATAAAAGCGGAAACACTGGCTCCTATGGTATGAAAAGCGGTTTTGAATATACCGTAACACATGATGGAAAATCAGAATTAATTAAATCAGACTATCTGGTTAAGGAATAAGGAGCAAAAAAAAACCTTGCAGGATGCAAGGTTTTTTTTGTGCCAAAAACTAAGATTATTTGGTAATATTTAATTTCTTAAACGTACTAAAATCTTTTCCGGTTATTTTAATAAAGTAGCTACCAGATGCTAAGTCTGAATAATCTAAAGTAACCACCGAACGTCCCGCATTTACTGATTGAGTTTGACTACGAACTACATCACCTATTCCGTTAAACAACTCAAACGATAATTCTTCAGTTTGCTTGCTAATAATTGGCAACCTTGCCAAACCTTGCTGTAATGGATTTGGGAAAACATCACCAATTTTAAAATTTTCATTTTTTACTTCGTTTACCGAAGATGAAATAGCCCCAGCTAAAATAGTAGTACCCGCAGTAGCTTCATAGGCGTATGATTTTAGGGTAAGAGAATCGCCATTAGCAGAACATTCAACTTCGGCCCAACCCGTATGTGTATTACCTGCACCACTTACAAATTGAAATCCAAAATAGCCACTCTGGCCAACAAAGTTGCCAAAGCCAGTTCCGTTTTGGGTATACCAGAATACAAAACTCATTAGCGGTTGTGCGGTAAAGTCTTTCATATCTGCATTACTAACAGCAATTGGTGCTCCAGCCGCCAGTTTTAATGGATATAAATAGCTTGCTGGTCCAGTGCTTGCCATCACCTTATGTGCTGGTGCACCTGACTGTACATATAATTGACATGCATTTGCCGACAATCCCGAGTTAAAATTTTGATTGAGCTGAAACTCGATTGTGCCATCACCATCAAAATCAATGTCAAATGTTGTTCCTACCAGTACCTGATCAGGCACTACATCTGTATATACAATTTGAGCTTTGCTATCAGTAGCTGCAGCCGTAAGTGCTGCACCCAAAGCGGTATAGCTCATAATGCGCTTAGAGGTGTTAGTTTTTTTCGTACTTGTTTTGTATTTTTTAATCATAGTTAATTTTGTTTAAAAATTTAATTTAACACAAATTAAACTAATTTATTTCGGAGAACCAAATCACATGCTTATTATTTTACTTCGATAAAGATTGGGGTTATATACTTCTTTCATCATATCGGCATCAAGTTTCCTTGATACAAACTTTTCAAGCTCATCTATCAATCCGGAATTCTGTTGCATTTGGTTGTAATCTACTTCGAGCCAACTAACGTTTTTTGCAAATTTATTTTTCCATATCCTGACATCTTCCAGCAGTGTTTCGTACTGTTGCTTTAGCTGAATATTGTAAGCTGTATTCTTTTTTGTTTTACCTAAGCGTTGCAACATGGTTTGTTGAGAAAGCATAATTTCGTCAATGTCTCTTTTCATAAAAATAATTTTGTAAGAGAAAGACATTGGTAGAAATTGCAGCAAAGGTGCTACCACCTTTACCACGTTGTTCTCCGCATGTTCTAGCCATTCATGATTGCGAGCAAGTTCGAGTACACTTGCATGCTCAAAATATCCTTCGGGATTATTTTCATCAGCCATCCGTTGCTTATCTGTAAACAATTGCATGCCTCCTGCTTCCAACATGCGCATCATCATAGATGTGCCCGAACGAGGTAAGCCTGATACAATATATATGACGGGCAAAGGGTGCTCCTGCGTGTATTCGTTATGAATTTTGAGTCGTGTGTCATTTTCAAAATAATTTTGATAAATATTTATCAGGCGCGACCTTGCTTTTGTTATTGCAGGGTTTTGTTGCAGGCAAATTTCGAAGGCACTTACTGCTTCTTCGTATTTTTTCTTTCTGAAAAAAGTTTCGCCCAGATGATAATGAGCCAAAGGCTGATGGAATTGCAATCCTACCGAATCGAGAAAGCAATTGGTAGCACGCAACAAGTTGTTGCTACGCATGGCGCATAAGCCCAACCCAAAGTGTGCCTCGGAGCTATCAAAATTGATTTCTAATTCCTTTTCAAAATATTCGCGTGCTTTTTTAAGATTCCGTAAATTGAGGTAAATATTTCCGATGTAAAGATTCATGTTAGCCGGATTGCGCAAACTGTCTTTTATTTGCAAAAAGAGCGGCAAGGCCATATCGTATCTCAAGCAATGGTAGTGAATCATGGCTTCCTGAAAAAGTATATTAACAGGGTAGCGAAACACATCAGGAGTAGCATTTTTTTCGGCTGCTTCCTTCAAATGACTTTCGTACTTCTCTTTCCACTGCTCTTTCAATTGGTGTAGTATTTTCTCAGCTTTATCAAACAACTGCAACTTGTTATAACAGCTGATTAACGACCCATATATACGTTGCGATTGAGGGCGTGCTTCATACAGCGGGTTGAGCATGGCGGCTGCTTCTGCAAACTTGCCACCATCCATGTATGCACGTGCCAGGAAGTAAGCATTTTCTTCTCGCAACCTTTTAAAGTTTTCCTCTTTGTTTTCGCCCTGCTCTTCTACATAGCCCAGGTCAATCATCTGTTGCAATACAGCATTGTCAATGCCTTCAGCTTTTACCGGTTTTATTTCAACTGCCTTGCCATCTTCGTAGGTGTCTATATATTTTACTTCGGCCGGATTTGTATAAATGGTGTTAAGTACTTTGCCATCCATATCGCGCGCTACAGGCAGGTTGTACAAGCTTAGTATAGTAGGAGTAATGTCGAGCAATGATGCACCATAAATTAGCTCATCTTTTTTTATCCCCGGCCCGCTTAAACATACAATTCCAAACTGACTATGCTCGTGCATTGGGCCTGCCAACTCAGGATTAATTTGTTTTCTGCGCAAATGATCGGGATGAAAGCCATGATCGCTCAATAACAAAACCGTTGTATCTGGTCCGGCCAGTTCAAGTAATCTGCCTAACATCATATCATGAAAACGGTATCCGCCCGTTACCACATCTTTATAAAGCTCATACATTTCCTTGTCAACATGTGGTTGGTGAGGAGGATGAAATTTCATAAACGCATGATTGAAATGATCGATGCCATCGTAGTACACGGCCATAAAATCCCAGGGCTCAGTTTCGAGTAAATAGGTTGCAGCGGCATGTACACTGGCATTTTCAGCAATAATTTGGGCAAGAGGAGTAAGGTATTTATCTTCCTTCAAATTTATCTTTTTGCAATCGGGCACAAATGCTTCTAAATGATTTTCAGTTAATTCTTGTGGATGAATGCGCATTTGCGCAATTCGCTCTTTGAGCGATTCGGGAAAGATAGTTTGATCATTCAACTTCCATGGCTGATTTAGCGGGGCTGATGCCTTCTGAAAAAAGTTGCTTACACATACCCCATTTATTTTTTCGGCAGGATGACTGGGCCACCAACCTACAACATGTGTGCGATAGTCATGTTCATTTAATATGTTCCAAATGGCCTTCGCTTTACGATTGCGTATAGTAATTGGCGATACCGATTCATCTCCTTCTTCAATTTCGGCAAATCCGATAATTCCATGTTTGTAAGGGCGCTTGCCGGTGGCAATGCTTGTCCATAACATGGGCGACAGTGGCGGGTCAAGGGTGGCAATATTTCCTATAACACCATTGTTTACTAGTTTTTCCAGGTTTGGCATTACACCCTGCTCTATTAGTGGATTTATAACTTTCCAATCGGCAGCATCCCATCCAACTATTAATAGTTTTCGTTTCATGATTTTTTTGAGCTCTTATTTTTTTCGAAAGCAATGCGTTTGGCACGCCACGCCATTAATCCTCTGAATCCAACCGCCAACAATCCAATAGAACCTCCCGGAGGAATATTTATCGGTTTGCCATCTCTATCAAGAAAGCCATAGGTGCGGGCTATTTCATCATTTTCTTTTTCTAAACTCATGCGATTTTTTTTACAAGTATAAAGTTGTTGACGGGTTGTTGCAAGAAAGAAATTTACCCTTGTTAAGTGCCGGGCAATTTCACAATAAATTTTGGCCTTATATGAAAATAAAAATGGTGATTTGATGGATAAAACTATCAACAAATCACCATTACTTTCCGGTTGCTTGCTTTAGGCTACTCTCAACCTTCAAAAGCATTGAACCCTGTTACATCCATACCTGTAATTAATAGATGTATGTCATGGGTGCCCTCGTAGGTAATAACGCTTTCAAGATTCATCATATGGCGCATAATCGGATATTCTCCGGTAATGCCCATGCCGCCATGAATCTGACGTGCTTCGCGAGCTATCTGTAAGGCCATGTTTACATTGTTACGTTTGGCCATACTTATTTGTTGAGGTGTTGCACGGTTTTCATTTTTTAAAACTCCAAGCCGCCACGCCATTAATTGTGCCTTGGTAATTTCGGTAACCATCTCGGCTAATTTTTTTTGCGTAAGTTGAAATGCACCTATGGGCTTACCAAACTGTACTCGCTCTTTGCTATAGCGTAGTGCCGAATCGTAGCAATCCATGGCAGCGCCAATAGCGCCCCATGCAATACCATAGCGTGCGCTATTTAAACATCCCAGTGGCCCTTTAAGTCCTTTTACGTTGGGAAAAATATTTTCCTTTGGCACCTTTACATTATCGAAAACCAACTCTCCGGTAGCAGATGCGCGAAGGCTCCACTTGCCATGTGTTTCGGGTGTTGTAAAACCTTCCATACCGCGTTCTACTACCATGCCTCGTATGTCACCGTTTTCATCTTTTGCCCACACCACAGCTATATCTGCAAATGGCGAATTGCTTATCCACATTTTGCTGCCGTTAAGAACATAATGAGAGCCGGCATCTTTAATATTCGTGAGCATTCCCGAAGGGTTGCTGCCAAAATCAGGCTCAGTAAGCCCAAAGCATCCCATCCATTCTCCGGTAGCCAGTTTAGGCAAATATTTTTTGCGTTGCTCCTCACTTCCATAGGTATAAATGGGATACATAACCAGCGAACTTTGTACGCTTGCAGTGCTGCGCACTCCGCTATCGCCACGTTCTATTTCTTGCATAATAAGACCATACGAAATTTGATCGAGGCCTCCCCCTCCATACTGTTGCGGTATGTAAGGGCCAAAGGCGCCTATTTCGGCCAATCCTTTAATTATTTGTTTAGGAAACTCTGCACGTTGGGCATAGTCTTCTATGATGGGAGAAATGTCGCGTTTAACATACTCACGAACACTATCGCGTATCAGGCGATGTTCTTCGGTAAGCAATTCATCAATCTGAAAATAATCTACTCCTTGAAATTTATCTGTAGCCATTCGTTTTGTTTTTAGTGCGGGCGCAAAAGTAGTTTTTTTTAGCATTGTAAAAATTGAACTATATGCTTTAATATCCCCGTCAGGCCATTAAACAAACAATAGAAAAGGAAATTAGTTTTTGGCCTATCACATTTAAGGATTTAGATGCTATATACCGTTTGATTATAAAGTCATGTATGGCCAATTTATTTTAACGAGTGATGATTTGTATTTTCAATATGAATAGTCGTCAACTTTTTACTTTCTATCAGAATTAATTACAATGCGCAATAGCGGAACTTGAATTTTGAAAAATGGATAAACGCCAATTACCAACTGTAGTAAGTTTAACAGCGCATGATTAAAATAAAAATCCACATGTATTATGCATAACAGAAGTATTAAGCATTTAGCATTATTGGTAAGTTGCATATTAAATCATAAAGTAATTGTTGGCTTGGAGCCTCTGTTTAAAAGTTGTGCCAATCGTTTGAGAGATGGGCCTATTTGCTCAGACCTAATCAACATCAATAATGCCTTATCCAATGAACGACACAGCGAAATGCAGGAAATCCTTTGTAATGGATAAATTTTCACCCTAAATGTTTCTTTTTTTTAGCAACAGTTTTGATAAACTTGCTGCTATGCTTTACTTAGCAGCATGAAGGCAAAAATTAAAAATATTATTTTCGATTTGGGCGTTGTGTTGCTTGATTTAAATATTGATGCAACCGTACGCGCTTTTGAGCGAATTGGCTTTTCAAATTTCGGAGATATTTACAGTCAGTCAAAACCCACAGAGTTATTTATTAAATTTGATAAGGGCCATATTACTCCCGATCAGTTTCGCAATGAAGTGCGCGCATACATAGGCAGTTTTTTGCCGGGCAGTATTATTGAAGAGGCATGGAATGCCATGCTGGGTAGTATTCCGGCCGACCGTATGCAGTTGCTTCAGGAGTTGAAGTCTGATTTCAAATTATTCCTGTTGAGTAACACCAACGAAACGCATATTACAGAATTTGAAACTATATTAAGTAATGAGTTTGGAGCGAATGCTTTTCAAGATTGTTTTGAAAAAATCTATTACAGTTGTCGTGCAGGAATGCGCAAGCCGGATATGGATATTTATTCTCTTATCATTCGCGAAAACAATCTGAATCCGGAAGAAACAATATTTATTGACGACACACTCGTACATGTAGAAGGTGCGCGTAAAGCGGGATTAACGGCCTTTCACCTGCAGCCACAACAATCTGTAGAAGAGTTATTATTCGAAATTTTTGAAGACCAGGAATAATACAAGAAGCAAGCACCAGCCTGACAAACAGTAACACTTAGGAAGTTAAAATTACAATCCCAACTTTTTAGAAATTTCTTTAGAAATGGCATTCTTATGCACCATGATGGCGGTAGTTTTATACATAAAGTAAGCTTCGCTGCAATAAAAGTATCCACCGCATTCATTCTGATCGGTGCCCCATGAATTTTTTACCAGGTAATATTTTTTACCAAACTGATCTTGCGCTGTACCGGTAATATGCATGCCATGATCGTCCTGTGTACTTAGATTGTCAAATGCTTCCTGTCGGTTTTGTTGATTTATTGCTTTTTCAATACAGGGTTTCAAAAACAAAGAGTCTTTTTCTTCCTTACTCATATCATCGTAATTTTTTTCAGGAACGATAGCCAGGCCGCTTTTATAGTTAAATCCCTTTTCGCTAACATCACTTGCCCATGCAATGGTATATCCATTGCTGATGGCGTTATCAGTAATCGATTTTAACTCCTCAAGAGTAACATTGTACACATATCCATTCATCCAATTGTCAGGTACCTCTAAAATAAATTTTGAATAAAAGGGATGGTGCGTAAAAGAAGTTATTTCAACATAATCATCCGGATTTATGCCCAGCGCATTTACAAATGTTTTAGGCGTATACTTTTTTCCCTCATATACGAATTCGGCTGGAGGCACACCGAGATAGGCATTTACCGCGGCTTCAAAAGCAGGTATTGCTGCAGGCGATAGCCTCCCATCCTTTAGCGCAAGCATATTATCAAGCATCCCCTTTAATACGGATTCCATTTCTCCGGTACTAATTTTATCTGGGTTATATCCCGGGCGTATGTCATAGGCGTTTTGTGGAAGCATACCATAGTCGCGTATGGCAGCCATTACATCGTGTGGTTCGCCACCATCTGCAAACTGAGTTTTGCCTACATATCGCAAATAGTGTCGGCCTTTTAGCAGATACATATTACGTACAGTAAACATTTCGGCTATATCATGCGTGCCTTTTCCCATGCGAATAATTTCACTTTCGAGAAACGAGTTGGTGCTAAAGCACCAACATGTTCCACTGCTTTGTTGGTTTTTGACATTGGTCGCTGCCAGCTCCTTGCTTAAAGTAAACTGCAGTTGCGAGCCTTTTTTGTTGGTACGTGTCTGACTGTAACTGTTATAGTATACCACGGATGCAGCAATAATAAGTAGTAGATTTTTTATTTTCATATACCTTAAGTTTAAACGTTCTGTTCAAATAAGTGGGCCAATTTAGATAGATAAATTGTATCGGTGTTGTCAAAATCTGCGTATTTATCGCTGTCGATATCGAGCACAGCAATTACTTCTTTATTACGAAGTATTGGTACAACAATTTCTGACTTTGAAAGACTGCTACAGGCAATATGCCCCGGAAATGTATCCACATCATCCACCACAACGACTTCTTTGCGTTGCCATGCTGTTCCACAAACTCCTTTGCCAAATCCTATGCGGGTGCAGGCTATGGGGCCCTGAAACGGCCCAAGCACAAGTCCATTTCCCTTTACGTAATATATACCCACCCACCAAAAACCGAAAGCTTGTTTTAGCGCTGCTATAAGGTTGCAGCAATTGGCAAGTTTATCTGATTCGCTATTTACCAATGCTTCGGCCTGAATTAACAACTCGCCATAAATCAAAGATTTTGGCTGTGACGTATTAATAAGGAAATCGTGCGACATTTTTGTTGATTGCAGATTGCAATAGTAAAAATTTTTATGAATCCTGAGGGTCGATTCTTAATTTCGTTTATAGCTAAATATAGTGATTAACGGAATTGTAGCTTTTTATTTATAGGTTATTTTTTGTAAAGTTTGGCAATGTACTTTCCGAGGATATCAAATTCAATGTTTACCATATCGCCTTCTTTTAAAAATTTAAAACCTGTATTTTCAAAAGTGTATGGAATAATGCTTACTGAAAAGGTATTAATTCCTGAATCGACAACCGTAAGGCTAACACCATTTACACATATCGAGCCTTTAGATACTGTGAGATATTCGGGTTGTGGAGGGTATTCAAAAAAAAAGTTCCAGCTGCCTTGCATGTTCTCAACTTTTGTAACGCTAGCGGTGGTATCTACATGGCCTTGTACAATGTGGCCGTCTATTCGTGCGTTGGCAAGCAAGCAACGTTCCAGGTTAATTATGTCGCCAATTTGCAACAGACCCAGATTTGTTTTTTTCAAGGTTTCATCAATGGCTGTAACCCCGTATTGAGCTCCAATAATTTCTACCACCGTAAGGCATGCACCATTGTGTGCAATGCTTTGGTCAATTTTTAATTCATCTGTAAAACTGCTTTCTATGGTGATGTGCAAATTGCTTTGTTCACTGCGCAGGGCAACTACTTTTCCAATGTTTTCTACTATTCCTGTAAACATATTATCTTATCAAGTGAACCACACCCGTTATCGTTTTAGTCTCTTTACGATCCAACAGGCTGTAGGTAAAAGTGCAAAGATAATAGTAAACACCTTCGGGGCAAGGATCACCGCTATTCAAATGGTTTCCATCCCAATAAATTTTCTTATCCATGGTGCGGTAAACCGGGTTTCCCCAACGATTGTAGATAGTGAATTCTGTTTTGTCAACATAACTATATACGCTCGGTTCAAAAAAATCATTGATGCCATCATTGTTAGGTGTGAATACATTTGGCAAATCAAACTTTGGGCAATTGTCTACACACACCGTGTTGCTGTTTGCTGAGTTTCCGTTACTATCCGTAACGGTGATGAAATAACATCCTCCAATTACAGGCAAACTATCATGAACATAAAGGGTGTCTGAGGTAGTATGGGTTTGATATATAAGTTGCGATGCGCTTGAACCAAGCGGAATAAAATATAGTTGCAATAAGTTCAAATCGCTGTGACAAACGCTGTCTTTCCAGCTCCAGCTAATGCTGTTAGAAGCACTGTCGCATAATTGCTTTACTGCGATTACCGGAGGGCAGGGTGCAATATTATCAACCGGAATTGCGCACAACTCCTGCGAATAGTTGTACAAAGTATCTGGCATACTTTTAATATTATATGTCCCCCATGATTTTATCTTATAGCAATGTTGCTGTCCATTCACTAATCCGGTATCTGTAAAATTTTGTTTAGAAGTGGTAGCAATGGAGTCAAAGGAGACTCCATTCCATTTATAAACTATATAAGCAAAATTAGTCCAGGGCACTTGTTCTGTCCAGGTGAGTTTAACAGACTTATCGGTGGGTTGTGCTGCAAGATAAACAGAAGAAGCAAAATGACACGTCCCCATAGCGAACTGCATGTTGGGGGTATTGTTTATCATAGTTATACTATAGCTGTAAGCCAGGCCAACAGTATTGTTAACTAGGTCTATATATGTTGTGTCGTTTATTGTGGGAAGGGTATCATACGGCAACATGGAATTGCCTGACTGCCCGGTACCTTTATTTAGAATATAATAATACGGCCCCGGAGCAACAACCGAATCTATTTCATTTGGTTTGCTCCAGGCAATATAGATTTGTCCGGCAGTTGATTGAGTAGTGTTTACCGATACATGTGTCATAAGAGGAATATCGTTGCGTAAATGCGCACATGCCTCATTGCTTGCATAGCTTTCTGCACCATCATCAAACCAGGCTATTATCAGATAACAATAATCTATTCCTTGCGAAAGGCCTGCTCCGTTGTTGTCATCGGTAAAACTTGTAGTAGTTACATTCTGTATGGTTTTAATATTGACATACCCTGTATATGAGGGCACTCCGGTTTCGCAATACGCATGGGTCCAGCCTGTGGCTCCTATGTGGCGGTATATGCTATACCCTTTTGCTTGTGCACATAAACTTTGGTCCCATGTTAAGTTGATGGTATTGCCTTGTGGCAGAGCCATAAGGTTTTGTGGAGCCGGTGCTACTATTGTTATGTTGCGCAATTGATAGTCGGCAAAGTTGAGTGGCGATGGAGGTTGTGGACTAATGTGATAGTCTACAGCTTTAAAGGAAACTGTCCACGGTTTTTTGCGAACATGGGCACAGGTGGTATTCCAGATAAACTGTGAGCTTACCGAACCCTGTGATGTTTGAATTGCAAAATAAGCAGAATCGGGTGACAGCAAAAAAGGAGCCCCTGTTGCACTTAGTGTAACATTGTCATTATCGGCATCGGTTGCAGTTACTTGAAATGTGCAGGTGCTTCCCGCTTCTACACAAGTATCGGCCATAAAGTTCAACACCGGAGGGTTGTTGGTACTAGGCAGTATCTCTATCTGCATATCGCGTGTTACGTATCCTATTTTAGTGCCGTTGCGCCATTCATTAATACTAAAGGCTACATTGTATATGCCCACCGTTACAGGAGTATTCCAAATTAAATCGCCCGTTATGGCATCAATACTAAATGATATGCTTGCAGTAGGATACGAATAACCCGGGCAGTTTACTCCTCCGTTGGCTTTACAAATTTCAAGTTGATAGGACAGGCTATCACCATCAGGGTCATAGGCTCCTGCATTATGAATAAACAACTGATTTATGGCACCCATATCAATGGGATCATTGAGCAATTGTACCGAATTATTTCCTCCAAGAAAGGGATTGATGACCAACATAGACTGCACAAAAAAAGCAACATTGGCGCTATTGTTCATATTGATAACATTGGCATTTCGGTTTTGATCTTCGAAATGCAGGATGTAAGTTGCAGGACCGGGATACTGATGCGTACCCCTATAGGTTATTTTATCTACATCCACTACACCCTGAAGAGTTTGAATATTGATACGGTCTATGGAATCTTTAGTACCATCGCCCCAGTGTAATTCTAAAACCGGCCGGTCAATATTGCTGGAGGGTTTTGTAAAAACTGTAATGGTTACTTCGTAGTAATAGGTGCCCAGTTGCTTGTAAGTAATTTCTCCGGCACGCATATGAGTTGCCCTGCATGGCCTTGATGAAAACGCCAACAAAACAATCACTATAGGTAGCAACCAACGCATTGGCTAAAGATAATTAAAAAAAGGCAAACATACCCAAGTGCAGGCAGCGATAAAAAAATGCCAAACTTTGGAAAATAAATTATGGTATTCCATTCAGCCTTTACATATTTGCCACATGCATCCAATAATATTGCATATAGAAACTGCTACCGAAACCTGTTCAATAGCTGTAAGCAAGGGGCTTGAAGTTGTAAGCAGGGTGTGGGGCAATCAACCCAAAGCGCATGCTTCGGTAATTACGCCCATGATAGAGGAGGCGTTGCAGCAGGCAAGCATGAGCCTAAGGGACATAAATGCAGTTAATGTAAGCAAAGGCCCGGGGTCGTATACGGGCTTGCGTATAGGTGTGGCAACTGCAAAAGGTTTGTGTTTTGCTTTGCAAATTCCTATGCTAAGCACCAACACACTTCAATTTTATGCCCAGCAATTTTTGCTTAATGAAAAAATTGAAACAGATGCTTTATTATGCCCCATGATAGACGCTCGAAGAATGGAGGTATATACAGCAGTCTTTGATCAATCGTTAGATTTCAGAATTCCGACAGAGGCAAAAATTTTGTCCGAAAATTCATTTGCTGATTTGTTGGCGAGTCACAAGATTTACTTCTTTGGCAATGGCGCTTTTAAATTAAAAAACCTTAATCGTTTTTTAGACTACCCGTTTATTATTGAAAATTTTAATCCTGATGCAGGATGCATGACTCCTCTTGCTGTGCAAAAATACAATACCAATCAACTGGAGGATATAGCCTACTTCGAGCCATTTTACTTAAAGGATTTTGTAACGCAATCAACATTTCACAAATGAAATGTTGCAAAGCATTAACTTTTTGTACCAAAAAAATTCTAAGAAAAAATTAAGCGGCTTGCTTGGGAAGTACAATGCGAAAAGTGGTGCCTTTGTTTAACTCACTACGCTTTACAAATATTTGTCCTTTGTGATACTCTTCCACTATCCGCTTTGAAAGACTAAGCCCGAGTCCCCATCCCCGGTTCTTAGTGGTATATCCCGGTTTGAAAACAGTATTATACTTTGACTTAGGAATTCCTTTTCCTGTATCACTTATATCAATGTAAACAAACTGGTTTTGGTCTGTTACAACAACGCCAATATCACCAACTCCGGCCATTGCATCAATGGCGTTTTTAAAAATATTTTCAAGTACCCATTCAAACAACGGCACATTCATGGGGGCAAGCACATCGTAGTCCTGTTCGTTTTTAACCTTTAAGAATACTTTTTGTGAGGTGCGTGTACGTATATAGTTGATGGAAGCCTGAATCACCTCAATTACATTTTCACGTTTTAAAGCAGGGGCACTGCCAATTTTACTAAAGCGCTCGGTAATGGTACTTAGGCGTGCTACATCTTTATCCATTTCATCTAAATTCAATTCGCTCGGATACTTCGATTTCAAATATTCGATCCATGCAGACAGTGATGATATCGGTGTGCCCAATTGATGCGCGGTTTCCTTAGCCATCCCCACCCACACCTGATTTTGTTCTGCTTTGCGTGAAGTGCTGAAGGCAAGGTAAGACACTAACAGAAACAATGCAATAATTGCTAATTGCACATAAGGGTAATAGCGTAATTGTGTTAGAATTCTTGAGTCTGCATAAAAGATGTAATCTTTTGCATTTTTGGCATAATTAATTTCAAGCGGTTCATGTTGTTTGCGCATGATAGCTAATTCACGATAGAGATACATGCTATCTTCAATAATCTTGGCCGTGTCAAGGTTAGCCGAGCTTTTAATAATAAAGTTTTCGTCTGTTTGAATAATGGGTATGGTGTGATTGCTGGCTACCACATCAAAAGTAAAGGTGAGGTCACCCGCATTTATTTCAACATCGGCAAGATGTTGGGTTGCTTTTGCCCAAAGCTCAATTTTCTTTTTTTCTTCTTCGGCTAGTTTCGATACAAGTCCATTGGTGTACCATAAGGATACTACACCAATAATCATTGCTGCTATCAGCAGCAGTAACTTCCATCGTTGCTTACGTGTGTAAATATTCAACTTTAGCAGAATTTACTTTGAACCTCGCAATATTAGTAATAGATGATAAAATAAAACATGATAAAGATCTTTTTGTGAAATCAATTTGCTCCTGTGATAAAGGAGCAACGTCTATATCACCTGCTCACTGCCTTTTTAAATCCTCTTTTTTAAATCACAAAAAAATTTCAAGATGATGCACATAACTTATGAGCCCATCGATTTTTCATACCTTTTGCGATCTTCGTGATTGAGGTGTACCTTGCGCAGGCGTATATTTTGAGGCGTTATTTCAACCATTTCATCTCCTTGAATGTATTCTAGATTTTCTTCAAGGCTCATATTAATTTTAGGAGCTATTCGTACATTATCATCGCTACCTGAAGCTCGCATATTGGTAAGTTTCTTTGTCTTAGTAATATTAATTACAAGGTCACCGGGCTTGTTTTGTTCACCAATTACCTGGCCCACGTAAATATTCTCGTTGGGGTCAACAAAAAACTGTCCGCGGTCTTGCAATCCATCAATGGCATAAGGAGTGGTGGTGCCTGCTTCGTGAGCAATGAGCACACCGTTGATGCGGCCTGGTATGTCGCCTCTCCAAGGTTTATATTCTTTGAATCGATGATTCATCACTGCACGGCCCTGTGTTGCAGTAAGCACCTGATTTCGCAAGCCTATTAAGCCACGCGATGGAATTTCAAACTCCACATGTTGCAAGTCGCCTTTGGGCTCCATCATGAGCAAGTCGCCTTTACGCATAGTGGCAAGTTCTATTACTTTGCCGGCACCTTCTTCGGGCACATCTACACTAAGTGTTTCGTATGGCTCACATTTTTCGCCATCAATGGTTTTTACTAATACTTGGGGCTGGCCAACCTGAAACTCGTACCCTTCGCGCCTCATGGTTTCAATAAGGATAGACAAATGCAATATACCACGACCATATACTAAGTATGAATCGGGCGAATTAGTTTCTACCACCCGCATGGCAAGATTTTTTTCTGTCTCCTTAAAAAGTCTGTCGCGGAGGTGACGGCTGGTTACAAACTTGCCCTCCTTACCAAAAAACGGTGAGTTGTTTATGGTAAACATCATGCTCATGGTAGGTTCGTCAACCTTTATAGATTTAAGAGGTTCAGGATTTTCTATATCAGCCACTGAATCGCCAATTTCAAAATTTTCTAATCCTGTTAATGCTACTATATCACCGGCCAATGCACTTGTCACCTTCTTTTTTCCCAAAGCTTCAAAAGTCATTAGCTCTTTAATACGGGATTTGATCACCGTGCCATCGCGCTTACAAAGGCTTACGGCCATATTTTCTTTTAATTCGCCACGAAACAACCTGCCAATAGCAATTCGGCCAACAAAGGTGGAGTAATCTAAAGAGGTAATAAGCATTTGTGGTGTTCCTTGGTGGCGTGGTGCCGGAGGCACATTGGCAAGTATTGAATCAAGTAATGGGGTTATATCTTCGGTTGGTTTTTTCCAGTCCTCGCTCATCCATCCTTGCTTACTGCTACCATATATGGTAGGAAAATCTAACTGGTCCTGCGTAGCATCGAGGTTAAAGAACAAATCAAAAACGGCTTCGTGCACTTCATCGGGGCGGCAGTTTTCTTTATCAACTTTATTAATTACAAGGATAGGTTTCAGGCCTGCCTTAAGTGCTTTTTCTGTAACAAAGCGAGTTTGAGGCATGGGGCCTTCAAATGCATCTACAAGAAGCAAAACTCCATCGGCCATGCTCATTACACGCTCTACTTCACCTCCAAAATCCGCGTGACCTGGTGTGTCAATGATGTTGATTTTTACATCTTTATAAATAACACTCACATTTTTGCTAACGATGGTAATTCCACGTTCGCGTTCAAGGTCGTTGTTATCTAATATGAGTTCGCCTGTTTCCTGATTTTCGCGAAAAATGTTTGTTTGATGTAGTATTTTATCAACCAAGGTGGTTTTACCGTGGTCAACGTGAGCGATAATCGCTATATTCCTGATTTCTTGCATTTATTGTTTGCTCCCCTTTATTTTTTTGAGCGCGCGAAAGTAGTATTATTAAGTGTATTTGCCAATGTATAAACACCTTGCGCATTCAAGGGGCTTGATTTTAATTGAATTTTTGCTCCATTTATAGAAATGAAAGCCGCGCTTTGGCAAAATATTCTCAATCCGTTAACCCAACTAACTATTATAAGCTAAGTAATGCCAGTAAATGCAGCTTAGACATAAATCTTGATAACTGCTACCTATGGCAAAGTACAAACTAGAATGAAGTTAGCATATACATGCACCAGAATTGCAGAAATGGTTGAGACTCATCTTACAACGGTACCATATTTTTATTCGTGTCAATAGTTGTAAAATATTGATTAATAAGCCATTTGCCATCTCAAAACTGTAATGCTCATCAAACAATTCTTTCTTTTTCGAAGATGAACTAAATGGAAGTTCCTTTTAATAAAAAAACAGATTCAGCTAAAAGCTTTATGTTTATCCCTGTTTAAAATATTTGTATGAGTAAAACTTTTATCAAGCCCAATTATAGCTTGCGGCAGCTTGCAGGGTATTTCCTTAAATTAGGGTACACGGGTTTTGGCGGTCCGGTAGCGTTGGTAGGATACATGCATCGCGATTTGGTTGAAAATCGCAAATGGATTAACGAAGATGAATATAAGGAAGGGCTTGCCCTTGCTCAATTGGCACCGGGACCACTTGCTGCGCAATTGGGCATATATATTGGCTTTGTGCATTATGGTGTAATGGGAGCAACGATTTGCGGACTGGCATTTGTTATCCCATCGTTTATAATGGTAGTGTTAATTGGGATGGCTTATAAAATGTTTGGTGGCCTGGCATGGATGCAGGCAGTATTCTATGGGGTTGGAGCTGCTGTAATTGGAATTATAGCTATGAGTAGTTATAAGCTAACCATTAAGACAGTAAGTAAATTTAATGTAGAAGAAATAAAGTCGAAGTGGTTGTTGTGGGTTTTTTATTTGATTGCAGGAATGGTAACTGTAATTACTCAATCGGAAGAGGTGTTGTTATTTATTGCAGCAGGAATAATTTATATGCTGATAAAAGCACCCCCAAAATTTATAATTGGCCGTGCAAATACAATCCTGTTAACTGGTATAGGGTTTTGGAGTTTTGAGTGGAGCGAGTTAGGAAAGATAGCATGGTTTTTTACCAAGGCCGGAGCCTTTGTTTTTGGCAGTGGCTTGGCCATTGTTCCTTTTTTACATGGCGGAGTTGTAACCGAATATCAATGGCTAACCGAAAAACAATTTGTAGATGCGGTAGCAGTGGCCATGATTACGCCAGGGCCTGTGGTAATTACCGTTGGTTTTATTGGATACTTGGTAGCGGGCTTTCCAGGGGCTTCGGTTGCTGCACTTGCTACTTTTGTGCCGTGCTATTTGTTTACCATTATACCTGCGCCTTACTTTAATAAGATTGCCAAAAACGAAAGTATAAAAGCATTTGTTGATGGAATAACTGCTGCTGTAATAGGCGCTTTGGTTGGTGCAGTAATAATTATAGCATCGCGCAGTATAACCGATATTCCCACAGCCATTATTGCCATTGCAGCCGTATTAGCTTTAATCTATATTAAAAAAATTCAGGAGCCTTACATTATTCTGGCTGCTGCTGCTTTGGGTTTGTTAATTAAATAGGTCCTTTAACCTGAAAGTACAACATCATAACATGAACTAAGGTGATTCCATTTATTTATATAGGTACTTAGTGGCAACTAATCCTAAAAAAAGAAGGCATCATAGATGCCTTTAAAATTCAAAAAATTTTGTGGTATTTTTAGTTGTGAAAACTATTGGTCTTAAGAATGTTTAGTCTTCATTAATTAAATATATCATCGGCATGCAAAATAATAATCGGTAAATTGTTTAGTAGCGCTACACGCTGTGTTACACTCTTGCTAAATATGGCTCCTAATACATTACGATGACGGTGATATACAACCAGACAATCTGCCTTCTGTTTTTTCAAAAAATAATCAATCCCCTTAGTTACATCATCATCGCTACACACATATCCCGATTTTTTTCTATAAGAAATAAACTGTTTAGATTTTCGGGTTAGCATTGTTAGTACCTCCTCATCATTCTTGTTGCCGGCACTATCAATATGTAAAACGACAATTTCTGAATCAAACTTCTTTGCCAATGGGAAAAGCTCGCGTGCCTGCACCATATTTTCATTTGTTAAATCGGTGGTGTACACAATTTTTTCCAGACCATCAAATCTTGCTTTTGCCGGCACTAGCATTACCTTACAAGGGGCATTATTAGCTACTCGCAAAGCATTGCTTCCTGTTATGAATCGCTCTGTTGCGGTGGTGCCGGTAGAACCCATAATAACCATATCCGCTTTTTCTCGATAGCTATTTCAATAATACGGGCCGAAGGCAATCCTTGCTGTATAAGCAGTTCTACATTCTTTTCGGTATCGCCTACTACTTTGTTGCAAAACTTTTTTAAGCTTTCATAGGCTTCGCTTTGCAAGGTTTCGAAATCCAAACTTGCCACAAACGGTGCCACATCGCTATACAGTACCGGAGTCATGTAAGCATGCATCAGAATAATTTTGGATTTTAACACTTGATTTAATTGAACGGCATAGCGCACTGCATTTTCAGACGATGCTGAAAAGTCTACTGGACAAAGTATTGTTTGCATATTATTATTTTTTTAGATTTCACAAAGTACTAACTTTCGAGCTACAAGTTTTCAAGATATTTATTTTGTTGAAATATGATTAATATCATTTAATTAATCAACCCATTGGTTTTTAAAAAAAAGGGCTTAAGCAGCCTCAACATCTTTCCTAAAAGGGATAATTCCGGCTTTGCTATAATTCATCGCTTTCATAATCAGGCAACTTGAAAATAGCACAATCATTCAAGGTGGCCAATTATTAATTGCTCATACGCCCTACCATACAACTCATGTAACTTTTGATTTGTGTGAGCAATCCGTTTTCTTCCGTTGCTTCAGGATATCCCAATGATAAAAGCTTGCTGGTGATGGTTTCACGGTCAACAAAAGCATCGTGTGTTACAAGCACTATATCCTTATCATTTTGTACTTCTACGGCCGACACCCCTTTAAGGTCACCAATTTTATTTCGGATGGTAGTGGCACATCCATCACATTTTAAATTGGCAACAACAATTGTTTCAATAGTCGTCATTTTTTTTAATTATTTAATCTAACAAAGGTATCGCAAACAAGACGCGTCTAATATGATAACAATCAGTGATTGAACTGACAATATACATTTACCATCGCCAAATTGCCAATTACCTTTGTCTCAATCAAAATTAAAGTTTAACTAATTAAATAAAGAAAGAAAGATGTCAATTATTAAAAGAAACAATTCGTACTGGGGTTTAAGCCCAATGTTTTCTGACTTTTTTGGAGCTGACGATTTTAACTTTGACAAGTCATTAAGAAGCGATTTTTTACCTGCTGTAAATGTAGCCGAAGATGACAAGAAATATGAGATTGAATTAGCCGCTCCGGGTTTGTCAAAAGAAGATTTTAAGATTAATGTTGAAAAGGGTATGCTAACCATTTCGGCAGAGCGAAAAGAGGAAAAGGAAGAGTTACAAAAAAACTATACACGACAAGAGTATAGCTATCAATCATTCAGCCGCTCATTTGCATTGCCCGACAATGCAATGGAAGACGATATAAAAGCGCGATATGAAAACGGTGTATTAAAACTAGATGTAGCGAAAAAATTAGTAACGGTTTCCAAAACCAAGGAAATTGAAGTTACTTAAACACCCGCGCAAAACAAACTTGTCTTATCTGCTGCCTGCATTAGCAGGCAGTTTTTTTTATTATAACTTAACATAGCTTTTTATTTTATGACCTGGGTGTTTGCCATTCTTGCATTGGTGTGCGAAATTATAGGAACTGTAGGCGGGTTTGGCTCTTCCGTTTTTTTTGTGCCATTGGCAAGTTTTTTTTATGATTTTAAAACGGTGCTTGGACTTACCGCACTGTTACATGTGTTTAGCAACCTTGCCAAAATTATTTTGTTTTTCAGGCACATTAATAAACGTCTGTTTTTGATATATGCTATTCCCAGCATAATAGCTGTAACCATAGGTGCAGTATTAGTAACACGTATGAATCTTAAATATGCCGAAATAGCTATGAGCATTTTTTTGATTTTGTTTAGTTTGTTCTTTTTTATCAATAGAAATTTAAAGCTCATGCCAACTAACGCAAATGCAGTTGCAGGCGGAAGCATAGCTGGTTTTGCTGCCGGACTTTTAGGAACCGGAGGCGCTATACGCGGAGCAAGTATGGCCGCTTTTAATCTGGAGAAAAATGTCTTTGTGGGTACCTCTGCAGCTATTGATATGGGAGTTGACCTTTGCCGTTCGGTTATTTACCTCGATAGCGGCTTTGTTCAAGTTAAGTACCTTTACCTTATTGCCATACTTGTTGCCGTTTCTTTTGTTGGTACGTATTTAGGAAAACTTATACTTAACCGCATTAATCAAGAGCAATTTAAAATGACGGTTCTGATATTAATTATTTTGATAGGGCTGATAACACTCATAAAAGTTTTGAAATCCTGGAATGGATGATGTGGTTTTTCTTGCTGACAGCAAAAAAGCTATAAGCCTAAAAGCAATAGACATAAACAAAACGTGGCCTATAGAATTATTACAAAAGCTAGTTCGCTTCTTTATTTTTAGGTAATAATATCTAACCGTAGAGCAGCAAGAATCTTGAAAATGGCTGCCTGAAGACGCAAGGGCTTCAATACTTTTACAGCTTTGATATAAGGGAATAAATTAATTTTGTGGTTATTGGACTTTACACACGCTAGCTTGATTTAACTTACATTTTTTTTGTTAACTAAACAAAATGTAAGTTTATTATTATTTTCACACCTCATTATTTTATTAAATAGAATTATATATGAAAAGATTAAAATTTACTTTAACATGGATGATGGTGATTTGCACTTGGGCTTTGCAAGCGCAGGTACTACAGGCAGACGGTGGCGGAAGTGCCCCTGTTACTAATAACGAGTGCCTGTCTCTAAAGGATTACACGGTAATTTATGAAGCGTTAAAGATAAGCAGGCAAAAACTACAGATGGAAGGTATACTATTACCTTTACAGCCAAATGTCAAAATGATTACGCTGTTCCAATGGCCGCTGAAAAAGGCAACATCACTTAACGACCCCGGATATTGGTCAATTTCCAATTACCTCGATCAGGATAATACACCTGCAATTAAAGATTATAACTGCGGCAACATTGCCTATAATGGTCACAAGGGCACGGATATTTTTACCTGGCCTTTTTGGTGGTACAAAATGGATAATAATCAGGTTGAAGTTATAGCTGCCGCTCCTGGTACTATAATCTATAAAAGCAATGGTAACTTTGACCGCAGTTGCACTACCAACAACAACCAATGGAATGCCATTTATATTCAGCATAACGATGGCAGCATTGCCTGGTATGGTCATCTTAAAAATAATTCGATTACCTCCAAAGCTGTGGGTGCAACGGTGACCCTTGGCGAGTACCTGGGTGTAGTAGGAAGTAGTGGCAACAGCACCGGCCCACATTTACACTTTGAAGTATACGATCCCAACGGTGCGCTTGTAGACCCCTGGCAAGGCACATGCAACACTAAGAACGCAAACTCCTGGTGGGCGGCTCAAGTTCCCTATACAGAGTCAGGACTAAATGCATTGAAAACACACAATGCTGCCCCGGTTTTTCCCGCATGCCCTGCTACAGAAACATTAAACTATAAGGATAATTTTTGTGGAGGCAACACGGTGTATTTTGCCAGCTACTATCACAATCAACAAAATGGCCAAACTGCGCAGCATAAAATTTATATGCCTAACAATTCCATCTGGCAACAATGGACACAAAACTTTACTGTTTTCTACTCCGCTTCGTGGTGGTACTGGACATGGGTCTTGCCAACTAATGCAAGTACCGGCACATGGCGATACGAGATTACCTACCTTGGAAATACCTATACACATTTCTTTACAGTTGGTGCGGTGGCAACTATATCGCCCGCAAGCCCAACAATACTTTGCCAGGGGCAAAGCACCGTTTTAACTGCTAATGGTGGTAACTCCTATCTGTGGAGCAACGGTGCTACAACACAGTCTATCAGTGTGTCATCTTCAGGAACATATACGGTGTCAGTTACTAATAGCTGTGGTGCAGTCAGTTCATCGCCACACCAGGTAACAGTGAATTCGTTACCCACAGCTACTATTACTCCTGCAGGTGCCACTACCTTTTGCAAAGGAGCTAGTGTATTGTTGCAAGCCAATACCGGCCAAGGGCTATCCTATCTATGGATGAAAAACAATGTAAGTATTTCGAATGCTACGCTCTCAAATTATACAGCTACGTTATCAGGAACCTATAAAGTGCGGGTAACCAATGCCAATGGATGTACTAAAGTTTCTGCCGGACGGGCAGTTACAGTTAGTCCTATGCCTGCTGCTACTATTACCCCATCGGGCAATGTAAGTTTATGTGCTGGCGATAGCCTCCAGGTGCAAGCCAACAATGGAAATGGCCTTGCCTATCAGTGGCGTAAGGGATCCAATGCCATCAATGGCGCAACCGCAAATAGTTATCAGATTAAGTCTGCAGGAACGTATAGGGTAGTAGTTACAAATTCATTTGGCTGTACCAAAACTTCTCCGTCAACTATAGCAACTATCAATTGCAAAGTTAGTTCTGAGTTAAAATCGGGTCCGTCATTTTCTTTTGATTTGGGTACACAAGCCGTCAGCTTGAATACGAACGATAAGCAATATGAATTTATAGTTGTCAATGACTTGGGTGAGCTAGTGTGGAGCCAAATGGTGAAAGGGATAAACACGTTTCAGTTGCCACAAGAGTGGCAACATGGTGTTTATATTGCTTCGTTATATAGTAATGATGATGTGCATACTATAAAGTGTATTAAACATTAATAATATACCTTTTCATAAAAGTAAAAGGGCTGCTGTGGCAGCCCTTTATTTGTTTGAATTAGAAGATTTAACATGTAATTATTCATGCCATTTAACAAATCGACTTCTTGTTTGTTTATATAAATAAATTTTAAGGCAAGAATAAATAAGCCTAAAAAGAATTGTTGGTGGTAAGCATAAAGAAAGCATAGGCAAAAATTTTATGAACAAAATTGGGTAAATCATAGATAAAAACTTTGCATACTATTTGCTTTACATCATCGTTTGATATTAGTTAATTAGCACCACTTAAATCTGAACCATATGTTTGAATACACCAAGCAGGTTTTGCAAAAGGTAAGTTTTGACCGAGAACTATTTCGCAAAGAATTATATAAAGCCCTCCAATGGCTTAAGAATGATGAAAAGAAAATGCTTATGATGTGGTGCATTGCCACTTTTGGAGCAAAATACATGGACATTATACAACAGGCGTTTAAGAAATAAATTTTATTTTTTCTTTTTCCTGCAGCAGCGGGCTTCAATTCTATTAAATTTGGTAGCCCAAATAATAAGCTGTTTATGAAATCACTTTACCTTGCAATCGTAATGTTTACGCTAAGTCCCTCTGGGTTGCACCTTGCCGCTCAAGACGTTTCGAAAAAATATTTAAAGAACCAAACGGTAACAGTTGCCGAGTGCAATAGCTTCTACTTTAACCTTAGCGATAATTTCGAAAATGTTACTATAAACGAAGAAGGCCTAAGCGATGCCAATCGCCCTATATATTCCGTATTACTCACCTCTGATGCCAAGTATGATAGTACTAAGCTTTGCCTGATGATAATGAATGGCATTCATCCCGGAGAGCCTTGTGGAATTGATGCTTCAATGAATTTTGCCTATTGGTTGCTTACCGAAAGCAAGGCAATTCTCTCCAAAATTAACGTGATAATTATTCCAATATATAATGTGGATGGAGCACAAAATCGCAACGGTTTTTCACGAGCAAATCAAAACGGACCAGAAGAATATGGATTTAGAGGCAATGCGATAAACCTTGATTTAAACCGTGACTTTATAAAAGCTGATTCACGAAACACCTTGGTGTTTCAGCAATTGTTTCATCGATATAAACCGCATATTTTTGCCGATACACATATTAGTGATGGAGCCGACTATACCTATACGATGACGCTGATTGATTCACAAAAAGATAAAATATCTCCAGTAATTTCCAGCTACATGCAACAATCTTTTTTGCCTCAACTGTATAAGATTATGAAAAAAAGGAACGATGAAATGATTCCCTATGTTGAAACCATTGACGAATCGCCCGATTCGGGGATAGTTGCCTTTATGGATGGTTGCCGATATTCTACCGGGTACACCAGTCTGTTTAACACATTTTCGTTTGTTACTGAAAGCCATATGCTAAAACCATACCCGGAGCAGGTGCAATCAACATTTAATTTATTGCAATCAATAGCCGAGTACTCCTCGCAACATGGTAACGATATAATATCCATAAAGAAAAAAGCAGAAGAGTATACCAAAACACAAAAAGTGTTTGGATTAGATTGGCAACTGGATAAGACGAAAAGCGATAGCCTTTTGTTTAAAGGATATGGCGCAGAGTATGTTACAAGCACAGTAACTAACTCACCTTACATAGTCTATAACCGCAGCAAGCCTTACGAAAAGATGATACCATACTTCAATACCTATACAGCAACCGTTACAACAAAATTGCCACAGGCGTATGTAATACCCCAGCAATGGGAAAAGGTAGTTGAGCGGTTAAGACAATCGAATATCGAAATGAGCAGGCTAAATGCAGATACTACCATATTGGTTACTGCTACCTATATTAAGGATTATAGCTCGCCCAAGCGTCCTTATGAGAACCACCATCTTCACTCAAAAATTGAACTTACCCGGGAAAATCATCATGTGCAGTTTAGCAAGGGAGATTTTGTTATCTACTGTAATCAGGCAGGTAATGCTTACCTGGCAAATGTGCTTGAAGCAAATGCTCCGGATGGTTTTTTTGCATGGAATTTTTTTGATGCCATACTTAATCAAAAGGAATGGTTTAGCCCTTATTTGTTTCAACCAATTGCACAAAAACTTTTGTCTCAAAACCCCGAATTAAAATCGGATTTTGAAAAGTATGTGCGTGATAACAAATTTGAGAAAAATGAATGGGAACAGCTAGCATATATTTACCGCCACTCTCCTTACTACGAAAAATCACACAATCGTTACCCCGTATTCCGTATCGAATAATCTTTGATTACTTATTTTTTTGAATTCAGGTTTTAGCCTGCTGTAATGGGTAATACTTGTCAAAAAATAATCAATACCCAACGGGAAACTGTGTATTTATTTGTATGAAAATTCGTGACTACACCTTTTTGATTTTTATTGTGCCTTTTCAATGCCTTTAGATTAAAGCAATTTTGATAGCATAAGATGCATTTTAACAAATAAATCTGCTTTTCAACCAATACTTACTTTCAAAGGTTTATTTTAATATGGTTTTTTAAAAATAAGCTTACATTTGAAACCAACTTTACAAAACCTAAATTGTCAAAATATGAGAAAAATTTACTCGATTATCTTTTGTTTTCTTACCACAATATCAGTAGCACAAAAGGAGACCATCCTGTGGTATTTTAGTAATACCTGTGCGCTTGATTTTACAAGCGGTGTTCCAGTGGCTTTGGGCAACAGTGCGATGAATCAATATGAAGGCAGCAGCAGCATCTGCGATAAGCAAGGCAATTTGCTGTTTTATACAGATGGTATGAGTATATGGAACAGCAATCATGTTAACATGCCCAATGGTACCGGCTTAATGGGGAATTTCTCTTCCAATCAGTCGGCACTCATCGTGCCCGATCCTGCCAATACACAACAATATTATGTGTTTTGTAATTCGATGTCTGACCTTTATTACTCGGTAGTTGATATGACTTTAAACGGAGGACTAGGTGATGTTACCACAAAAAATGTCTTTCTTAAGTCGAACATTTCAGAAAAACTTGCGGGTGTAAAACATGCCAATGGAAGTGATTATTGGATAATGGTTCATGGTGCTGGCAACAGTGAATTTTATGCTTATCTGCTAACTTCTGCAGGTGTAAATTTGGTTCCGGTAACCACTACAACCGGAGCGCCTGATGCAGGTTCAATTGGTCAAATGCAGTTTTCGCCTGATGGTAAGTGGGTTGCGTTTACCACCTACGCTTCATCAACTAATGCATGCGTATCAGAGTTTGATAATACTACAGGAATTCCTTTTAATTCATTTAGCATTCCATATTCCAACCAAATTTATGGCTGCACTTTCAGTCCAAATAGTAAGTATTTTTACCATCAGGGCAATCCATCTCCGGCAGGGGTTTTTCAATATGACCTCACCCTGGGCAATTCGGCAGCAATTATTGCTTCGGGCACAAGTGTGGGCACAGGAGTAAGCGGACATCATATGGGTCAAATGCAAATAGGGCCTGACAAAAAAGTATATCTTGCAATGGATGGCTTAAATTATTTGGCTGTTATTAATAATCCTGACTCGCCTGCAGCTTCAGTAAACTTTCAGCAAAATGGGGTATCATTAATTGGAACCAATGGATTAGGATTGCCCAACTACGTAGCAAGTTATTTTACGAATAACGCCATCATTCAAAATTTCTGTTTTGGCGATTCTACCTCGTTTGTTGTAGCCGACTCTGCAGTGCTTGCTGCTGTAGCATGGGACTTTGGTGATCCAAGTACAGGGCCACTAAATGCAAGTTACAGTTTCTCGACCAATCATGTTTTTTCTGCTCCGGGTACATACACTGTGCAACTAATAGTTGTGTATCTAAATACTACGGTCGATACACTGAGTTATCAGGTTGAAATAAAATTATGCAATGCTGTAGTTGCAAACCTTGCATCAAGCGATACGCTTTTCTGCGATAAGAATTGCATCGACTTTTACGATCAATCGCAATTTAACCCTTCTTCTTGGCAATGGACATTTACAGGCGCATCGCCATCTTCGTCTACCGATCAGAATCCAACTAATATCTGTTATAACAATTATGGCAGTTTTAATGTCTCGCTTATTGCCTGCAATGCTGCAGGTTGCGATACGGTCACCTTCCCCAATTTTATTGTCGACTTTCAATTGCCAGCGGCACCCGTAATTACCTTAACCGGCAATGTTCTTAGTTGTACGCCAGCATTTAGTTATCAATGGTACATTGTAGGCGATACCAATGTGTATAGCACCGCACAATCATTTACTCCTACTGTTAACGGAAATTATTATGTTCTCATTACTGATAGCAACGGATGTCAGAATCCAAGTAATGTTATCGGGTTTTATTTGGATGTGTCAACGGTGGTTTCAGCAAATGGTTTTGTAATTTCTCCTAATCCATTTAATGACTTTATTAATGTGCAGTATTTGAATGGATTAAACGGACAATTAAACTATGTGGTTTATGACATTACATCACGGGTAGTTAAGCAAGGTATAGTAAGCGAACAGAACAATTTAATTAATCTTCAAAAGTTGTCACGTGGAGTATATACGCTTGCCTTGTTAAGCGAAACAGCGAGCTACAGATTTACGCTCGTAAAACAGTAACAATTAAAAATTCTTAATTATATGAAAACAAAAATCACTCTTGCACTGATTATATTGGTGCAAATTTCTTTTGCTCAATATGAAACTACCAAATGGTATTTCAGCAATAACTCGGCACTTGATTTTATAAGTGGAACACCGGTGGCATTAACAAACAGCGCCATGAATCAATATGAAGGCAGCTCAAGTATTGCCGATAATCAGGGAAATCTATTGTTTTATACAGATGGTGTTACAGCGTGGAACGCCAACCATCAGGTAATGCCCAATGGCAGCGGTATGTTTGGTAATTCTACTACTAATCAGTCGGCTCTTATTGTTCCCGACCCGGCCAATACCAATCAATATTATATTTTCTCTAACTCTACCGTTTCAATTTATTACTCCATTGTAGACATGACACTGAACGGAGGCCTTGGTGATGTAACCGCTACCAAAAGCGTCTTTCTTGTTTCCGGTATTTCGGAAAAACTAGCTGCGGTAAAACATGCTAATGGCACCGATTATTGGATAATGAGCCATGGTAACAGTAACAATACGTTTATTGCATTTTTGCTGACAGCGGCAGGTGTAAACAATGTACCCGTTAACTCCAATGTAGGGATTGTGGATAATGGCGCTATAGGTCAAATGCATTTTTCGCCTAATGGAAAGCATGTAGCCTTTAGCACAGTAAGTGGAACTTCTACAGCAAGTGTTTGCGATTTTGATAACCTTTCAGGTGTTGTTTCAAATGCTACCAATGTGCCTATCAGTACCCAAATATATGGATGTGGATTTTCACCTAACAGCCGCTTTTTTTATCATATACAAAATCCAACACCCGGTGCGGTATATCAATATGATTTAGATGCCGGTAATTCGGCTGCCATCATTGCATCACAAGTTAATCTTGGTCCGGGCCCTAACCAATACAATCTTGGGCAAATGCAAATTGGACATGATAAGAAATTATACATTGCACTGGATGGGAATACTCAATTGGGGGTTATTAATTATCCCGATTCGCTTGGAGCAGCTTGTGGATATTCGCTCTCAGGACCATCGTTGGGCGGCAAAACCTGTGGGCTTGGTTTACCTAATTTTACCTCCAGTTATTTTACTCAACAAGCGCTAATTAATAATTTTTGCTTTGGCGATACAACCACATTTGTAGCTTCTGATAGTTTGGCGCTTGCAGCCATAGCATGGGATTTTGGTGACCCAAGTACAGGGCCATTAAATGTGAGCTACAGTTTTTCAACCAGCCATGTGTTTTCGGCACCAGGCAATTACACGGTTCAAATGGTAGTGGTTTATCTCAACACAGTAATTGATACATTAACTTTTGATGTGGAGATTAAATTATGCAATGCAGTGGTTGCAAACCTTGCCTCAAGCGATACGCTTTTCTGCGATAAGAATTGCATCGACTTTTACGATCAATCGCAATTTAACCCTTCTTCCTGGCAATGGACATTTACAGGCGCATCGCCATCTTCGTCTACCGATCAGAATCCAACTAATATCTGTTATAACAATTATGGCAGTTTTAATGTCTCGCTTATTGCCTGCAATGCTGCAGGTTGCGATACGGTCACCTTCCCCAATTTTATTGTCGAGTTTCAATTGCCAGCGGCACCCGTAATTACCTTAACCGGCAATGTTCTTAGTTGTACGCCAGCATTTAGTTATCAATGGTACATTGTAGGCGATACCAATGTGTATAGCATCGCTCAATCGTTTACTCCTACTGTTAACGGAAATTATTATGTTCTCATTACTGATAGCAACGGATGTCAGAATCCAAGTAATGTTATCGGGTTTTATTTGGATGTGCAAACGATGGTTTCATCAAATGGTTTTGTGATTTCTCCTAATCCATTTAATGACCTTATTAGCGTGAAGAATTTAAATGGTATAAAAGGAAAATTAAACTATGTGGTTTATGACATTACATCGCGTGTTGTTAAGCAGGGTATAATAAGTGAACAGAACAATTTAATTAGTCTTGAAAATTTGTCACGGGGAGTATATACGCTTGCCTTGTTAAGCGAAACAGCGAGCTACAGATTTACGATCATAAGACAATAGTAATTTATAAGTTCTTAATTGTATGAAAACTAGATTCACTCTTGCACTGATTTTATTAGTGCAAATTACTAATGCGCAATATGAAACAACCAAATGGTACTTCAGCAATAACTCGGCACTTGATTTTATAAGCGGAACTCCGGTGGCATTAACAAACAACGCCATGAATCAATACGAAGGCAGCTCAAGCATTGCCGATCAGCAGGGTAATCTGTTGTTTTATACAGATGGTGTTACGGCATGGAATGCTAACCATCAGGGAATGCTCAATGGCAGCGGCATGTTTGGTAGTAATACTACTAACCAATCGGCTCTTATTGTGCCCGACCCGGCCAATACCAATCAATATTATATTTTTTCCAACTCTACCGTTTCAATTTATTACTCCATTGTAGACATGACACTGAACGGAGGCCTTGGCGATGTTACCGCTACCAAAAATGTGTTACTTGTTTCGGGTATTACAGAAAAACTAGCTGCGGTAAAACATGCTAATGGCACGGATTATTGGATAATGACTCATGGTAGTAACAACAATACGTTTATTGCATTTTTGCTGACTTCGGCAGGTGTAAACAATGTGCCTGTTAACTCTAGTGTAGGAATCATTGATGCTTCAGTTGGCCAAATGCATTTTTCGCCCAATGGAAAGCATGTTGCCTTTACCACATTAGGTGGAGCTTCAACAGCAAGTGTTTGCGATTTCGATAATCTTACTGGTATTGTTTCAAATGCTACCAATGTGCCTATCAGTACCCAAATATATGGATGTGGATTTTCGCCTAACAGCCGCTTTTTTTATCATATACAAAATCCAACACCCGGTGCGGTATATCAATATGATTTAGATGCTGGTAATTCGGCTGCCATCATTGCATCACAAGTTAATCTTGGTCCGGGCCCTAACCAATACAATCTTGGGCAAATGCAAATTGGATATGATAAGAAATTATACATTGCACTGGATGGGAATACTCAATTGGGAGTTATTAATTATCCCGATTCGCTTGGAGCAGCTTGTGGATATTCGCTTTCAGGACCATCACTAGGCGGCAAAACCTGTGGGCTTGGTTTACCTAATTTTGTAGCCAGTTATTTTACTCAACAAGCGCTAATTAATAATTTTTGCTTTGGCGATACAACCACATTTGTAGCTTCGGATAGTTTGGCACTTGCCGCCATAGCATGGGATTTTGGTGACCCAAGTACAGGGCCATTAAATCTGAGCTATAGTTTTTCAACCAGCCATGTGTTTTCGTCACCAGGCAATTATACGGTTCAAATGGTAGTGGTTTATCTCAACACAGTAATTGATACATTAACTTTTGATGTGGAGATTAAATTATGCAATGCAGTGGTTGCAAACCTTGCCTCAAGCGACACATTATTTTGCGATAAAAACTGTATCGACTTTTTCGATCAGTCGCAATTTAATCCCACTTCCTGGCAATGGACATTTACTGGTGCATCACCATCTTCATCTACCGATCAAAATCCAACTAATATCTGCTATAACAATTATGGAAGTTTTGATGTGTCGCTTATTGCCTGCAATGCTGCAGGTTGCGATACGGTTACTTTCCCTAGTTTTATTGTAGAGTTTCAATTGCCAGCGGCACCCGTAATTACCTTAACCGGCAATGTGCTTAGTTGTACGCCAGCATTTAGTTATCAATGGTACATTGTAGGCGATACCACTGTGTATAGTATATCACAATCGTTTACTCCTACCGTTAACGGAAATTATTATGTTCTCATTAATGATAGTAACGGATGTCAGGCGCCAAGTAATGTTATCGGGTTTTTTTCCTCCACACCCGAGCTTGTTGTAAACAATATTTATTTCATATACCCCAATCCGGCAAATGATTACTTTATAATAGAAAGCAAAACCCAAGTTAAGCAGAATGTGCAAGTGGAAATTTATGATGCCTTAGCAAGATTGGTATATAGCGAAATTTTTGTTGGAACTAAGAAGCGTATAGTAACCAAAAATTTGTCACCTGGATATTATACGTTGTTAACCAGAAGCATGGATATGATAAGTTATTCACGATTGGTAATTTCAAACTAAAATATTTTAATCATGAAAAAATCTGGTGCCCTTCTATTATTAATGCTTGTTTTTGCTGTATGTATAGTGCACGCCCAAAAGCAATACAATCAGTGGTTTTTTGGAATGGGTTGCGGAGTTGATTTTAATTCCGGTACTCCCACATTTATGAATGGTTCACTTTTAACTGATGAAGGTTGTGCCACCTGGTGTGATGTTAACGGACAGGTTTTAATTTATACCAATGGGGTTAGCGTTTATAATAAAAATCATGCGCTGATGCCAAATGGCACTGGACTAAACTCAAGTGTAAGCAGCACCGAAGGTGCTATCATAGTACCATTGCCTGGCTCGGCAAGTATTTTTTATATTTTCACAACGTTTTCAGAAGGCATGTATTCCATTGTCGATCTATCGCTTAATGGTGGTAACGGAGACGTTACGGTGAAAAACACGTTGTTGCAAAGTAATACTAACGAACGTTTGAGCTATTGTAAACATGCCAATGGAGTAGATTATTGGATAATGTTTCATGGAGATAATACAAGCACCTTTTATGCATTTTTGCTTACAAGTGCCGGTGTAAGTTCTGCGCCAGTTACATCAACAGTGGGAGTGGTTCAATCAACCTTTCTTGGCTATATGAAATTTAATGCACAGGCCTCCAAGGTGGCATGTGCACTCCATTATCAAAATACAATAGAACTTTTTGATTTTGATAATGCAACAGGAATGGTAACCAACCCGGTATTATTTCCGGCCAATTACCCGAATATTTACGGATTAGAATTTTCACTTTCAGGTAAGTATATGTACATAAGTTATGGTTTGCAAAATGGAGTAATTAAACAATTTAATATTTCATCCGGTTTGCTATCGGCAATTCTTGCCAGCGAATATCAGGTTGGTACCATATCATCGCTTGCTTGCGGTGCTTTGCAAATGGGCCCCGATCGAAAAATATACAATAGCAGTTGGGGTAACTATTATCTGAGTTGTATTAATAATCCGGAAGATTCGGGAGTTGCTTGTAATTTTGTTTTACAACAAGTACCCATATCGTTAAGTGTTACAGCAGGTTTGCCAAACTGCCTTTCTTCTGCTTTTGGATTTGCTGAGTTTGATAAACTTTGTTATGGTGACACCGCCTTGCTTATGATTCAGGATAGCGGTTTATTTGCTGCTGTAGCATGGGATTTTGATGATCCAACAACAGTACCACTCAATGTTAGTTATGACTTTTCTACATCTCATGTTTTTTCTGCACCCGGTATGTATAAGGTGCAATTGGTGTTGGTGAGTTTAAATGCTTCCGTTGATACTTTTTATTATGACATCGAAATAGAAACTTGCAATCAGGTGGTTGCTGCATTGGCATCAAGCGACACATTATTTTGCGATAAAAACTGTATCGACTTTTTCGATCAGTCGCAATTTAATCCCACCTCTTGGCAGTGGACATTTACTGGAGCATCGCCCGCTGCATCTACCGATCAGAATCCAATTGGAATTTGTTATAACAATTATGGAAGTTTTGACGTGACTCTGATAGCTTGCAATGCCGCAGGTTGCGACACTGTTCTCATGCCTAATTTCATTACCGAGTTTCAGTTGCCAGCGGCACCTGTAATTACCTTGACAGGAAATATACTAAGTTCAACACCTGCATTCAGCTATCAATGGTTTGTTGTTGGCGATACAACCATTTATAGCACATCACAATCTTTTACTCCCACTGTTAACGGCAATTATTATGTTCTTATAAATGATAGTAATGGTTGTCAGAGTCCTAGTAACGTAGTTGGTTTTTATACCGGCATTCATTCATCTGATGACCACAGTATTTCGATTTTTCCGAATCCGTTTAATGAATATATTACTGTTAGCGATAATCAAAACCGCATGTTAACCTATACCATATACGATGTTGCAGGTAAGCAATTGCAACGTGGTAGCGGGCACAGCCTGATACTAATTGATGCGCGGAAATTGGCGCCAGGATATTATACCATTGTCATTATATCTCCAGACAAAACCAAAAGGATACCTCTTGTAAAATCTCAAAATTAAAATTCACAGCAATGAAGAAAGCATTACTAATAGTTTATTGTATTATCATCGTGCTGCAAGGGCAAGCGCAGAAATCTTATAACCAGTGGTTTTTTGGGTCTAATTGCGGACTCGATTTTAATTCAGGTGCCGCAATGAGTATTGGCTATGGGGCATTAAATAGTTCCGAAGGGGTTGCTACCTGGTGCGACAGCAACGGCAAAGTCAGAATATATACGGATGGATTAACTGTTTACGATAGCAGCCATGCAGCCATGCCAAATGGAAATGGACTTGGCGGTGGCGCATCATCAAGTCAGTCGGCTATCATTGTTCCAAAACCTGGTAGCCAAACTATGTTTTATGTTTTTACTGTAGATGGTGATGGCAGCTATTCAGAACTCGATTTGAGTTTGAATAATGGGAAAGGAGATATTACTATAAAGAATGTGTCTTTGCAAACTAATCTTACCGAAAAATTATGTGCCCTAAAACATGCTAACGGAGTTGACTATTGGGTATTGTATCATGGTTTTAATAACAGTGATTACTATGCTTATTTGGTAACTAGTATTGGTGTTTCTACCAACGCAATCATATCGTCTGTAGGGTTATCGCACTCAAACCAAATTGGATACATGAAAGCTAACAGACAAGGAACCAAATTGGCATGTGCTATCCGTTACATGGATACGTATGAGCTGTGTGATTTTGACAATGCCACCGGCATAGTTAGCAATCCTATTCCTTTTCCGGCAATCTATCCACATTCATATGGCGTGGAATTTTCTCTTGATGGAAAATATTTGTATGTATCAAGAGGATTAGCTGCCGGAGAGATTCGTCAGTTTGATATTTCGAGCGGAGTTGCAGCCACTATTTTTGCATCCGATTATCTGGTAGGCTCAGTAAACTCATCTACTTGTGGTGCTCTCCAAATGGGGCCTGACAAAAAAATATACAACTGTGGTTGGGGAAATAATTATTTAAGCTGCATAAACAATCCGGAGAATGGGGGTGCTGCCTGCAATTTTGTATTACAACAAACCACATTGAGCAATGTGGCAAATGGTGGCTTGCCCAATATTATCTTCGGCTTTTTGCAAGTGGCAACTATTCAGAATTTTTGCCTGGGCGATACTACTACATTCCTCATTGCTGATAGTTCAGGATTTGCAGGTGTTTCATGGGACTTTGGTGATCCCGGGTCGGGTCCATTAAACAACAGCTACAATTATGACGCCTCCCATTACTATTCGTCACCTGGTACTTACAACGTGCAGTTAGTAACGGTGTCCTTATCAGCTGCAGTTGATACACAATATTATCAGGTCGAAATTGTACCATGTGGTAGTGTTGTGGCGGCATTTGCTTCAAGCGATACGTTATTTTGCGATAAAAACTGCATCGATTTTTTCGATCAGTCGCAGTTTAACCCAACTACCTGGCAGTGGACATTTACAGGTGCATCGCCAGCAACATCAACCGATCAGAATCCAACAGGGATTTGTTATAATAACTTTGGCTCTTTTGATGTAACACTTATTGCTTGCAGCATCAATGGGTGTGATACGATTGTGATTCCTAATTTTATTACAGAGTTCCAACTTCCAACAGCACCGGTAATTACAATGCAGGGCACTACCTTAACGTCCACACCGGCATTTACATACCAATGGTATATTGTAGGTGATACTACCGTGTATTCAACAGCACAAACGTTTACACCTACCGTTAACGGAAATTATTATGTACTAATAAGCGATAGCAATGGCTGCCAGGTACCAAGCAATGTAGTTGGTTTTTACGCTAGCACTAGCAATGTTATTGTGCAAGGTATTACCTTAAGCGCATCTCCAAATGGTGAAACCATTTTCATAGAAAATAAATTTCAACGTGAAGTAACATACTCCCTATATGATGTTACCGGTAGAATTGTGATTCGTGGAAAATCAACCAGATCGGAATTAATAAACTGCATCATGCTTCCAAAAGGATATTATACATTGTCAGCAATATGTGAAGGAGTGCCAATGCAAAAGTCAATAGTAAAATCATTTTAAGTGCTTAAAAATATGAATAGAAAAACATTTGTATTCTTGTTGTTGCTCCTGGTCATTCAATTTGGCTATGGGCAAAAAATTTCAATCAATGGTTCTTTGGCCTTGGTTCGGGATTGGATTTTAATTCGGGTACTGCTACCTATTTAGGAGGAAGTATTAACACTGAAGAAGGAGTTTCAACCTGGTGTGATGACAATGGTCAGGTATTAATTTATACCGATGGTTCATATGTGTATGACAAGAATCATACGGCCATGCCCAATGGCACAGGATTAATGGGAGGGCCTTCTTCTACCCAATCGGCTCTAATCATTCCTGCACCTGGGAACCCTAACTTGTTTTTTGTTTTTACAACCATGAGTATCGGATCTTACTCTACTGTTGATTTAACTTTAAATGGTGGTAATGGCGATGTGGTAGTAAAGAATTCTTTTCTGCTTAATAATGTTACCGAAAAACTGTGCGGTTGCCGACATGCTAATGGGGTTGATTATTGGGTGCTTTATCATGGGCTTGGTAATAACACCACCTATGCATACTTGCTAACAGCGGCCGGAGTATCGGGTGCACCTGTAGTTTCTAACACCGGCCTTTTACATAATGATGCAATCGGGCAAATGAAATTTAACAGACAAGCTACTAAATTGGCAACTGCTATGTTGTTTATGAATCAATATGAACTTTTAGATTTTGACAATAGTACTGGAGTGGTAAGCAATCCTATTCCTTTTCCAGCAACCTATCCGTATCCTTATGGTATCGAGTTTTCGCTTGATGGCAAATATATGTACACCGCCCACGGGCTTGGTACAGGAGAGATACATCAGTTTGATATTTCTAGTGGAAATGCTGCTGCCATTTTTGCCAGTGATTATTTAGTTGGTACAGTACCTGCTGCTGAGCTTGCAAGTTTACAAATGGGACCAGATAAAAAAATATATAGTGTAGGTTGGTATAATTTTTTTATCAGTTGTATTAATAACCCTGAGAATGGTGGTGCTGCGTGCAACTTTGTTCAACAACAAATTATTACTCCAACTGGTGTAAATGGTGGATTACCAAATATTGTTTATTCTCTTTTAAGTGCAGCCACCATAAAGAATTTCTGCTTCAACGATACTACCCAGTTCTTAATTAGTGATAGTAATTCTTATGCCGGGGTGTCGTGGAATTTTGATGACCCATCTTCCGGATTATTAAACAGTAGTTATTCATTTAATACCGGTCATGTATTTACCGCACCGGGCAACTACAATGTGCAAGTGGTTACGGTATCATTATCAGCAGCAGTCGATACACAATATTATCAGGTAGTAATCAATGCACCCCCTGCGCCCAATTTGGGCGCAGATAGCACCCTTTGTATCGGCCAATCGTACACGCTAAACCCCGGAACATTTTCCTCTTATGTATGGAGTAATGGAAGTACAGCATCTACGCTGGCTGCCACAACAAACGGTACTTTCGCGGTGATGGTAGAGAATACTGAAGGTTGTAAAGCCTCCGATTCGGTCAACCTTAATTTTATTCCATGCGCAAGTGTAGTCATCAATATTTCGGCAAATGATTCTGTATTCTGCGATAAAAACTGTATTAATTTTACTGACCTTACACAGAATAATCCTTATTCCTGGATGTGGTATTTTACCGGTGCTTCGCCCGCAACCTCCACCGATCAAAATCCTGTAAATATTTGTTACAATACATACGGTGTGTTTAATGTAACCCTGGTTGCATGCAATCTGATAGGGTGCGATTCGGTTGTCTTTCCTGCCTTTATTACTGAATTCCAGTTGCCGCAGGCACCTGTTGCCACATTAAGTGGAAATACGTTAAGCTCAACTACTGCTTTTAGCTACCAATGGTTTATTGTGGGCGACACTACCGTTTATAGCAATGCGCAATCGTTTACACCAACCGTTAACGGCAGCTACTATGTACTTATTAGCGACAGCAATGGTTTGTCAGGTACCAAGCAATGTTGTTGGATTTTACTTGTCTCATCAGGAGTTGGTGAACGAAACTTTTGCAGTTGCACCCAATCCTGTAAACGATATGTTTACAGCTACATTCTCAGAATTTATTCACGATGCAAAAATTTCCATTACCGATATTGCAGGAAGGTTGGTCTTTGAAAATATGTTTTCGGGCAATAAATTAATTATTGATGCCTCCATACTTTCCTCTGGAAGTTATTCGGTTGTAGTTTTTAATAGTAACAAAGTGTACCACAGTCGTTTCGAAAAAATTGATACGAATTGATTCTTTTAGCTTGGCACATTGCCTTAAACATCTTATAAAAAACAGTTGATCAAGCTATTAAAAAGGCTAACGTCTTGTTCGACTATTTTCTAAAATCATCTTGATACATAGTTGCCTAATGTGTAACATTGCAACTAAATTTTCATAAAATGCAAAAGGCAGAAGTTAATGAAAAGAAAACACTTTCATTATTGAAAGGCGAAGGAAATGAATGGATCATCGATAATGAAAAAGTTGTTCTTGATAAAGTAGTTGTTGCAAAAAACAAATGGCATGTGCTAAAAAATAATCGAGTGTATAGTGTTGAGTTGGTTAGCATTGATAAGGGATCTCGAAATGCTATTATAAAAGTTAATGCAACCATTTATACTGTTTCTATTAAAGATAAATTTGATGAATTGCTGCACGATTTGGGAATGGATGCAGCCATAAAGCCCAAGCTGAATGACATAAAAGCACCCATGCCGGGCTTAGTAGTTCAGGTATTGGTTAAGGAAGGCGATGAGTTGCTAAAAGGCGATACATTGTTGGTATTAGAAGCAATGAAAATGGAAAATGCCATTAAAGCCCCTGCAGATATGAAAGTAAAATCTATAAAAATCAGCAAGGGACAAAAGGTTGAAAAGGGCGAAGTATTAATATTGGTAAATTAATTTTTTCAAAAGCAAATTTTCAAAAAAAGTCAAATGCTTACTCAACACAAGCGAAAGAATAAAATAGAAGATCATACACTTTTGCGCGCATACGAATTAATATGCACAGCAAAAGCAATGACCGAGATTTACGAGGCCAATGCATCGTTTACAAGCAAGTATGTGCATGCTACTTCGCGAGGCCACGAAGCTTTTCAGATTGCACTGGGATTACAACTAAAACCGATAGACTATTTATCTGCTTATTACCGTGACGATAGTATTTTGCTTTCGATAGGCATGGAGCCATACGAACTTATGTTGCAATTGATGGCCAAACGTGATGATCCGTTCAGTGGTGGTCGTACTTATTATTCGCATCCTTCGCTTCGTAGAGAGGGAATGCCGGTAATACCTCATCAGAGCAGCGCAACAGGTATGCAAGCCATACCTACCACAGGCATTGCAATGGGTATACAATATGCACAGCAAATGCAATTGATGCCCGATGAGGTAAGACCTGTAGCCGTATGTTCTCTGGGTGATGCTTCGGTTACCGAAGGTGAAGTGAGCGAAGCCTTTCAAATGGCAGTGCTGCGAGGGTTGCCTATTTTATATTTTATTCAGGATAATGGATGGGATATAAGTGCCACTGCTGCCGAAATAAGAGCTATGGACGCTAATGAATATGCCGAAGGGTTTAAAGGCTTAAAAGTGTATTCCATTGATGGAACTGATTTTTCGTTGTGTTATAATACCTTGCACGAAACATTGGCCTATATTCGTAAAGAAGGAAAACCAGTAATGGTGCATGCAAAAGTGCCTTTGCTTAATCACCATACAAGCGGTGTACGCAAGGAGTGGTACCGTGATGATTTGGAAGAAGCTTCTGCGCGAGACCCCTATCCGCTTCTGCGCAATCTTTTATTGCAAATGGGCATGGATGAAAGCGAGCTAATCATTATTGAAAATGATGTGCGTACTAAGGTGTCAGCAGATTTTGAGCGTGCACGCAATGCCCAGGACCCTCTCCCCGAAGATTTATTTTTACATGAATTTGCTCCCACTCCTGTTACCGAAGAAAGAGGAGTACGCGAACCGGTAGGGAAAGAAAAAACTGTAATGGTTGACAGCGCTTTGTTTGCCATTCAGGAACTGATGGCAAAACACCCCGAGTGCTTATTGTATGGTCAGGATGTTGGCCGCAGGCTTGGAGGCGTATTTCGCGAGGCGGCTACTCTTGCTCAAAAGTTTGGTGACCACAGAGTTTTTAATACCCCTATACAGGAAGCATTTATTATTGGAAGCACCGTGGGGATGAGCGCTGTTGGGTTACGGCCCATTGTTGAGGTGCAATTTGCTGATTATATTTGGCCAGGACTTAATCAATTATTTACCGAAGTAAGCCGAAGCTGTTACCTCACAGTTGGAAAGTTTCCGGTAAGTTGTATTGTCCGTGTGCCCATTGGTGCCTATGGCAGCGGAGGTCCTTATCATAGTAGCAGTGTAGAAAGTGTGCTCACCAACATAAAAGGTATAAAGGTTTTATATCCAAGTACCGGAGCCGATTTAAAGGGATTGCTAAAGGCTGCCTACTACGACCCCAACCCTGTAGTAATATTAGAACACAAAGGATTGTACTGGAGTAAAATAAAGGGTACCGAAGAGGCTAAAACAATTGAACCCGATGAAGATTATATCATTCCAATTGGGAAAGCGCGAATGGTGCAGGAAGCCGATTCGAATTCGACAACTAATACGGTTACCGTTATTACTTACGGCATGGGTGTTTATTGGGCGCGAAATGCAAGTAAGGAGTTTGCTGAAAAAGTAGAAATTATTGACCTGCGCTCACTATATCCGTTGGATGAGCAAGCTATTTTTCAATCAGTAAAAAAACATAACCGTTGCTTGGTAGTTACCGAAGAGCCATACAACAATAGTTTTGCACAGGCGCTATGTGGACGTATACAGCAACAGTGCTTTCAAGATCTTGATGCACCTGTTATGGTTATTGGAAGCGAAAATTTGCCAGCCATTCCTCTTAACGCTATCCTCGAGCAAACCATGGTGCCCAATACAGATAAAGTAAGGGCAATGATTGAGCGCGTGCTGCAATATTAATTCACTTATTATTTCTTTTTATTTCCTCCATACACTTGCACAGCATACAAGGCTTGCTCTTTATAAGAAAAAGCAATTGCAATTCCGGAATGAGTAAATTCTTTTTCAGTTAAATTTTTAAAGTGTTCTGCAGAGTGCTTCCACATCTTTACCAGATCATCAGCCACTTCTTCGTAAGTAAAGTTAGTGTGTGGTTTGCCATAATTACTTTTAGTTAATTTTCCGATATAGGTAAAGGCAATATTTTCTCCTACTGTTCCAAATGCGGCCTTGTAAAATACCGCCCTATCAAAAGGGTCATACAACTGACGGCTACCAGCTTGAAAGTGCGTTAGCGTGCCCTGCTGCATAACATAGTTTACATGATTGGTTGCCGCTTTTTGTAAATTACTATCCGGGTTAAGTGCAACAGTTTTATGATGTATGCGCACGCTGTCTGTTTTTGATTGTATTAAAAAAACGAAGAGAGAGTCGTTTATTGCATCTATCTCAATCCGAGTTGATGAACTTTGTGAATACGAAAATTGGGAGACAAGTAAACACAACACGAATATGAAAAAGGATTTATTGAACTTTGTATCTATAGATTTCATATTTCTACAAACGGCTTTGGGAAAGGGAAATTTTATAAGCAGTAAAAAAAAGCAATTAGAGCAGCCGGATATTTATAGTATTTATAACAAAACTAAAACTAACGAAGATCCATTTCGCCCCTAAGCGAAATTTCCATTTGCAACGCTACTTGTTTTGACTCAAGGCCTTTAGAAAATAAATACATTAACTTGGCAAGTGCTGCTTCGGTTGTAAGGTCATGGCCATTGATTACACCCAATTGATGCAAGCGATAACTGCCGGCATATTTGCCCGGTTCTACAGCGCCTCCTATGCATTGCGAAACATTAACTACCACCATATTTTTCGCAATGGCATCGGATACAAATTCTTCAAAACGTTTATCGGTTGGAGCATTACCAGCACCAAACGTTTCGAGTAAGATGGCTTTTGGTAAGCTTGCATTATTTTGAGCATTGAGGCAAGCCATCATGAATTCGAGGTTCATGGATGGATGTATTTTAATCAACCAAACAGGTATATGTAACAATGGCTGTATACGTAGCGATTGTGTTGGTATTGCCAAAAACAACTCAGGATGAAATTCTATTTCAGTGCCGGCATCGGCAAGTGCAGGAAAATTTTCAGACCTGAACGCATAGAATCGTGATGAAGTAAATTTTTCGCAACGATTGCCACGAAGGAGTAAATCGTCAAAGCAAATGCATACTTCGTTAAGAGCAATATTTTTTTGAATGAGTTGACAGGCAATTTCAACGGTAGTTATTAGGTTGTTACGTGCATCGGTACGCACAGCGCCAATGGGCAATTGCGAGCCGGTTAACAGCACTGGTACGTGTTTCCCTTCCAGCATAAAACTCAAGGCCGAAGCGGTATAGGCCATAGTATCTGTACCATGCAAAATTATGATTGCACCATAATTAATTTGGTTGTCATAAATGGTTTGCGCCAGTTGATTCCATAAAGTAGTGGTAACATCGCTGCTGTCAATTAGTGGGTGATAGCTGATAAAATCAATAGCACACGAAAATGATTTTAGCTCAGGTATGCGATCTTCTATTTTTCCAAAGTCAAATGGAACCAGGCTCCCGGTATCTTTATCGTGCACCATGCCTATGGTGCCCCCGGTGTATACAATTAATATGTTAGAAGGCATAGCGGTATAATGTGTTGATGGTGTCAATCAAACATAAAATTTGCATCGCTATTAAATAATGGAATTTAATTAACCTTTTAAGGCTTCGGCACCTGCAACAATTTCAAGAATTTCATTTGTAATGCTTGCCTGACGTGCTTTATTATAAGTAATGCGTAAGTCGCGAAGAAGTTCTTGTGCGTTGTCGGTAGCCTTACTCATAGCGGTCATACGTGCACCATGCTCACTGGCTTGCGAATCTAAAAGTGCTTTGAACAATTGTGTTTTTACTGCACGTGGTATCAGGTCATTTACTATTTCCTCTTTGCCTGGATTATAGATATAATCAGATGATGTTTTCGATTTTGCTTTGGCACCCACAATTGCGGTTGCAGTAACTGGTAATAATTGTTCATTTTGTACATTCTGTACGGCAGCATTTTTAAACTGATTGTAAACCAGTACTACTTTGTCAAAAGTACCATCGGCAAATTGTTTCATTATTGACTCGGCAATTGGTGCTACTACATCAAATTTTAAAGAATTGTAAACTTCATTATGGTGGCCGGCAAAACTGGCCGGTTTCTTATTAAAAAAGTCTGAAGCTTTTTTACCGATTGCTAAAATTTTTACCTGACCTGCATTTGCCTGAGTAGCGTATTCGTGATTTAATAATCGGTTCACTGTACGGATGACGTTGGCATTGAAACCACCACACAACCCACGGTTGCTATTAATAGCAACTATCAATACCTTTTCTACTTTGCGTTCCTTAGCATATTGGCCACCAGCATTTCCGTCTAAGGAGCCGCTCACATTTTCCATAATGTCGCGGAGTTTATTTGCATATGGACGCATTTGAATGATTGCATCTTGAGCTCTGCGTAATTTTGCTGCGCTTACCATTTTCATAGCTTTGGTAATTTGCTGCGTACTCGATACCGATGTTATCCTTAATCGTATTTCTTTAAGATTTGCCATTGCTCTGTGATGCTGATTTTTTCAGGGCGCGAAGGTAAAAAAGAAAGTAAGAGTAGCAATAGCACTCCTTAACTTATTTGCTTTTATAATAAAATAGCACAATGAGTTGAAAACAATGACAATACTGATTGCTAATCAAACTATTGTATTGAAAACGGAAGATATCGAAATCGTTAAATCAGGTTGGATTTTAGTACCCATGCCCGTTAAATTTTGAAAAAATAGGGAGGGCTTAATATTTTTATAAATTCGATATAGTTGGTCTGTTATCAAGCGGATTACTTTTGAAGCAAGTAAGAGCATAAGAATAACTATAATTGGAAGAGTTATTGGGAAGGCCACCAAGTCAAAATACTTGGTAAAAAGAGGGTGCAAATAAGTAGTAGCTTCGACAGGAATCGAACCTGTATCAAGGGCTTCGGAAACCCCTATACTATCCATTGTACTACGAAGCCGGAAAAATGCCTTCAGGCATTTGCATTTTTTAAGCGCTCAAAAATAGTAATGTTCATTAATAGCATCAGCATGCTGTAAAAGAAATCTTCTGCAGGAATAGCGCCTGCCCGAATGCCACAGTTTTCTGTATTGCTTTAAATCAATACTGGCATAGCCGTTAACAATCCAGTTACAATGGCAAAGGGAATGCACGAAACCAAAAAGCTAAAATAAAACCTGCCTTTAATAAAAATTGATTAATACTCAGCACAATGCCAAGCAGTATAAAGGTAGTTCATGTGTAATAGCGGTCGTGATATGGTGCAATCATCAATACACACAGAGCCAACGTTGCGTTGGTGATTTGTTTGCCATAATTATGAATAAAAATTTTAGGAATTAAATACTTGAGTGGTTCATGTGTAAATATGCATGCAAATAGAATAAAGATAAAAAACATCCACACCTCAAAAGGTAAGTTGTCCAACGTATAGCCTAATGCGAGTTGTAATTGAATTTCCAGATTCCAATTTGAGTAAACAAGCCAAAAAGTCCCAAATCAAAAAGAGTACCGCGGTTAAAACAAGCGCAGTGGCAAGAATTTTTCAGTTTTATTAAAACCGAGTCGTTTATCAAAGCTAAATAAAAAAGGCACCGTTACACTGCCAACGTTAAAGGCAAGGTATAACCACTTCATTAGCGTTAGTTTTTTTCAAACAAATTATTGGAAGTTGGTTTCATTGCTTCGACAAAGTATCTGAAGGGCACAAATAACATTCCGAAACACTCACCCTCTTCCTTGCCTAAATGCTTGTGATGCACCTTGTGTGCCTTACGCAATCCGCGTGCATACCAGGAAGAAGAATTTCGTAAAAAGCGAAAACGTTGATGTATAAAAATATCGTGCACAAGGAAATAAGCAAGACCATATAGCATGATGCCCAAACCAATATAAAACCACCATGTAAAGCCAGCATTGGCTCCTGTAAGAATGAGTAAAAAACTTGGTATGGCAAAAATCAGAAAGAAGGCATCGTTTTTTTCAAAAAAACCTTCGTGTGGCTGATGATGATCGCGATGTAAATACCATAAAAAGCCATGCATTACAAATTTATGAGTGCACCATGTTACAGCTTCCATTATGGCAAAGGTGAGTAAGCAAATTCCAATTCCTATTAACATTCAGTTTCTGATTTTTAGTTGGTAACAACTTGCAATCTTTAAAGTTTGCTTTGTTGCTATGTTGTGTTTGATAACTATTGTTTCACTAGTTGTATTTCGCAACTAACACGTATGTCATCGCTCACTAGTACCCCTCCGGTTTCGAGTGCCTGATTCCACACAAGTCCAAAATCGTTGCGGCTAAATTTGCCGTTGATTGTGAAACCTGCCTTGGCATTACCCCAGGGGTCATGCAACACACCCCCAAATTCAACATCAAGTTTAACAGGTTTGGTAATATTTCGTATGGTCAAATCTCCATACAATTCATACGAGCCATCATTATCAATACTCTCGTATTTGGTTGCTTTAAAGGTAATGTTAGGGTAGTTGGCACAATCAAGAAAGTCGGCCGACTTAATGTGTTCGTCCCTTTGTCCATTGCTGGTACTTATGCTGTCGCTCTTTGCACTAAATGAAATCATGGCATGCATAAAATCTTCGTTTTCAGTTTCTATTGCCGAGTCGTAATTCAAAAATTCGCCAGAAACATAAGTAAGCATCAGGTGCTTTACCTTAAAACCAACAGTGCTGTGCGCATGGTCTATTATCCATTTTGACTTTGACATATTCTATCTTTTTTAAACTTAATTAATTACACTTGCATAGGCACTTCAATTAGCAGTACCATCGATTTTTCGGTTGCAAGTATGTCAATTTTTTCTTCTTTTTCAATGGATAGTGCGTCTCGTCTTGCTAAAATTTGTTTTTCAACTGTGCATGCCCCCTCTATTAAAAAAATAAAAATTCCATTTTTAGCCTGATTGAGCGAGTAGGTGATTTCTTTATCCTTTTCGAGGAAAGCAATTGAAAACCATGCCTCCTGATTAATCCAGGTATCTCCTGCCCCTTTGTCCAAAGGCGAAACAAGGCACTGCCACTTATTTAATTTTCCTATATCATACGTGCGTTGGGAGTAGCGTGGCGAAACATTACGCACATTGGGATACAGCCAAATTTGTAAAAGTTTTACCGGATCGGTTTTGCTATGATTAAATTCACTGTGTAATATGCCTGTTCCGGCACTCATAACCTGAATTTCGCCTTTGCGAATTAGGCCGGTATTGCCAAGACTATCGGTGTGACTTAAGGCTCCCTCTAATGGAATGGTGATAATTTCCATGTTATCATGAGGGTGCATGCCAAAACCTCCCCCTGCGGCAACTATGTCGTCATTAAGTACACGTAATACCCCAAAATGCATGCGCTTTGGGTTGTGATAACCGGCAAAACTAAAGGAATAGCGAGCATTGAGCCAATCTAATTCCATACTGCCTCGGGTGTTAGATTTTATTAATGAAATCATAAATTATTGGATATATTTAGGAACAGAATTTTCTTATTAAGCCATGGTAAGGGACTATCTATTACTTAATTAGCCAAATTTACCGGATAAAAACGCACTGATAATATTTAAAATTTATTTTTTTTATAAATTTATTATCACGTTATTCGTAGCGTTTTAATAATTTATATACTTTATCAAATGAACATTTATGTAGGTAACCTTGAATATAAGGTTAAGGACAGCGATTTAGAGGAAACATTCCGCTCTTATGGCGAAGTTTCTTCTGTAAGAATTGTGTCCGACAAATTCTCTGGCAGAAGCAAAGGCTACGGCTTTGTAGAAATGCCCAATGATGCAGAAGCAAGTAACGCTTTAAATGCATTGAATGGCAAAGAAATTAATGGCCGTGCCATTACCGTTTCTGAGGCTCGCCCTCGTACAGAAGGCGGTGGCGGTGGCGGAGGTGGCGAAAGAAGAAGTAACTTCAGACGCGGCCCTCGTAACAACGACAACTATTAAGATGTAAAGAACTTCGTTGCCCTAATCCAGATTAATCATCTGGATTTTTTTTTGCCCTTTGCTGAGCCAATTTCCGCTTAAAGGCCTTTTTCTTTAAGCTTTTGCTCCCATGCCCAGGCACTTTTTACCATATCCTCAAGGTTTAGCTCTGCTTTCCATCCCAGTTCTTCATTTGCCAACTTAGTATCAGCAAATACCTTTACCACATCTCCAGCCCTGCGTGCAGCTATGGTGTAATTCAGCTTTTCACCAGTCATTTTTTCAAATGCTGCAACCATTTCTACAACGCTTATACCATTGCCGGTACCAATATTAAACACTTCGTAGTCCGTTTTGTTTTTGTTGTGTATCATACGTTCTATGGCAACTACATGTGCCCGCGCAAGGTCAACTACATGTATATAATCCCTGATGCATGATCCATCAGGTGTATCATAGTCATTTCCGAAAATATTGAAACCCGCCAATTTACCAATGGCTGTTTGGGTTATGATGGGCATCAGGTTGTTTGGCCTGCCAAGCGGATACTCGCCTATAAGGGCAGAGTCGTGCGCCCCAACCGGATTAAAGTACCTTAAGGCAATAGCTTTGTTATGGCATGCCCGGCTTGTATCGCGTATAATGTCTTCACTCATTTTTTTGGTATTTCCATAAGGCGATTCGGCAGGTTTAATGGGGGCTTTTTCATCAACCGGCAAATAGTCGGGCTCGCCATATACGGTACACGAAGAAGAGAAAACTAAGTGAATAGGGTGTGGGCTGGCCACACATTGATCTAATAGATTTAGCAACGATACAATGTTGTTGCGATAATACATTAATGGTTTTTCTACCGATTCGCCCACCGCTTTGTGCGCGGCAAAATGTACCATAGCATGAATGGTATGCTGCTGAAAAAAATCGGAGATTTTTTCTTTTTGGCAAATATCAAATTCGTAAAAATAAGGTCTTATTCCGGTTACTTCCGTTATGGCATCAACAACTTCGGGACGCGAATTGCTGAGATTGTCTATAATAAAAACATTGAAACCTTTTTTTTGTAACTCAACTACGGTATGCGATCCTATAAAGCCTGTGCCTCCTGTAACTAATACGTTCATTTTTGCAAGTCATTTTATTATCAATGCGCGAATATGCATGGATAAAACATAATTGCAAGTTACTTGGTGTAAAACAATTGACCATACTCATGACACCAACATTTGGTTTTTTATTTTGGTGACTATGAATTCCTAACTTTTTTAACTCATTAAAAAAGCCTTACGGGGCTTAGATGGATAACCGACCTTACGGGGTCGGACAAGTTAGGGTTAGGTTAATGATTGGTTGCGTTACTTTGGTAAAGCCGTATTTCTTTTTTTTTCTAAAACAGTATTTAATTACTGATACAAATGTATTGCGAGGCAATGCGCTATAAAAGATGGCAAACCCCTGTTTTAAAAAAACAGGGGAAAACCCTTGGTACTGTATTTAGTTGAACAGATGTTTGTTTTTTGTAAACCGACCTAAATGATTTTTCTTTTTCATAATGAAAAAGATTAATGAATAGAAGGTGGCAGATAACTTGCCTTTATATTAGCGGTGCCAGATATTAAGATAGAAGAAAAACATGAATAGTAATATGCTAAATTGGTGAAGAATTAACCCCCAACCCCAACTGGGGGCTTACCAATGCTCGGCTGGCATTATCTTAATTGTGAAATGTCTAGCTGAAAAAGAAAATCGAGATTTTTGAATTTCGTTTTAGTAATGAAATTATCTTAAATAAAATAACCAATGCATCAAAAGAAATAGAAAAAACAAATTCCATTACAAACAAAAACTAAATGATACGAAAAACCCAGCGCAGTATAGGTTGCCCCCATGTGGGGGTTGGGGGTGTATTGGCTGAGCAATGGTGATTTGAAAAGTTTAATCAAATTATCGTAGTCGATATAAAATATATCTTTGATAAATAAAAAAATGGATGAAAAATGCACAAAAAAACTACAAGCGTGTACGCTTTTGTGAGTACGGAACTATTAGTTAGATAAATAAATAATAAATCTAACAAGCATGATTAAACGCCAAAGAAAAGATTTAACGCATAAAGCTTCTTGGTTTAATTAGTCTTATACTTTTTATATAAGTGATACACTTCGAAAGCTGTAAAAATCAAATACAGTAAGAAAAATTTAATAATAAATCCTTGGGCTGACTGTGGTAATGCCATGCTAAACAAAACAAGAACAGCCAACATGATAAATAATTTAATGGTAGTTCCTGCAAGGTAATAGCGAACAAATGCTTTAGGGTCTCCATCTGAACTATAAAATAATCCTCCATAGAACCCAACTCCCATCAAATAAAAGAACACCACCAACACCCAAGGGTGTGGTGTATGCCAATGGGCAGGTTCCACTGCCTGAAGTGTGTAAACTATGGCAAGCCCCAGGGCTGCAATTATTGCCAATTGTTTGGCAAATTTTAATACATCTTCCATGTACCACTCATTTAAGTTGTGCAAAGATGCACCGAAATTTTACGAATACTAGTTACCGCATCACATTAACTTGACATGGTATCAAAATTGGAATAATCAATAACCTTATTACCCTATTGAATTGAGAGCAATTTTTTGCCTTCCATTTACACAGTAGTTAAACCAAAGGAGAAGATGGCTTTTTATTCTTAAGGAATTTCTAATAGGTTATTTGAATATTTTTCGGTTGAGAAGCTAGTTCACCAAGCTTTACTACCCCCGGTTTGTGCTATTTGGTATACTTTGACCTCCTTTTTCAGTTAATAGCCTAATAAAATAGATTGTTTACCAACAAAAATGGCTATTATACATAGTCATATTGGTGATTATTTTGCTTTTCACATTTACTTAAATTATTGAAATATAATTACTTATATCATAATATTAGCTTTTTTTGGCGAATATTCTATCAATGCTTGTCGTTGTTAATAACTATATGTTCTTTTGCCACAGTAATTAGATGATTCGCCTACAAAAATGTCTACTCTATCTAACATCAATAAGGGCGGCTTCTAATTCGGGGCAAATTAAACGGGGCAAATAATACCATCAACTATTCTATTCTAATAGGTAAATGGTAGATTTTGTTAAGCAAAAATTTTTATTTTAAATAATTCTGGGATGATTAATTCTATTCTGACACTCAGTTTTTTCCAAATGCTAAAAGCTGTTTTCACCGAGTTTCATCGGTTTATGGCCAAAACATGATTTAGCAGATTACCGCTTATGGCTTTTTATGCCTTAGCAGTATTGTTATCCGGCAGCTTCTTGCAGCCAGTTTAAAGGATAACATAAGGGTTTGCAACTATCGCCTTTCAAATTGATTGAAAATCGAGGCCTGGCAGCGCTATGCTCAAAATCTATCAAATCGATATAACACATCAAATAAATAGAATAATGATAATAAATACATTTTCGAACACCTCTTAGGTAAAAAAATTAACGCGAAACCATAAAAGTGAAATCAGGGCGCAATTCAACAACTTTTTGGTTCTCGCTTAGTATCCTTTTTCAATCAACACACTTTAAAAATGAAATTAAGTCAAATCAAAAATCAATAAAAAATGAAATTATTTAAACTTCTATTACCGGACATTAAAAAGGCTAAACCAAAAACAAAGCCTGCCGGAAAAAAATCTTCCACTACGTGGGAGGAAAAATTAAAACAAGTCAAAGACTTGGAAAACACCATGCGACCACCACTGTTTCGTAAGGCGTTTGGATTATCCATTATCATGATGTTAAGCTACATAACTACGCAGGCACAGCTTAGTGGCTATGTATTCAGAGATTACAATGGTAATGGAATTCAGGGAAAAACTTTTCCCAACATGGAGCCTGGCGTGGCCGAGGTTGCTGTATGTGCTTTTGATAGCACCGACAATTTGTTGCATGTTACCTTAACCGATGATAACGGTTTTTATAGTATGACAGCTGCGGAAGTGCCATCTGGAGTTTCAACCCGCCTCGAATTTATTATTCAAACTCCTGGCTCTACTTGCTATAACGATCGTACATATGATTACAGTAGTTCTGGAGCACAAACTTATGGCTCGGCCATACAATTTGTAAAAGGGGGAGCAACCAATGTAAATTTTGCTTTGAACTATCCTGGCGACTTTACTTTGGATAATAATCCATATATATATATGTCGAAATTTGTCACTGGCAATCCACTAGGTGGAGGAACAGCCGGGACGACTTCGGCATTTGTGGCTGTACGTAAAAACTTTTCAGGAACTCCTGCTTCGCAAGGAGGAGCAAGTTCTGATGAACCTATTAATATTGCACGAGCAGATTCTATTGGTTCGGTTTGGGGTGCTGCATACAGCCGCCAATCAAGAAAAATATTTGCTTCGGCATTTGTAAAGCGTCATGCTGGTCTTGGACCATTAGGATCAGGTGGTGTTTATCTTATCGATCCTTCGGCAGTCTATCCGGCTACTACAACACGTTTTTTTAATTTGGATGGTTTAGGCTTTCCAACACATGCAGCATCAGGTTCCTTGCAAGTAAGAACGAATGCGCAACGCGGCCTTTCTGCAGACGCTAACGATCCTAGTCATGATTCTCTTGCATACTTTCAAGTTGGTAAAACCGGAATTGGTGGAATGGATGTTTCTGCCGATGGCCAGTTTTTGTTTATGGTAAATTTATATGACAATAATTTGTATAAAATTGATTTACGCAATCCATCTTCACCATTAATTCCAACGGCAGCACAAGTAAGTGCGGTTGCTGTACCAGATCCGGGTTGCAACCTGGGGGTGGCACGTGCCTTTGCAGTAAAGTACTTTCGCAACAAAGTTTATGTTGGAGTAATATGCACTGGTGAAAATGGTGGTAGTAATAATACCAGTGGAGCACCAACAGATTTATATGCATATGTTTATTCTTTTGATGTTGCCGCTGACGCATTTGATGCTACTCCAGCTGTTGATGGAATTGCATTAAACTTTCATAAGGGAAGAACAAATGATGAAATAAATCCAAACGATACCTTATGGAATCCATGGAGTGATGACTGGCATCCTGATGGAGGAGGAGAAATTACCTATCCTCAGCCTATAGTTTCGGATATTGAGTTTGACAACGATGGCTCTATTATTTTAGCATTTATGGATCGTATGGGTCATCAAGGGGGTTCTGGACAATATAATTTAAACACGGCATCTTTTGATTTTTATTCGACTTCTGCCGGAGGTGATTTAATTAGAGTGTATAAAAATGGATGTTCGTATGAAGTAGAAAATAATGGAACTGCAGGTCCTATAACTACGAGTGGTAGTAATAATTATCAAGGTATAGGTGGAGGTGAGTTCTACCATGGCGAGTTTTTTCAAGATCCTATTTTCCCAATAAATCCACTATGGTTTGATGAAACTTCATTAGGTTCCGTGTCAATGCTACCTGGAGATTCATCGGTAACCTTAGGCGCTTTTAGCGTGGCACAGTCATTTAATGCTGGAGGTTTGCTACGTTTATCCAACACAACGGGCGAACGTATTAATGAGTTTCAAATTTTTGATGCTACCATAGCTGGTAATTTTGGAAATGCAAACGGTATTGGTAAAATACGCGCTGCATCTGAAAAACCTGATATTGAAATTGGTAATTTGGTGTGGAGAGAAAAAATTAAAAATGGAATTGCCGATGCTCATGAATCAGGAATTGACAATGTAATTGTTGAATTAGTGCGCAGTAGCGATGGAGTTGTAATTGGCAAAGACACTACAGACAATAAAGGAAGATATTATTTCAATATGACCAATGTAACCTTAAATGGAGCCAATGGTTTATTGCCAAATGTAAGTTATAAATTACGTATTGCATCTTCACAGTTTAATAACACTGGCACGGGAGTGCTTTCGAATCTGGAATTAACTACACAAAGCGCAGTCGGTAATGGCGAAGCAGGAATGAGTGATAATGATGCATCATTAGTTGGAGCACGTGCCGAAATTGAGTTTGCCACAGGCGCTGAAGGTGTACATAATCATAATCTTGATTTTGGTTTTAAGGAAACGCAAGTTTGTACGCTTTCAGTTTCGATGAATAGCGTCAACATATCTTGTAATGGAGGCAACGATGGTACTGCTACTGCTTCTGTTACGAATAATACTGGTTCACTTACGTATCTTTGGAGTAATAGCCAAACGAATGCTACGGCTGCAGGGCTAGCAGCTGGAACGTATACCGTAACAGCTACCGATGTTGATGGTTGCACAATAAGCAGTCAGGCAACTATTTCGGAGCCTTCATCGTTGAGCCTTACCTGCAGTGCAGGAGATGTTTCGGTAAATGGCGGAAGTAATGGAACAGCTTCAGTTGCTGTAGCTGGTGGTACGCCAGGCTACACCTACCTGTGGAGCAACAATGCTACTACTGCAAATGTTAACGCTTTAACGGCAGGTACATATACTGTTACAGTAACTGATGCGAATGGATGTTCAAAAGAATGTTCTTCGGTAGTAAACGAACCACAACCACTTAGTATAACACTCACAGCAAATGATGTGGAATGCAATGGAGGCTTAAATGGTTCCATCATAAATACGGTAACCGGAGGACTTACTCCTTACACCTATCTGTGGGAGAATGGCGCAACCACTAAGAATCGTAGTAATTTAGCAGCAGGTACATATACAGTTACAGTTACTGATGACGGAGGCGCTTCTATTTCTGATCAAATTGCAGTTATCGAGCCGGCAGCATTGGTTGCCAATTGCTCTGCAGTAAATGTTACCATCAATGGAGGAAGCAATGGTATTGCCACTGTTTCTGTTTCTGGAGGCACATCACCATACTCCTATTTATGGACTAATGGTAATACAAGCAGTTCCAATACCGGCCTTGTTTCTGGAACATATACGGTTACAGTTACGGATGCTAATGGATGTGCTACATCTTGTCAATCAACCGTAAACGAGCCCAATGTGCTTACAGCAACTATTAATGAGGTTTTAGGAGTTAGCTGCAATGGTTCCGCTACAGGGGAGTTGGAAGCAACTGCTACTGGCGGGCTTTCACCGTATACTTATGCATGGTCAAATGGCACAACTTCTGCGATTAATTCTAACCTTATTGCTGGCATTTATACAGTAATCGTGACAGATGATGCAGGAGCATCAGCATCTACATCTTATACTTTGTCTGAACCTGTAGCCCTTACAGCCAATTGCAGCTCGACCAATGTAACTATTAACGGTGCATCAGATGGTACCGCTGAAGTTACTGCTGCGGGCGGGGTAACACCTTACACCTATTTATGGAGTAATGGACAAACCACTGCAAATGTTAGCGGCTTAAATGCCATTGCGTATACGGTTACTGTAACTGATGGCAATGGTTGTGAGGCTACGTGTAACGTTTTCATAGCCCAGCCAATGCCACTTAATGTAACCATATTAAAATCAAATATTTCTTGCTTTAATGGAAGCAATGGTACGATGGACGTAGTTGTTTCAGGAGGCGTTCCAGCATACCAGTTTTTATGGAACGATGGTAATACAGATCAAAATCGCACCGGGTTATCTGCTGGAACATATACTGTTACAGTAACCGATGCAAATGGGGCTACTAAGACCAAGGCAACGTCTCTAACTGAGCCTACTGAACTTATAGTTAATTGCTCATCTACTAACATTACCGTATTTGGTAGTGATAATGGAACGGCATCGGTTTCAGCCAGTGGCAGTGTTGGTCCTTATTCGTTCCTCTGGAGTAATGGTGAAACAGCCGCTTCGATAAGCGGCCTGGCAGCTAATTCATATACAGTAGTTGTATCAGACGATAATGGTTGCACCGCTTCGTGCAGTGTTGCTGTAAGTGAGCCTACCGCATTGGAGGTAAATGTTGCAGGTACCGATGTTACTTGTTTTGGTTTAAATAATGGCAGTATTGATGTTACCGCATCAGGTGGTGTATCGCCATATGCCTATTTATGGAATAATGGAGATACCAACGAAGACAGAAGTAATTTGGATGGTGGAACATATACTGTTACAGTAACTGATGCTAATGGCGCTTCGGTAATTCAGGTAATATCAATACTGGAGCCAGCAAAGTTGACTAATACATGTTCACATACCAACGTTTCTATCAATGGCTTAGCAGATGGATCAGCTTGTGTTGTTCCTGCTGGCGGAACAACTCCATATACCTATCTTTGGACCAATGGGGAAACAACAGATTGTATTAATAATCTTACAGCCGGCACTTATACTGCCACAGTAACAGATGCAAACGGATGTACAAAGACATGCTCACAAACCGTTACCCAGCCTGCAGCGCTTGATCTTACTTCAGTAATTTCACCTGTTTCCTGCAACGGATTAAATGATGGATCAATTAATGTGTCTATCTCTGGGGGTGTGTTGCCTTATAGTTTCCTTTGGGATGATGGTACTACAACGGCCGATCGTAACGGACTAGTGGCCGGAACCTATACGATAACAGTTACAGATGCTAATGGTGCTGTATCTTCTTTAACAAATGCAGTTATTGAACCAGCACTTTTAACCACAGCTTGCACTTCAACAGATGTAACTATTTTTGGTATAAATAATGGCACTGCTACCAGTTCGCCAAATGACGGAACTGCCCCTTATACCTATAGTTGGTCTAATGGTGCCACTACTCAGTCTGTTACAAACCTGGCACCAGGTAACTATAGTGTTGTTGTAACTGATGCAAATCTTTGCTCAGCAACATGTTCAGTAAGCATTTCAGAACCTAATCAATTAGCTATCCTTCTTGTTGGCACCGATATATCTTGTAACGGGTTAACAGATGGTGCCATCAACGGAACCACTAGCGGTGGAATTGCTCCTTATACTTACGTATGGCAAGACGGCAACACGAATGAAGATCGCGTATTGATTGGTGCCGGAACTTATCAGGTTACTGTAACAGATGCAAATGGTGCAACAGTTTTTGAATCGGTTGTTATAAACGAACCTATAGCCATCAACAGCCAATGTGTGCATACCGATGTTTCTATAAATGGCGGTAGCAATGGCAGCGCCTGTGTGTTTGCTAATGGAGGAACGGCTCCATTCACTTATCTATGGGATAATGGTAATACAAATCAATGTATTAATAACCTCACAGCGGGAATTTATTATGTAACGATAACCGATGCAAGTGGTTGTACTACTTCTTGTTTTTCGCTTGTTGACCAACCCGATGCTCTTTCAGCTTCAGCTTCTATAACCAATGTTACTTGCAATGGATTGAGCGATGGTGCAATAGAAATAACAACCACTGGTGGTGGCTCACCTTATACCTATTTGTGGGATAATGGATCAACCAGTGAAGATAGAACTAACTTATCAGCCGGATCATATACTGTGGTAGTTACTGATAAGCATGGTGCAACGTTTGAACTTGTAAGTACAGTAATTCAACCTGATCAGGTTGCAGCAACATGCACAGGCAATAATGTCTCTATAAATGGAGCCGACAATGGCAGTGCAAGCGTAACCGGTAGCGGTGGCGTTAGCCCATATGCGTATCTTTGGAGTACAGGCGCGGCAACTCCTTCTATTGGGAATCTGGCACCTGGTACATATACAGTAACGGTTACAGATGCCAATGGATGTTCAGCCAGCTGCAATCTGCTAATTACAGAACCGGGAGTACTTTCAGTTACCGGAACTACAGTTTCGAATTTGTGTAATGGTGATGCGAATGGTTCAATTGATGTTACCGTAAGCGGTGGAACCGCACCTTATCAATATACATGGGAAAATGGAAGTACCGATGAAGACAGAAATGGTCTTACAGCGGGTACGTATACGGTGGTAGTTGTAGACGCAAATGGAGCTATCGAAAGTTATTCAGCTACCTTAACGGATCCAGATGCGTTGTCTTCTACTTGTTCATCAGCAGATATTACCATAAATGGCAATACGGATGGAACAGCGAGCGTTGCAGTTGCTGGCGGAACATCGCCATATACTTACCTTTGGAGCAATGGAGCAACTACATCAGCTATCTATGGATTAGCAGTGAATTCTTACGCAGTAACAGTTACTGATGCTAATGGTTGCAATACCTCGTGTTCAGTATCTATTATACAGCCTGATGTTTTATTGGTTGCTTTAACAGGCAATAATATTTTATGCTATGGCAACAATACCGGAACCATCCTAAATGATATAACCGGGGGCGTTCAGCCTTATAGCGTTGTATGGAATGATGGCAGCAACGATGAAGACCGTACCGGATTATATGCCGGAACCTATATTGTTACCGTAACAGATGCCAATGGTGCATCTGCCACCGCATCTATAGAAATAACTGAACCGGATGCGTTGAATTTAACTTGCCAACATTTTGATGTGTCGGTAGCAAATGCCGGTGACGGCAGTGCTTGTGTGCTTGTAAATGGAGGCACAGGAGCATATTCATATGTATGGAGCAATGGGGAGTCTACACAATGTATTAATAGCCTTAGTGGAGGAGTATATTCAGTGATTGTTACGGATGACAATGGATGTACGGCAACTTGTAATTCAATAGTATTTGAACCAGGATTGTTCTCTATTTCTGCTATTGCAACTGATATTACCTGCAATGGTTTAAATAATGGTAGTATTGATATTACCACTATATCAAGTAATCCTCCTGTCACTTATTTGTGGAGCGATGCAAGCACAAATGAAGATCATACCGGCTTAGCTGCCGGAGTTTATACGGTAACAGCTACGGATGGAACAGGTGATACACGAACATCATCCGTTGTTATTTCTGAACCATCTATTTTACAAGTAACAATGTCCGGTACCGATGTCACATCAAATGGTGGTAACGATGGTACTGCTTCGGTATTAGCATCTGGAGGCTCTGGTAACTATACCTATATATGGAGCAATGCTGAAACTACGAATGCTATTTCGAATCTATCTGCCGGCACTTATACTGTTACCGTAACTGATCTTAATAATTGTACAGTTGAGGATTTTGTAGTTATTGCTGAACCAATGGTTTTAGCCGTTTCACTTTCTTCTACAAACATATCATGTAATGGATTAAGCGATGGTTTGGCTGAGGCAGTTGTTACCGGTGGTGTGAGCCCTTATGCTTATACCTGGAGTAATGGATCTGTAGCAGCGCAAATAGGCTCATTAAGTGCTGCAACATATACTGTAATTGTTACTGATGCGAATGGAGTATCTGTTACAGATGCAGTGACTATAACTGAGCCCGCTATTTTGTCAGCAAATTGCTTTAGCACAAACAGTAGTTCTAATGGAGCAAATAATGGATCAGCATTGGTTGTTGGTGCCGGTGGCACATTACCCTACACGTATGCATGGAGCAATGGTGAATCATCTTCATCTATAAGCAATCTGGGTCCTAATATTTACACCGTGATCATTACTGATGACAATGGTTGTACTACTACATGCGAGGCAACCGTATTAGAGCCTGGTGCTTTATTGATAACCGAAGTTATAACCCCTAATGCATGTGCAGGAGGGAATACAGCAACCATTGATGTTACTATTGCCGGTGGTGTTGCACCATACTCTTATTTGTGGGATAATGGAGATACTTCTGAAGACAGAACTGGTTTATCTGCAGGTACCTATACGTTAACGGTTACAGATGACAATGGAATAAGTAATATCAGGAATATTGATATCGTTGATCCTGCAGATGTTGTAGCTGGTTGTACATCAACTGATGTAACAACTAATGGAGGCATCGATGGTACAGCTTCTGTAACTACTTCGGGTGGACAAGCCCCATATAGTTACCTATGGAGTAATGGCGAAACAACTGCGGCAATAACCGGATTAATCGCAGGTACATATACAGTTACCGCTACAGATGCCAGTGGTTGTGCAAGCAGCTGCTCAACTACAATCTATGAACCGGGTGTATTAGTAGTGACTTGTAGTTCTACAAATTGCACCGCTTTTGGATCTAATGATGGTAGTGCAAGTGTGATTGTAAATGGAGGTGTAACTCCTTACCAATATTTATGGAGCAATGGTGTGACATCATCATCTATAAGTAATTTGGGACCAAATGTTTACACCGTCATTATTACTGACAACAATGGTTATACTGCTACATGTGAGGCAACCGTATTAGAGCCTGGTGCTTTATTGATAACCGAAGTTATAACCCCTAATGCATGTGCAGGAGGGAATACCGCAGCCATCGATGTTACTGTTGCCGGTGGTGTTGCACCATACTCTTATTTGTGGGATAATGGAGATACTTCTGAAGACAGAACTGGTTTATCTGCAGGTACCTATACGTTAACGGTTACAGATGACAATGGAATAAGTAATATCAGGAATATTGATATCGTTGATCCTGCAGATGTTGTAGCTGGTTGTACATCAACTGATGTAACAACTAATGGAGGCATCGATGGTACAGCTTCTGTAACTGCTTCGGGTGGACAAGCCCCATATAGTTACCTATGGAGTAATGGTGAAACAACTGCGGCAATAACCGGATTAATCGCAGGTACATATACAGTTACCGCTACAGATGCCAGTGGTTGTGCAAGCAGCTGCTCAACTACAATCTATGAACCGGGTGTATTAGTAGTGACTTGTAGTTCTGCAAATTGCACCGCTTTTGGATCTAATGATGGTAGTGCAAGTGTGATTGTAAATGGAGGTGTAACTCCTTACCAATATTTATGGAGCAATGGTGAGGCTACTTCATCAATAAACACCTTAGTGGCGGGCTCATATACAGTTACGGTTACCGATGCAAATGGAATTTCTCAAACTTGCAATGTAACCATAACACAACCTGATCAATTATTAGTAACACTTACGCCAACCAATGAAACATGTTACTTATGTGACGATGGTTCAATTACCTCTCAGGTTTTAGGTGGTGTGCCTCCCTACTCATATTTGTGGAGCAACGGTGCAACTACAGCTAATATAGCAAACTTGCAAGCAGGTGTATATACAGTTACCGTAACTGATGCATCAGGGGGTTCATTATCATTAGCCTCAGTAACTGCTCAAACAATAGTAACTCAACCTGCTCAACTAGTAGTAAACTGCATGAGCACCAATGTTACAACGAATGGTGGTAGTAACGGTACGGTATCAGTTATTGCAGTAGGAGGAGTTCCAAGCTATACCTACTTGTGGAGCAATGGTGCTACCACGTCTTCGCTAAGTGGTTTAATTGCAGGCACATATACAGTTACAGTTACCGGTCTAAACGGTGAATCAGTAACTTGTCAAAGTGTGGTATCGGAGCCCGGAGTTTTATATGTGAGCATTTCTACTACCGCGGTTAGTTGTTACAATGGTGCAGACGGATCTTTGACAGCAAATGTCACTGGTGCTCAGGGTAACGTTTCTTATATATGGAGCAATGGAGCAACTGATGCTACAATCTTTAATGCAACAGCTAATACGTATACTGTAATTGTTTTAGATGGAAATGGTAATAGTGCGAATGCTACCGCTACGCTTAGCAATCCTTCGGAGCTAATAGTAAGTTGCAGTAGTACAGATGTAACAAGCTGCAATGCAGCTGATGGTTCGGTAAGTGTAAGTGCAATAGGTGGTACAGGAAATGTTTCCTACTTATGGAGTAATGGTGCAACAACTATGGCTCAAAGTAATCTAAGTGCCGGTACATATACCGTAACAGTTACTGACGGCAACGGATGTGAATCAACATGTAGTGTTGATATTAATGGTGTTTCATTAGGATCATGTACTATAAAGAAGACCCATTCTATCACTTGCCACAATGGAAGTAATGGAGCATTAACGGTTAACATAGCCGGTTTAAACAACAGCAATGGGTTAACTTACCTTTGGAGTACTGGCGGAACAACCGCTACCGTTTCAGGGTTATCTGCAGGGTTCTATACGGTAACTGTAACGAATCAGGCCGGATGTTCAACAACTTGCTCAGTTTGCCTTGTAAATCCAGCCCTATTAGTATGTAATACAACAGCAACAGGAACATTGTGTGGTACTTGTAATGGCTCGGCAAGCGTTATTGTTACCGGAGGTATTACGCCTTACACCTATTTGTGGAGTAATGGAGATACTTCAAACAGTATAGCCGGACTTTGTGCAGGTAATTACACGGTAACTGTAACTGATAAACGCGGTTGCAGCAGCGAGTGCAATGTAAAAGTGGATGACTTGTCAGGTTCTTTGGCCTGTTCCATTGCTAAGGATAAATTGATTATCTGTTTTGGTGATAATTCAGGAGCATTAAGTGCTACTGCTACCGGAGGGTCTCAGCCATACACCTACTTATGGAGTAACGGCTTTACTACCGCTTCTGTTACAAGTTTGTATTCAGGAACATATACTGTAACTGTTACAGATGCTAATGGATGTAATTCACAATGCAGTATATTCCTGGGACAGCCAGCGATATTGACATGCAATGCCAATGCCACCAACGAAACTTGTGGTCAATGCAACGGTACTGCATCGGTTTCTGTTAATGGTGGAGTAGCTCCTTACACCTATCAGTGGAGCAATGGTGCTTCTGCAACGACTGCCACAGGATTGTGTGCTGGAAATTATGATGTAATAGTTACTGATGCAAGAGGCTGTTCTACAGTTTGTACTGTAAAAGTGGATAATATCAATGAGCAGCTTATTGCTAATATAACGAAAGACAAGACTATTTCTTGCTTTGGCGGAAATGACGGAGAACTTACAGCAAGCGCTACGGGTGGCACAGCACCTTACACCTATCTGTGGAGCAATGGTCAAACTAATGCTACTATTACTGGCCTTGGTGCCGGAGCGTATACGGTAACTGTTACCAGTGCCTTAGGATGCTTTGATACAATCAGTGTTTGTTTGTTCAATCCTGACCAACTGGTATGCGCCACCACTGCTAACAGTGCTACATGTAATGCTTGCAATGGCTCAGCCACCGCTACTGTAACAGGAGGAAAGGCTCCGTATACCTTCTTATGGAGCAATGGTGCTACTACGGCTGCCATCAATAATCTGTGTGCAGGTAACTACTCGGTTACTGTAACAGATAAAAAGGGTTGTACTTCTGCTTGTACAGTAAAAGTTGATATGATTTCTGATGAAACAAAAGTTAGCATTCTTAAAAAGCAAGGAATCAGTTGTAATGGAGCGAGTGATGGCGAACTTACTGCATCACCTGCCGGAGGCACTGCCCCTTATACTTACTTGTGGAGTAATGGTTCTACAAATATAACCATATTTGGTTTAAGTTCAGGAACATATAGTGTAACGGTAACAAGCGCTATTGGATGTCAGGCTTATGCGCAGTATACCTTAACCCAGCCATCTAAGTTGGTATGTAATACACTCACAACTGAGTCGACCTGTGGTGCTTGCAACGGAACCGCTTCGGTTACGGCTTCGGGTGGTAAGAGTCCGTATACGTTCCTATGGAACAATGGACAAACTTCTTCGGCTATTACAGGCCTGTGTGCCGGAATGTATACCGTGACTGTTACCGATAGTAAGGGTTGTACTACCATCTGTAATGCAACGGTTACCGACAACATGGAAATTGTTGTGTGTAATATTAACCTGGTAACTCCTGTAATGTGCAGTGGAACTAACACGGCAGTATGCGAAGTGCAGGCAACCGGTGGAAGTGCGCCTTATACTTACTTATGGAGTAACGGTTATACAACAGCAACTGTTAGTGGACTAGCTGCAGGAACATACACTGTAACCGTTACAAGTGCATATGGTTGCACCTCTCAATGCATGATTAAAATTGACAACCCTGCTCCGCTAATTGCAGGAATAAGCAAGAAGAATGCAGTATGCTTCCAATGTAATGGTGTAGCACAAGCCAATCCTGCGGGTGGTGTAGCTCCTTATAGCTATAGCTGGACGAATGGAAAAACGACTAAAGTAATTACCGGCTTATGCGGTGGAACATTCCATACGGTTACGATAACTGATGTAAATGGTTGCACAACCATGGCTACAGTATATATCGATGATGAGAAGCCAATTTGCGGGAACTTTATGTCCGGATTTAAGCAAAATTACTATAATCCAAACCCGGATGATCCAAATGGAGCAATGCTCGCTGATTACCTTGACGTTCATTTTGCTGATGTATTCCCTAATGGAATGGTACTTGGTGGGCCATGTAACAACAATACGATTACGCTTACCTCGGCAGCGGCAGTAAAAACCTTCTTGCCAAGTAAGGGATGGACGCATATTCTGAATCAAACCGTTGTTAATCCATTACCGGGCGACTTGGATAATGGACTGGCATCGCAATTGGTTGCATTGTCGCTTAATATCAACTTTGATTTGGCTGACCCGGGATTTGCGCCAATGAGCAACGTAATGTTTAAGGACTTGATAGTAGACTCAGGAGCTTACAAGGGTTATACGGTTGAGCAGGTGTACACTGAGGCAAGTAGATTGCTTAGCGGTTGTACTGGCTTGATTACACGTAGCGAGATGCGCAACTTGTTAGCTGCTATCAATAGTAGCTGGTCATTAGGCACGAAGCGTCACAACTTGTTGGTATGTCCAAAGTTCAATTGTAACGATGTTACCAAAGTGGATGTGAAAGCCAATGATTTCTTACAACTCAATGCATATCCGAATCCAAGTTCTGGAGTTATCAATATTGAGTTTATAGATAGCGATGAACATGATGTAACCGTGGATATATATGATTTAAATGGTAAATTGGTTTACGAGACTACTCAACGTAGTATGGCAGGTAGCAATTTATTAAAACTGGATTTGACACATCTTAGTAAGGCTGTTTACATGCTTAAGCTACAGGTGAATTTCGATATACGTGTGAAGCGCGTAATTTTACAATGATCAATTGCCCCTGATCACTTTTATGTTCGCCCTTGCCGTCAGGCAAGGGCTTTTTTTTTAGAGTGAATTAGTGTATACTTCCTATTGTTTTTGAACTCTTTATGAATATATTGCAGGCAATGCCATTAAAGAATTAGGTAATTCATTTTGGAACTCGTTATAATTTATTTTTTCACGCACATCAATTACTTATAATGATTTTTGCGAGTTCGAATTAAACTATGGCTTACGCTAGTAGTAAAACTATGGAACCTTGTAGTTTTCATTGTGATGCATTTGCATTTACTGAACCGAGGCTTATCTAAAAACAGATTAGCGCATACCTTTGTTCTTTATTTACCTTTGCAACATTGTAAATGCATTCATTATACATACATATTCCTTATTGCAGTCAGGCTTGCAGCTATTGCAATTTCCATTTTTCTACTTCGAAAGAAAATGTGGACATGATGATAAATGCTATTTGCACAGAATTAATGCTTAAGAAAAAGTATTTTGATGAGCCATTTATTCTTCAGTCAATTTATCTGGGTGGTGGAACACCATCTATATTAGGTCCTAAGCAGATTGAAAGAATTTTTAACGCCATAAGAACTAATTACGTGCTAGCTGATAAGGCAGAAGTTACTATCGAATGCAATCCCGAAGACATAAAGGCTGAGCTATTAAAACACTATCAATTACTTGGAATCAATCGTTTAAGTATTGGGGTGCAAAGTTTTGACGATGCCGATTTGATACGCATGAATCGGTCCCACAAAGCAGCAGAGGCTATTGAGTCAATACAGCTCGCAGCAAGTGTTGGTTTTGATTATATCACAATTGATTTAATGTATGGCTTACCTTTTCAGGATGAAAAGGCATGGAGGAAGAACCTTGATTTAGCGGCTACATTGCCTATTAATCACCTTTCGTGTTATGCGCTTACCATAGAAGAAAGAACAGCGCTTGCCAAATTGATTGCCCGGAAACAGTTACCACAAACAGATGAAATAGTTTATTCAAACCACTTTCAGCAATTGCTTCAATGGTGCGAACAACAACAATGGCAGCAATACGAGATTTCTAATTTTTGTAAGGGCGACAATTATGCAGTACATAATTCGGGATATTGGAAAGGGTGGAAATATATTGGCATAGGACCTTCGGCTCATTCTTACAATGGAAACCATAGACAGTGGAATATTGCAAATAACCCTCAATACATAAAATTAATGCAGACTGGCTCGCCCGATTATTTTGAGATTGAATTACTATCGGAGCAGAATAAGTATAATGAGTTTGTAATGCTTGGCCTGAGAACCAAGTGGGGCGTTAATATTATCAACATGGAAAACACATATGGAAAACAACGGGTAGCTTATTTTGAACGGTCAATTTCTAAATTCATTTCTTCAGGCGAAGCGATTTATAAAGATGGAAAGTATATTCTAACCGATACAGGGAAATTGAAAGCCGACTTTGTAGCCACTGAATGTTTTTTCTAATCTATTTCAGCAATTTGCATAAAAAAACGGCTAACAAATTATTGCTAGCCGCTTCTATCGGTTTATTGCATGTCTTAAAATTTAAAGCCAAGCGTAATCATTACCCTGTGATGTGTTACATCTTGAAGCGAAGTAAGCGGGGCTTGTTCTGCAAGTGCATAAACCTGCTGACTGTTTTTACTCTTTGTATAAGCATATCCTAAATCAATAAAATAGCCAGACTCACGCATTCCCAAACCTCCAGAGTAGCTTATGGCATTAAAATCTGATGCACCATTTGAATAACTGTTACCAACAGCACTGCTGTACATGGCAATTCCTCCACGGAATGCAAAAATATCATAGCGATATTCAGCTCCGAGACGGATGTTTGATGAGTTTTCGAATTTCTGTTTAATTTGGCTATTCTCAGATGCAAAGGAATAGGTGCCCGAACGAAAACGTGTGGCTTTGTTATTTACTAATTCATAATCCAGACTAATAAGCCCGTAAGATTTATAAATTAATGCAACACTCCCCGTAATACGCATAGGTGATATTAATCTGTATTTGAATACGCTACTTGCCGAGTCAGTATAACTGCCTTCCTGATAGTCGGCATTCATGCTGTACGTGTCTTTATAGTTCATACGGTATGAGCGCGGAGTTTGAACAGAAGCTCCAAATCTAATCCAATCAATTGGTCGTATAAGAATTCCAAGCGTGGCGCCAATGCTGCTTCCGGTAGTATTTTTATATTTGGAATAGGAAAAAGATTTAATGTCGAGCGATTCTTTGGGAACCGAAACGCTGTCAAACTTATCTGTTTCGGTGTGTGTATATGTTTCTTCGAAGTTAAAAGTGCCTATATCCAGCGAACCACCAAGCATTACTTTGTCTTTGTAATTGTTGCTGAATGCAAAGGACCATGCTCCCCGTCCACCTTTTATATCACGCGATATGGTTTGCAACATACCTCCATTTGGCACCACTGTAGAATAATAATTGGTGTCGGGTGCAATTGGATTAAGCAGGTAAGTTTGATATGCAAGCCCTACATCAAAGGCATAATTAATTTCAGAAAAATTTGAAGAGGATACCCCATTCGCTTTGTCAACAAACGAGGTTAAAAGAGAATTTTTTGAATTTACACCTTCGGCTAAGGTATTTGAGCTAAAAGTGTTTTCACGATTGTATGCAATAGCAAAATTCAAACCCTTCCAACGTGAACGTTTTTCATTATAGCCAGAAAAAACAAATGCAAAGTTAGATACATTAAAAATAAACCTGGAGTCATCAATTGAGTTATTTAAAAAGTTTGATTTAACATTAGCACTACCTAACTGAGGAGTAAACGTAAATTCTGATTTGCGAAATATGGCAAGTCCGGCAGGGTTAACAAGTATACCAGCAGCGTCACCACCCATAGCACCTATGCCACCACCCATTCCCAGTGACCTTCCTGTGCTGCCAAAATTAGTTTGGGTGTATGTATAAGCATTTTCGATAGTTTGAGCATTTGCAGCAGTTGTGCAAATGCTAAGTACTAACAGTAACTTTGAAAGTAATTGCTTCATTTGTTTTGGAAAGTTAATTTTCAAGTTTATTAATAGAAATGAAAAAGCGCCTCACCTGATGAGATACCCGATGAAGCGCTTCGTACATTAGACAAATTAGTTGCGATTTCTTTTGCCACCGCTATTCCCAGAGCTTCCGCTGCGCGGAGCAGATTGTTGTGGCCGTGGTGATGGAGCAGGCGAATAGCTGCGAGGTGCACTTGACCGAGGTGTAACCTTTGGTGTGCTGCTTTTGTTTCCCCTAGGCTTCGATTCGTAATTTTGCTTTGGCGTATTATCGCGTGGTGGCACATAGTTATTTTGTGGTTGGTTACCTCTTGGCGTATCATACTTCGGGTTACTACGTGGGTCATTTCCTCTAGGATTTACATCCATATTATTGCGTGGGTCATTTCCTCTAGGATTTACATCCATATTATTACGCGGGTCATTTCCTCTAGGATTTACATCCGTATTATTACGTGGGTCATTTCCACGTGGATTCACATCCGTATTGTTGCGCGGATTGCTGTTGCCTCCAGGAGTTACCGTGCTATTGCCTCGTGGATTACTATTGTCGCGAGGATTAACATTATTAGAAGGACGAGGATCGGTGGTATAGCTATCCACATTACTGCGTGGATTCTTTACATCCGCATTATTACGTGGATTGCCGGTCGAACGTGGGTCGCTACTGTAATCAGTATTGTTGCGGCCATCCATCACATTTTTAACCTGACGTGGTTCTGATTGTTCAGATACATTACGAGGATTGCTTTTTACCTGGTCTTGATATACTGCAGCTATCGGGCGCGGGGTGCTGCTATGTGTGCCATTGTACATAGATCCTGCACTTTGCTCACTTTCACGACCATGCCATCCATAATAGGTATTGTTAACTGTATTGTCAAAGCTATTATAGTAGAAGGGATTAAACCCTCCTCCATAAAGACCATTATAGTATCCATCCCAATATCCATTATAATATCCATTCATGTATCCATTATTAAAGCCATTCCAATAGGGGTTAAAGCCGAAGTAACCAAAGTTATTGCAACCTCCCCAAGCCCAGCGATTCCAACCCCATGGATTATAGCCCCAGCCTAAACCTCCGCCCCAAGGACCACCCCAGGGTGAGTAATACATATAAGATGGTGCCCACCAGTTATATCCTGTATAAATACTTACACCCCAACTTAATGGGTTGTAATCATACCAGTACGCATTGGTATAAAAATTATCATAATAACCCCAGCCCATCGGATTATGAAATCTACGCAAACGTGCTGAGTATGCGTAATCATAGTATTCATCATCCTGATAATAATTGTTTGTTACATACGTGTTACCATCGGCATCCTGTGTAGTGTAAGATGATGAAGGTTGTCTTCCATTGTCATCGTATCCAAAGCGGTTATTATCGCTTTGATTATCTTGTGTGTAGTTGTTTGCCGGAGCAGATTGCGTTTGCTCTTGAACCTGCTGCGAAGCTGATGGTGTGGAGGAAGCATACACATCATCATATGAATTACTCGTGCCTGTTTGTTTGCTGGCACTACACGATACCAACACAAACGTGCTGATAAACGAAGCTAAAATTAGTTGTTTCATAGAACTTTGATTTTTGAATTGATTACTCATAACGTATTACCTGTTTTATTTTGATGCTATAACTAAAAAAACATTTAACCGAATGTTTTGTTACAACCATGTTTTGTTTCTCTCTGTTTATTTCACAATTTTGCTGCCACAATACTTTCGAAAGGTGCAAGTTTAATCTGCATTTCACAAAAGTGTATACTATATTTCATAATAACTTAATTTAATGGCAAAAGATTTTCCAAAACGAAGCGAAAATTATTCGGAATGGTACAACGAGTTAGTTTATAGGGCCGACTTGGCCGAAAATTCTGCCGTACGTGGATGTATGGTAATCAAGCCATATGGCTATGCCATATGGGAAAAAATACAACAGCAGCTGGACAAAATGTTTAAAGATACTGGACATGTTAATGCTTATTTTCCTTTGTTCATTCCCAAATCATTTTTAAGTAAAGAGGCAGCGCATATCGAAGGGTTTGCAAAAGAATGTGCAGTTATCACGCATTACCGCCTTAAGAATAATGAAGAAGGCAATGCTGTAATTGTTGATCCTGATGCCAAACTGGAAGAAGAGTTGATAGTGCGCCCAACGAGCGAAACCATCATATGGAGCACTTATCGAAATTGGATTCAAAGCTATCGTGATTTGCCTTTATTAATTAATCAGTGGGCCAACGTTGTCCGATGGGAGATGCGTACCCGTTTATTTTTGCGCACCACCGAATTTTTGTGGCAAGAGGGACACACCGCACATGCTACCTATGAAGAGGCATTGGAAGAAACAAAAAAAATGTTGGATGTGTATACCACCTTTGCCGAAAAATTCATGGCACTGCCTGTAATGAAGGGAGTTAAAACAGCCAACGAGCGCTTTGCCGGAGCTATTGACACGTATTGCATAGAGGCGTTGATGCAAGATGGTAAGGCCTTGCAGGCTGGTACTTCCCATTTTTTAGGACAGAACTTTGCTAAAGCTTTTGATGTAAAATATACGACCAAAGAAGGTGTGCAGGAATATGTATGGGCTACTTCGTGGGGAGTAACCACACGACTTATAGGTGCATTAATTATGGCACATAGCGATGATGATGGATTGGTGTTGCCACCTAATCTGGCTCCAATACAAGTAGTGTTTATTCCTATTTATAAAAGTTTGGAACAGTTGGAGCAAATTGACAATTACGCAAAACCAATTATCGAAAAACTCAGGCAGCGCAACATTAGCGTAAAGTACGATAATCGTGATACGCAAAAGCCAGGATGGAAATTTGCTGAGTACGAATTTAAAGGTGTGCCTGTGCGCATTGCTATTGGCCCACGCGATATGGAGAACAATCAAGTAGAGGTTGCACGCAGAGACACCAAAGAAAAAGCAACCTACAGCACTATTGATTTGGATGTAAAAATTGAAAATCTATTAGTGCAAATTCAAGACAATATTTTTGAAAAGGCAATTAACTTCAGACAGGAGAACACCTATCATGCCGATACAATGGAAGAACTTGAAAAACTGCTGGACGGAAAAGGTGGGTTTATTTATGCGCATTGGGATGGAACTTCAGAAACGGAAATTGCGATTAAGGAAAAAACAAAGGCCACTATAAGATGTATTCCTCTCGATAATAAAAAGGAAGCCGGAAAATGTATTTTGACAGGCAAACCATCAGAACAAAGAGTTGTGTTTTCAAGGGCTTATTAGGATACTGTTAAAGATTTATCTGATTGTTTTTGTTTGACAATTTCTCCTCTTATTTTAGAAATGCATCTTACAAAGCTGGCGTAATTGTCAAATTGCAATTGCACTTCCTATAGTTCGCTTCTATGGCACGCAAAACATGCTTTAATAATTTAAAAAATCGCGCCTAATAAAATATAAAGTTTCAAAGGTTACTGAAAAGGAGTTATAGGTGACCAAGTTCCAACACTCGATTTAACTATCTCAAAAAAAAATGCACTATCTAATTTTTGCCATAAGCAAGTAAGGTCAATGATTCCTAACGATTTAACTTCGCGCCTAATATCTACTGCCGAACCAAACCGAGCGCTGCTTAAACGAGCAAGTCAGGTTGAGCCTGAGTCGGCTTATTACCTTGCTATGGCAAGCCATGCCCAGTTCGAAATTTATAAAAGCAACTTATCATACTATCGTTGGAAAACGATAGAACAACTTGATAAAGTAATAATCGCGTTTGAATCAAACGCTAAAAAATATGGCGTGCAAGTGAGTTATGCCAGCACTGTTGTGGAGGGGCAACAAGTTATTAAATCCAAAGTTGGAGTTAATGAACGGGTCTATATCAGCAATGATGAATTATGTCAGGAATTGCAACTTCAATCATTTGCTACCACCGAAAAAATAAATGTTACCCGCACGGGTGATGGCGCTAATCTTACCATTGTTGCCGCAGCAAAATACCTGATTGCAGAGCCTGCAGCATTGGTTATTCAAATAGATTCGCTTGCCAAAAACAAGGCATTTTCAAGATGTACTAAATTGATACTAGTGGCAGGCATTAACGATTTTATTACTAATTATAATCAATATGATTTTTTCTTTCACTTCGATAGGCAGGCAACTCTAAATGGTAAAAGTTCATCCCAGTTAAAAATTATTCATCTAAATGGCGAACCTGTTTTTCCAATAGAAGTAGTACTAGTTGATAATGGACGGAGTAGTTTGCTGGAGCATCCTCTTACCAGACAGATAGCGCGCTGCACGCATTGCGGATGGTGCCACAGCCTGAGCCCGGTTTATAAAAGACTGGGCGATACAAAAAACATTAATAAAACGTATACAGCTATTGAAGCATTAAGTCAACTATATACCTTAGGTATTGACACCAATACAAAACTTGCACGCTTGCATACGCAATGTTACACCGAGGCAATAGTGTGCCCGGTTGGGATTGATATAAAAGCCCTATTTCAGCTTGCCGCAGAGCGCTGCGCAGAAAAGGGCATTGGTGATACGCATAAAAAATGGTTCCAATTTATTTGGAAGAAGGCAACCCTCAAACGCGAAGCTTTTGGCTTGCTCAAAAATCATTCGCGCAAAATAATAATGCAAACGGTATTTAATTTTATGTGGAGTAAAAAGGAAGACACTCCGCAGCATGCGCCCCAAACCTTTAACGACTATTGGAAAAAAAATAACAACCTGAAATAAAAAAATTATTACGTCTAAAATATTTTCGAGAGGTAGTCGATTATATACAATTATGTAAGTTCAACAATAGATTTGCAAGGCAATTTTAAAGTAGCATATTTGCAACAGGATATTATAAGTTACTTTACATACTCACCTCATTCAATAAACTTAAATTAACTACCTGCTATGGAATTTTTATCGCAAATGGAATTATTAGAGCGCGCCTTTTGGTACGTTGCCATACCTGCCAGCATCATTTTTATTTTGCAAAGTGTGATGACATTTTTAGGAACAGATTCACATGATGGTACGCAAGCAGATTTTAGTGGCAACCTGGATGGTAATGATGCACCTTTCCAATTATTCTCGTTTCGTAACCTGATTAATTTTTTGCTAGGCTTTAGCTGGTCGGGCATTTCATTTTATTCAATAATTTCGAACAAGCTATTGCTTGTTGTTGTTTGCCTTATGGTGGGTGCATCATTCGTTTATTTATTTTTTTTCATCATAAAAAATTTAATGCGCCTTTCCGAAGACAATTCACTTAAACTAACTAGTGCACTTAATCAAACTGCTGAAGTGTACCTTAAAATACCTGCAAGCAAAAATGGAAAAGGCAAAATAATGGTAAGCATTAATGGATCCTTTCACGAACTTGATGCCATGACCAATGGTGAGGCTATACCAACTGGCGCCATCGTAAAAGTTGTAAGTATAGACAACAACATCCTGATTGTAAATAAATTTTAATACCTAAATAAAAATGGCATTCATAGCAATTATTGTAGTTGCTGCTATAGTTATATTTGTAACTATATCAGCCCTGGTATCGCGTTATAAGCGATGCCCTCTGACAAAATCCTTGTAATATATGGCCGCACCGGAGGCACATCGGCACGCTGTGTGCATGGTGGAGGCGCGTTTATATGGCCGGTAATACAAGACTTTGCTTACCTCGACCTTAAGCCATTAAGCATTGAGGCAAACCTTACTAATGCGTTGAGCCGACAAAACATACGGGTGGATGTGCCTTGTCGTTTTACGATTGCAATTAGCACCGAAGCTGATAGCATGAATACTGCTGCTGAGCGTTTGCTTGGACTAACACACGAGCAAATTCAGGAACTTGCCAAAGACATTTTGTTTGGTCAGTTACGACTTGTTATAGCAACAATGACCATTGAAGAAATAAATTCGGATCGCGATAAGTTTCTTGATAACATATCGAAAAATGTTGACACCGAATTAAAAAAAATTGGATTAAAACTCATTAACGTAAACGTTACGGATATTAAAGATGAGTCGGGTTATATTGAAGCATTAGGAAAAGAAGCTGCAGCCAAAGCAATTAACGAAGCAAAGATTAGCGTTGCCGAGCAGGAGAAAATAGGAGAGACAGGAAAGGCACTTGCCGATCGCGAAAAAGATACACAGATAGCAGAAACACATCGCGATCGCGATGTGAAAATTGCCATCACACAAAAAGACAGAGAAATAAGCATTGCTACAGCAGCAAAGGATGAAACCATAGGTAAAGCAGAAGCAGAACGTGAAACGCGCGTAAAGACTTCGGAAGCAAATGCGGTAGCCATCAAAGGAGAAAATGAAGCTAAGATTGCAATTGCACAATCGGATGCGGCACGCAGAGAAAAAGAAGCCGAGGCATTGCGTATAGCTTTGGCCTCCGAAAAGGTGCAGCAAGCCAGAGCATTGGAAGAGGCTTACTTAGCAGAGCAAAAAGCAGAAACTGCACGTGCCGAAAGAGAGCGTTCAACTCAAAATGCAAACATTGTTGTGCAAGCTGAAATAGCAAAGCTAAAGGCAGTGATTGATGCACAGGCCGAAGCAGAAAAAACAAGAGTGCAGGCCAAAGGAGAGGCGGATGCCATATTTGCAAAGATGGAAGCAGAAGCAAAAGGGTTGTACGAAATTCTTACCAAGCAAGCACAAGGATATAGAGATGTGGTAGCAGCAGCAGGTGGCGATCCTAACAAGGCTTTTCAATTATTATTGATTGAGAAATTGCCTGAATTAGTGCGTACGCAAGTGGAAGCAGTAAAAAATATTAAGATTGATAAAATTACTGTTTGGGACTCGGCCAATGGTAATGGAGAGCAAGGAACAACCACAGCAAATTTTGTTTCAGGTATGATGAAAACAGTGCCACCGTTAAATGATCTTTTTAATATGGCAGGATTAAATTTGCCATCGTACCTGAAAGGAAATGCCGAGCAGGGAGATAAAAAGGCGGAGTAACTAAAGGTGATATTTAATAACCAAGCGGCCGGAAATTTCCGGCCGCTTTAGTTTTTAGGAATTATAAAGATGTTTAAACAGTATTCTTAAACATGGCTTAACTAATGTTTACAGTTTGGTTATTTTCTGAACCATCGATTGGCCATTAGTTTTTACATCCAACATATACACCCCCTGTGACAAGTGACCAATATTAAAGTGCAATTGATGATTGCCTGTTTGAGTTTGTTGCTCATGTTGCAGCACTTCTAATGTATTGCCTAATATATTATACAATGTAATTTCTACAAGAGCATCATCTGTTAGGTCTAATGTAAGTGTAAATTCATTCGTGATTGGATTAGGGGCGATAGTGTACAGTGCTTTTTCTGATTGGATGCGAGTGTCAGTATTGTTTTCAGATATTGGCACTAGTCCTTTTTCAGCATCGCTGCCTGCGTCAGTATTTGCAGCCTTCCACATAGTAGAAGAGCATGGCTCCAGGTAAGCAACAAAATTGCTTCCTGCTTGAGCTATAAATCCCGGCTTCAGGTAAACATTATCGCGAGCGGTAAAGTACACTGTACTGGCACTGGGTGTAATAGTTGTTGCACATCCATCAGCGGCACGTAATATAGAAATGGCTTGTATGAATGTGCCCGATGCAGGATAGATACCACATACATTCTTGTTAAACTGCCACGATTGAGACTCTACGCCTACAGCTTGCCAGGCATTGCCTACCTGTATAATTTCGTTGCTGCATTGGCCATACAAATCCCATGCAGCATGCAGTGAAGCTGCACGTGCATCTATATATTGCGATGAACTTGTAAGATAAAAAGCCAAGGCACGATACATAATCTGACGAGCTTTGAAGCGCGATATTCCGCTTACATTGTAAGCAACTCCAAAATCTGTAGTACCGCTTCCACCTTCTGAAAGTAAATGGAAAAATCTGTTTTGTACTCCACTATTATAATGAACACCACCATTATCACCAGTGCCGGTGTACCATAGCGTGCCCAAATAAGTATCAGGCTGGCTATAACTATTAGGATTGGTAAAGCTACGGATTGCGCCACGGTCGGCACCTACCAGATAATCGCAATTGCCTTCGCTCCAGCTTTCAACCATTTCTCCAAAAATATCGGAGAAGGATTCATTTAACGCACCCGACTCATAACTGTAAACCAACCCGGCTGTTGCTTGTGTAACGCCATGTGCAAACTCATGACCCATGATGTCATTGGTGTTCCAATCATCGGTAGCTGCAGCAGTGCTACCGGCATAATAGATGGTTGAGTTTCCGGTACAACCCCAACATGCATTATTGCTTCCTGCATAGGCATTGTTATAAGCAATCATGTTTCCGTAGTTTCCATCCCAACTGTTGCGGCCATGTTCTCCGGTGAAATAATTGTTAACCATGGCAATACCCCATTGTGCCTGCACAGCACTAGCATTGGTCCAGGTATTATCGCCATCTAAATATAAGTTGTTGGCAGCTCCACCGCCATTGCAGTTGTACACATATAAATCTGTTGTTTGGCAATCATTGTGCGAGTAATAGCCTATGGGAAAACTATATCTGGTGTTTACAGTAACACTGCCATTAAAGGCACTAGCACCACTTCCGGCACTGCACTCCATCGCTATTGCATTGCTGTGTATGATTGCTCCGGTATTGGCATCTACACAAACCAACTTTGCTATTACATCATGATCATCGGTATAAATTTTAAAAGTCCAGGCAAGGCGATAATCAGATGCTAAGAAGCTTCCATTATTTGCAGCTGGCACAAGTGCCAGTTCTCCTTTAGGATAGTAGGTAGCACGCTCATCATTTTTTTCAACCTTCAAGGCACTTTCAATTTCTGTGTTTTCCCACAAATATTTTTTGGCATTCATAAACTGCAGCGATAGTTGCAATGCTTCTGTTTCGTTTAATGATGCGGTGGTATTTGTGTTAAGACCTGTTAGAAGTCTTCCATTGGCTGTTTGTACTTCACCTTGTGGATTGCTGTGAATTATATATTCACCATACATTACTTTTACATTTTTGTAAAATTGCTGATATCGGTTGTGTGTGAAACCTAACTCATCGGTTTCTGTTTTTACCAATTTCATTTTATCATTTGCACCAAGGTTAAAAGCTGCAGCATGTTGAACAAATAATGTTAAGGCATTCAAGCTAACATCATCGCGAAAATCTACCCAGTTTTCAGTATGTCCTGGTTTTGCTATGGCATCTATTGCAGTGGTATGTATTCGATTGGTTTGAGCCTGCACAAAGCCCGTAGCCATTATGGCTATTATTATTATACAATGTGGGCTTAATTTTAATTTGATTAATTCTAATAAACGTTTCATCTCTTCTTGTTTTTTAATTGGTTTAATTATAGTGACCTTATGAAAAGATTATTTTTTGATAGAAGTAACCTGTGCCTTAAGCTCGTCAATTTGTTTTTGTAATTGAATAATGTATAGGTGCGCTTCTTCTAATTTCTCAACCATTTTGGTTTGCATATCGCCAAGGTGTAACCCGTTTTCTTCTACTTCACAAGCAGATGGTATGCCCGGTAAATGTTTGTTGGTTTGAATGCTTTTTTCAAGTTCGCTTATTGACATGAGTTTATAGTCGTCAGCAAAAACATAATCGGGCCAGTTTGCTTTTAAAGCTACCCTAACTTCTTCTGCTATCAACTTACCACCAATGCTGGCTACATAGCCATTTGCTCCAGTGGTAGTATTCACCATTAATTGTGCAGTGTACGTATTTCCGGAAAAATATCCGGCCCATGCCACACCGCCTGAATTTGATGCAGCTCCATATACACCATAGCGTGTCCCCGCTGTCCCTGAAGCATATCCATAAACACCAAATGCACCACCGGTGTACGTACTACCTGAAGCAGATCCATAAACGCCCATGTATCCCCCAGAGCCTTCAACACCAATTCCATATCCAGGGTTACACACACTATTCCCGGAAACACCGCGTATATCGCTGTTGCCAACATAGTTTGAGTGTGAATAAAGTGTATAATAGGTTGGCGAGATAACTTTGCCTTCTACATGTAAGGTGTAAGCAGGTGTTGTTGCATTACCTATGCCTACATAATCATTACTAGTTACTACCATTGGAAGTGTTCCGGTGGTAAAATTTTTAAGCGAGTAATTTTCATTTGCAAACATGCCGGTTTGCCATTTGGCAATACCTGCGGTGCGGTATCCTAAGATGGTGTTTGAGCTTGCTGCAGATTTGTCAAGATACAAAGTTGCTCCCCCACTCAAAGAGCGTACACCTAATATAGATGTGCCTGATTTTTTTTCAACGTACAGAGAAGCGTTGCCGCTGCCTGCGGTGCCAATTGATACTGTGCGGGTAGTATCGGTAGGGCGTATTACGGTTCCTGTAGTGGTCCATTGCGCATAAACTGCGTTGGTAAACATGAATGCCGATGCTATGGTAAGCATCATTGTGAAAGTTTTCTTTCTCATTTTTTTAAATTTTTTTTTGTTAGTATTGTTTGAATTAAAACGACTCTTATAAATGTGTCATTTATTAATTGCCCTTAGATGATTGCAGTGTGGTAATTAAATGACGATGCAAATGAATAGCAAGATTGCACCTTTAAAAAGATGATTACTACCTGAATGTAAAAACAAGGGTTTACCCTTGTCAGCAAGGGATGTGTGCCTTACTGAAAAATAAGAAAACTAATTAACGATGATAATATACGTTGGAGGTGTCTATCAGGCAAACCTGCGCTGTATCAATTCGAACATGCGCAAATAGGCAGCATGACTGCTGTCCCAGTTGTATTTTATTTGCAACGATTCTAAAATATGGTTAGCCTGCATTTTGTCGGCTGCCGAGTTTAATTTATCAATGGTGTCGGTGTATGCTTGCATACTGCCTTCGAATAATTCGTTTATAAAAAGGAATTTTTCATTTATCCCAATAGCTTTTTTCAAGTCTTCGAGAGGCGACACATTCATGGCTTGTGCCACACTTGCTTGTGTTTGGCTGCGGGCAAGATTATCGGCTACCGAGGCATTATTATCAAACAAGCCTGCTACTACTTCCGGAGATTCGAACAAACTGGCTGCCGATTTTTTCTTCGGCAATTTATCTTTGCTTTCTACTGTTGATTGCAATTGTACATTGCGCGAAGCAATGGTGTGTGCCGGTATTGGATTTTCAATTGGTTCCATTGTCGGTGTTACAGGCACTGCTTCTGTAGCAGTGGATTTGGTTTCATATATTTTTTCTTCTGTTTGAGCGCCATAAATGATGCACGACTCAGGCACAGTGTACGTTTGTGAATTAGAAGGCGTTGAAGGCAATGTTTCTTTTTCTGCCTTTTCGGTCTTTTCGTTTAAAAGTTGCAATGCTTGTGAATATGCCTCGCGCAGGTAATTGAGCAATACATCTCGGTCTAACTCATAAATCTCATTTTCTTTTGCAATAAAATCTAATTGAAAGGAAATTTTTTCAATGGTGTCTTTCAGGCTGTTCAGGTTATGCGAAGCGCTCATTTATTATTTCTTTTTAACAGGTGTTTTGATAAGTTTATTTGACATTCAAAAGTATTAAGTATTTTTTTGCTTTTAATAAGGAAATCTTAAGAGTTGCCAACATTATGTTTTTAGAACAAACCAAACATTATCAACCCCGCAAAGGATGGATAGAAGTGATTTGCGGATCAATGTTTTCGGGTAAGACCGAAGAACTTATACGCAGATTGAAGCGTGCACAAATAGCTCGTCAACGAATCGAAATTTTTAAACCTCAAATTGACAAACGGTATAACGAAACAAAAATTGTTTCGCACGATGCGCAAGCTATACACTCCACCCCTGTAGGTAGCGCTGTCGAAATATTAAAGTTTGCCACCGAAATGGATGTAATTGGAATTGACGAAGCACAGTTTTTTGATGCAGCATTACCTGATGTATGTGCACAAATTGCCAATCAGGGTACGCGTGTAATTCTTGCCGGGCTCGATATGGATTTTACCGGCAAGCCATTTGGCTCTATGCCCGTATTGTTAGCCCAGGCCGAATACATTACCAAAGTACACGCTATTTGCATGTATTGTGGCGAGTTGGCGCAATTCTCGCACCGCACCGTGCTCAATGAAGAGCAAATTCTTTTAGGCGAAAAAGACAGTTACATGCCGCTATGCCGGGCATGCTTTACTAGCGAAACCGGAAAAAAGTAGTTCTCCTTTTTAATTCATTTTTTGTTAAAATATTTTGATGGCCTCTTGGTACGACATGGAGTTTTTTTGGTTTCATCTTTGGTTACAACTAACTGCCATTTCAATTCAACTATATTTGCGAACTTAATTTTTTAAAAGAAAAAAATGTCGAAACGTTTTCGTGTGCGCTTTGCACCCAGCCCAACCGGACCATTGCATATGGGAGGTGTGCGTACTGCTTTATTCAATTATTTATTGGCTAAGCAAAATGATGGTGATTTTATTTTACGTATTGAAGATACCGATCAGGGACGCACCATAGAAGGGGCCGAAGCTTATATTATACAAGCATTGCAATGGTGTGGCATTACACCTACCGAAGGCGTAGGTTTTGGCGAAGGCCCGCATGCGCCCTACCGGCAAAGCGATCGCAAGCACCTTTATCTACCCTATGCTGAGCAACTTATAAAGAGTGGTTTTGCCTACTACGCATTCGATTCAAATGAGCAATTAGAAGCTATGCGCAAACAAGCAGAAGGTAACAACAGTATGTTTGCTTACAATGCAGTTACTCGAAAAGCATTATGCAATTCGCTCACATTGAGCGAGGCCGAGGTAGCTGATAAGCTCAGTAAGAACGAAGCCTATGTTATTCGTTTTAAGTTGCCCGAAAACGAAGATGTACATCTACATGATACCATTCGCGGACATGTAACGGTAAATACATCGCAAATGGATGATAAGGTCTTGTACAAAAGTGATGGTATGCCAACCTATCATCTAGCCAATGTAGTAGATGATTATCTAATGCAAATAACTCATGTGATACGTGGCGAAGAGTGGTTGCCTAGTGCACCCTTGCACGTATTATTATATAGAAGTTTGGGCTGGGAGCAGAGTATGCCGCAGTTTGCCCACTTACCACTTTTATTAAAACCCGATGGCAAAGGCAAACTTAGTAAACGTGATGGCGACCGACTAGGCTTTCCGGTTTTTCCATTAACATGGACGGACCTTGCTAGTAACGAACTAAGTATTGGTTACCGTGAGCGATTTTACTACCCCGAAGCTTTTACCAATATTCTTGCTTTGTTAGGATGGCATCCCGAAAGTGAGCAGGAAATTTTTTCGATGGATGATTTGATAAAACAGTTTACACTTCAACGAGTAAATAAATCCGGTGCGCGATTCGATCCTGAAAAAGCAAAGTGGTTCAATCAGCAATACCTGCATAAGCAAACCAATGCAGCGCTTGCGGCACAACTTGTACAAGTAATTCAAGGTGCTCAAGCCGGAGAAAAGCATACTACATTATTAAGCAATTCTCATTTTATGGAAAAGATATGTGCATTGATGCGGGATAAGGTGCAATTTGTAAACGAGATATGGGAGCAGGGCCAATACTTTTTTGAGCGCCCGGTTTCGTTTCCTGAAAATATTTTACAAAAAAAATGGAATGATGATGCAGCCAGGATAATGGCACATTATGCAAACCTATGCCAAACGCAACCTTTTATTTCGCGCGAGGATTTTGAATCAGGATTTAAAAATTCGGCAACAGAGCTTGGGCTAAATGCAGGTAATTTTATGCAGCTATTGCGTATATGTATAACAGGAATGGCAGGAGGTGCCGACTTGTTTGAAACTTGTGCGTTATTAGGTAAAGTGGAAATAGCCGAACGAATTATTCTGGCAATAAATGTTATTAAGGAATTACGAAAGGGTGCTTAGCGCTTAACGTAAAACGGTAAGAAAAACAAAGAGAATCACCCACAACAAATCAAGGAAGTGCCAGTAGGTTGCGCATTGACGAATGCCTAAATAGGATTGTTGGTTGTACTTATTTGCAATAGAGCGATAACATACAAACAAAAGAAAAATTACTCCTCCTATAAGGTGGGCTAAGTGCAACCCTGTTAGCGCATAGACAAACGACCCACTAACGTTATCCTTAGATGCGAAAAAAATACTTTGTGAGGTTAGCGCTTTCCATCCTAAGAATTGAAAAAAACACAAAAAAGAAACTTAGGCCGAGAGTTGCAATGAGCATAATTCTGCTTAGTTCCTTTTGATTTCGTTTGATAGCAAACAAAGCCCATTGCACAGTAATTGATCCTAATACAATGACGATAGTGCTGATGGTAAACTGAAAAGGCAAGGCAAAGCTATCCCAGTTGCCTTCGGCTCGTCTTACAATATATCCACTAAGCAAGCCGCCAAAAAGCATGATCATGCTGCCTATGCCAAGCCATAATAAGATGCTTGGTGTTGGAATTCCTGTCGTGGTTTCTTTTTCGTTACTAATTACGTTTGTATTGGTCATGTTAATATTTTTTTACTTAATAAAGAACCGGTCAATGACCAGTGCAAGTAAGATTATTGGTAAATAAACAAATGAGGCAAACATAAGTTTGCGGGCACTTTCAATACTGCAATGCCTGTACAGGTTTATAGATAAATAAAGTAGCCAGCCACCGGCAAGAGTGAGTGCTGAAAATCCAAACCATCCGGTAAGATTGTACCCAAACATGAGCACTCCTATAGGTAACAGCGCTGCGGTATAGATAATAGTGAAATAGGCACTATGCTTATCGCGCTGTGTTGATGGAAGCATTACAAAGCCCGCTTTTTTATAGTCATCATCGAGCACCCATGCGATGGTCCAAAAATGCGGAAATTGCCAAAAGAACTGAATAGCAAATACAATTAAAGCTTCAAATGAGAGTACCCCTGAAGCTGCCGTATAGCCAAGCAAAGCAGGCAATGCACCGGGTATAGCTCCTACAAATACAGAAAGCGGAGTAATTCTTTTTAATGGAGTGTATAAAAGCACATACAATAATAGCGATATAAGAGATAAAGCGGCTGTAAGTAAATTAGCTGTAACGTACAACATAAGCACACCAATTATGCCAGTAACAAATGCAACCATAAGTGCTTCGTTTACAGTAATTTTATTTGAAGGTAGAGGTCGGTTAGCGGTACGGTTCATCATCTTATCGAGATGGCGTTCGCAAATTTGATTAAATGAATTGGATGAGGCAACTACCAGTATTCCACCAAGAATGGTTCCTCCAAAAGCCAACCAGTTGAATGGTCTTATGTTGGCAAGAATAAAAGTAATTGCTGTTGAGAATATAACCAGGCTTGTAAGCCTAAGTTTCATCAAAGCAATGTATTCGCGCACTTTGCGGGTTTTGGTGGTACTTACAACGGTTGCCTGAGATAGCTGCATTAACTTTGGAATTCCTTCAATTTTTTGGCCTGCAAAAGTAAGCCAATATTAGTTAGCTTTCAAACATATATGCGGTTTCTTTTGTTTCGATGATGTAACTCTCATTTTACAAAATATTTTGCTGGTTTAGTGGTCAACGGAAAATGTTTTGTAAAAATTTCTGCACTTTTGATTTCCAAAATTTCAAATTTTAAAAATCAATACTATGTCAAAAAAATGCCTGCTCACCATAATTGGGCTATGGTTGAGTTTTCAACTTCACGCACAATTGAACACTGCCTTTCAGTCACAATTAACATTTCCGGGCAAAACACTTGCTAACTTATGGGGCTACACTGACTCGCTTAATCGTGAGTTTGCCTTAGTGGGTACCACTACAGGTATGTCAATTGTAAATGTTACTAATCCAACCACACCGGTACTTCTTTTTAATATTTCCGGTGTAAATTCGCAATGGCGCGAAGTAAAAACGCATGGTAAATATGCCTATGTAACTACCGAAGGGGGAGGAGGTTTGCAAATAGTAAACTTATCATACCTGCCCGATAGTGCGCCTAGTAAGCTTTGGACAGGTAATGGCGCCATTGCCGGACTTTCGCGTATCCACGCACTCCATATAGATAATGGATTTGTCTATTTGTATGGTTGCCGAGACACAGTCGGTTCTAATCTTTTTAATGGTGCGGCTCTTATTTGTTCATTGAGCGATCCATGGAATCCAAATTTTGTTGGCCATACAAGTACCGGAGTGAGCACAACGGTTGATTATATTCATGACGGAGAAGTGGTTGATAATAAATTTTATGGAGGTCATATTTATGCTGGCAAGTTCTCTATTTACGATGTAACCAATAAAGCTGCTCCCGTACTAATTAATAAACAAACCACCCCTAATGCTTTTTGTCATAATACCTGGACAAACAATGCCCGCACCGTTTTATTTACTACCGATGAGGTAAGTAACTCGTATCTGGGTTCTTATAATATTAGTGACCCCAATAATATTGTCTTCCTTGATAAAATTCAATCGCAAAATCCGGGGTCCGGGTCTATTATACATAATACCTATCAGTTGAATGATTACTGTATAACATCTTACTATCGCGATGGATTTACGATTGTAGATGTTACGCGCCCTTCCAATATGATATTAACCGGATGGTACGATACATCGCCACTTTCAGGTAATGGTTTTAATGGAGCCTGGGGGGTTTATCCGTATTTCCCATCCGGAAATATTGCGGTAAGCGATATGGAGAATGGGCTGTTTATGATAGCCCCTACCTACACAAGAGGTTGCTATCTTGAAGGTATTGTAACTGATACCCTAACAGGGCTATCCATTGCGGGTGCCACGGTGCAGATAGTAAGTACTACTGCTTCAGATGTGAGTGTAGCATCAGGGGAATACAAAACCGGTTTGGCAGCAGCCGGAACGTATAGTGTTATAGTTACAAAGGCAGGATATGAAACCAAAACAATAAACAATGTTGTTCTTACAAATGGGGTACTTACTACTTTGAATGTACAGCTAAGCACACCAAAGATTAGTATCAGCGGCACGGTATATAGTGCTACAGGCTTGCCCATTAGCGCAGCGACAGTTAGAATTGAAAGTGCTACAGCAGGAAGTTTTTCAGCCTTATGTAACAGCAGTGGCCAATGGACAATTAATAGTGTGTATCAAGCTAATTATAGTTTTTATGCCGGTAAATGGGGAAGCATTACTAAATGTGTGCCTGCTACTTTTAATACCATAAATACTACACGAACCGATACCCTTGGTGTTGGCTTTTATGACGACTTTACTTTTGTTACCAGTTGGAAACCTAGCAACAACGCTAAACGTGGTAAATGGGTGCGTGCCAAGCCTATTGGAACTACATATCTGAATCCCAATGATGCTAATCCGGCAAGCGATTATTTTGACGATTTTACTAATTGGTGCTATGTAACCGGAAATAACGGGGGTTCTTACAATTTTGATGATGTTGATAACGGGTATGTAAATCTAAATTCTCCGGCTTTTAATCTTAGTACGTATACCGAGCCGTATATCAATTATGCACGTTGGGTTTTTATTGAGCCCGGTAGCAACGATAGTGTACTTTTCAGGTTGACCAAGTCGGGAGTTACCGTAAATATGGAAACCTTTACTGCGGCTAGCTCCGGGCAATCGGTATGGCAATACGTAAGTCTTAGGGTGAAAGATTATTTTGGCTCCTTAGGCTCTATGCGGTTTAGTGTATATGCTCGCGACAATGCACCTGAACATGCCATTGAATCAGCGCTGGATAAATTTTCGATTACCGAGGGCCCTTCACCGGGAATTGCCAATCCCAACTACAATGTAAGTCGACTTTCAAATGGTGCAGCCTATGCAGGAGATGTTTTTCCTAATCCTGCAAACAACATGCTAAATATTCGTATAACCGGAGAAATTGATACAGATAATCCTGTAACCATTACCATATATGATGTTAACGGAAAAGTGCTTTTACAAAGAAATGGCGAACAAGCTAAAACAGTTATCAGAATAGCTGTAGAATCATTATCTGCCGGATTGTATATGGTTAGAGTTGCTTCAGGCGAAAAGGTGTTTACCTCCAGGTTTATGAAACAATAAATACTGACTATAAAAAATTAAGCCCCGACATGCCGGGGCTTTTTTATTGATTAAAACTTTCCTCCAAGAACAAACGCGTTTTTAAAGTACTCCACCTTTCCATTTGTCCTAAACACTTCGGTATATAGAACATATATACCCATGGTTGCTTTTTCATTATTTAAATCGGTGCCATCCCAGCTGAGGGTTCCGTTGTTTCCTATTAATTTATTTTCAAGAAGATTAATTACAGGAATTCCATTGCTATTGTATATCGTCATGTTCAAGGTTTGCCCTGTTTCTTCAAATTGATACGTAATATTTAGTACATCATTGTAACCATCATTGTCAGGCGAAAAAATTTCGGGATAGGTAATAATGTTTTGCGAAGAAAGCTGAACATCGCTGCGTTGCGAATTTGTATAGCCAGGCGTTGCATAGCGCACATTGGATGCTGCCGAATGCCAGTTTGTGCTGTCGTTGCTTGGTCGTGTGTAACTAAGGCGCTCAAGCGATACACCTTCAACATCACTTAACAACGAGTAATGAAATTTATCGCTGTAATAAATGCTGTCCAACATTTGCAATTGTAAATTATAGATAATGCAAATTCCTTCGTCATCATTGTAAGTAGGCAAATCGGGAATTAAACTAATGTGAGCACCGGCAGGTGGTTGATAGTACTGTGCAGTAGACGTGGGGTTTTCTGTAATACATAAATGTTCATTGGGGAAAATACTTCTTCTTTCGGTGCTAATTTGAGAAATTGAAACTACAAGAGGCGTATCTGTTCTGGCATTGGCAATATACAAACTACTCAAGTCAATAACCTTGTTTGAGTTATTATAGAGCTCTACAAAATCAACATAATCCGGTGCGGGGTTAAATAAAATTTCATTAATAACAAGGTCTCCGTTGGTTGCATTTTCCGGAACTCCTACACGTACGTTGGCCGAAAGCAAAGGCTTGCCGGGGCAATCAGTTAGGTTTGAAAAACTAATGTAATAAATAATGCCGGGCTGAAACGCCTGCGAAAATTTTAATGTTACCAAAGTGTATATCGGGTTCGTATTTATCAAAGCTATCGGTGCTCCTATGCCTTGACTGCATTGATAGTTTGATAACTGTGTTAGTGTAGATGCTGACATTGGTTTTTTAAAAAATATTTCAACCATGTCGGGGGTTATTATTCGGGCATAATCAACAAGTGGTATTTCTGGGTCTGTAAAGGTGCCATCGACTGAGTTTAGTTGCCCTGGGGTTCCCCCTGACAAAGAATTGCTTGCCCTCCAGTTATTCTTATCGATGCATAGATATTCACGGTCGATACGTTCGAGCGAGTATCCTCCCTGGCCTTTAACCGGATCCTGATACCAGGTATCAGCATACGTTACCGAGTTGATGATGTTGCCCGAGTTATCAGCAACCGAAATTTTATCTCCTGAGTTGTTTAGCGAGGGCATGTTGCTTACTCCTATTACATTACTGGTAATGCCAATAAACAAGTTAGTCAAGGTAGAAGAGCAAACTATAACATGCGAATCGGGCAATAAGATGTAATTGCTCATCGGGCCGCTGCTGCTACTCAAATCGCTAAGGATGAAGTCTTGTAAATTCAGCGTTTTGTTCGAACGATTTGTTAACTCCACATATTCTGCATTTGGCAATCCGGGACTTCCTTCAGGGTCAGCCATAATCTCGCTGATTATGATATCATCGTTCGAAACAAGCACCGGATAGCTGTATACAAAGTTAGTATTGGCCGCAACCATCGTATTACCAGCCAGATCAGTTATTCCTGATACAGAAAGTATATGGTTATAGTTATTTACAAATTTATTATTGAATTGCAAATGCACCAGCGCTTTATTTCCATTATCGAGCAAAGCCACCGTAGGTGAGCCTATGCCATTATCCACCAAGAAGTTGCTAATAACCTGGGAGGTATTTGCATTAAGCGCTTCGCTAAAAAGCACATCAAGATTTAACGAATCAAGGGCTGTAGCAGAAACTAAAGTGGGGGGCGTAAGATCCACAATGATTGGGCCAGCGTACACATCATCGAAGTAATGCTTATTGAAAAAACTTGAGGTGGATTGCTTTGTAACGATGCCCATATATGAACATGTAAGGTAGGTGTTGTCTGTTACACTGCCTTCGGCAACAAGCGAATTGCCTGTGCCGGTAATGTCACTCTGCAACACAAACAGGCCGGCAGCATCGCGGGTTATTTTTAGCAAAATAGTATTATCGGTACCACCTGCTTCGCTTCGTCCATCAGTGCCATCTATTAGCAGGGTTGCAGCGGAGCCATCTTTTCTATAAAGGCAGATTTCATCCTTGGTATTGCCAACGCGTACATAGTATCCATTTATGCTGCCTAGCAAATCCTGGTTGTCTGCTATTATGTAAAAGTCAACATAATTAGTGCTTGATGTTTGAAATTTTAGGTTCATCCACAAACGCCATTCCGAATTGCTTGATGTTGCCGAAGTGGTAGCAAGATAAAAGGACTTGTTGGTGGTTTGACAATTGCTTTGCAGCATCTGGTTGGTAACAGTGTATAAACTATCATCGCCAAGCCAGGTAGGATTTGAAGTAAAGTTTCCATCGCTAAAGTCATCACTTACTTGCGCATGAACTAATTGGCCAATAAAAATAAATAGAATTAAAATTTTCTTTTGCATTCTCTTGCTATTTGGGGCTACAAGGTAAAAATTAATTAGGTGCCTTTTTAAGATTTTTGATTTTGAATTTTTATGCTAGTTTTTTCTGAACACGGCAAGTATAAATGGATATGTGGAGCGAGGCTGGTTTCATACAAATATGTTTTGGCATACAAAAATCTTTGATTCTGTTAAAGATCACACCACGCACTTGCAGTCATGAGGGCACATAGTCAGGCAATAAAAGTTGATTCCGGTTTTTCATTCAATTTTCAATATGATAATGTGCGTAAATAGGGTTACCCTATATTCGATTATATTAAAACGAAACTAATTTTGCATCATCATGACACGAAATAAATTATGGATTAGTTGCCTAAGCGTGGTTATAGGCCAGGCAGTATTTGCCCAAAAAAAAATGGGCGATGTTAATGTGGGCCGCCCAAGCCGCTGGTCGGTTGGACTTATGGGAAGTGCCGACTGGCAAGGACGTTTTTTTAAAGCAGAGCGAAAAGAAAGCTTTGATGCTTACGGTGTGGCAGATAATGAAGCACAAAATAAGGTACTTCGCAATTTGCTTAAAGCAAATGAATTTGCTGGATTTTCGTATAGCGGGGGATTGCATTTTCAATACGATCTTAGTAAGCGATGGTTTGCGCGGTTAGGAGTTTACTATTCAAACAAACCAATAAGAACGCGAAACCTTGTAAGCACTGCCGCCATACTTCCGGGGCATATTGCGATTCCCGCCACCGGCACAAAAACAAATTATCCGTTTATAGAAGTGCCGCTTACCTTTCATTACATGCTCAACCGGCCTTACGACAAAAATAAAAAAGGAACCTGTTATACCGACTACTCGCAATACAACCGTAAGAAGCCATTGTTTTATGTATTCATAGGTCCCGCATTTGCAACTAACCTAAGGCAATATGATTATCGTGCAAGAGTATTTGCTGATACTAATCTTGAAACTAACACGGTATATGTTAATCCCCTTACCATCTATCACGCAGGTGTGCACGGTGGTGTTGGTCTGCTAAAGTATTTAAACAAAAGGTTGTTTCTAACAGTTGATTTAGCTGGCAGATATTTGCCGGCCCGATGGTATGCCAAAACATTTAAGAATAATATTGACCCTGTAACTAAAGAGGCTACAGCTGTAAGTTATCATGTAGTTGAAAAACCGTGGAGTGCAGGATTGCAATTAGGTATCAATTACCATTTTTGATAGAAGTGAATATTACTATATTGAATAGACAGCCCAATTAAAATTCCATCAAATAGGCTTTGATAAATTCATTAATGTCGCCATCCATTACTGCCTGCACATTGCTTGTTTCTGTGCCTGTGCGCAAGTCTTTTACCATTTTGTAAGGATGAAAAACATAACTGCGTATTTGGCTTCCCCATTCTACACGCTTTTTAGTTGCTTCAGTATTTGCGCGCGCTTCATTCTTTTTGCGCAATTCAAGCTCATATAGTTGGCTTTTTAGCATTTTCATAGCACGCTCGCGATTGGCACTTTGTGAGCGCTCTACCTGGCACACCACAACAATACCCGAAGGCAAATGCTTTATCTGTACTTTAGTTTCTACTTTATTTACATTTTGACCCCCGGCTCCTCCGCTTCGGGCAAATTGCATTTCGATGTCACTGTCTTTTATTTCAATATTGATATGATCATCAATAATGGGATAGGCATAGACGGAAGCAAACGAAGTGTGACGCTTGGCATTCGAATCAAACGGGGAAATACGAACCAGGCGGTGTACTCCATTTTCGCTTTTTAAATAACCGTAAGCATAATTACCTTCAAATTCGAGCACAGCACTTTTTATACCGGCACCATCGCCCCATTGCTTATCAACCTCGGTTACTTTATAGCCATTTCGCTCACCCCACCTGATGTACATGCGCATCAACATTTCGGCCCAGTCCTGACTTTCGGTTCCACCGGCACCTGAATTAATTTCTAAAATGGCACCGCAAATATCTTCTTCGGCACTAAGCATGTTTTTAAATTCGAGATCTTCCACCAATACCATTGACTCGCGATAGTGTTTTTCCACTTCTTCTTCAGTGGCGCCCCCTTCATTATAAAAGTCGTTAAGCACGCATAGGTCATCTACCGATGCTTCAGTTTTTTTAAAACTTTCAGTCCACAATTTGGTTTGCGAAATTCCTTTCAGGATTTTTTCGGCAGATTTTGGGTCATCCCAAAATCCATCGGCATGCGTAAGTTTTTCTTGCTCTGTAATAAAAGCTATTTTACTTTCGATGTCAAAGATGCCTCCTTAACGCATCCTTACGCCCAACAATATTTTTTAATTCTTCAGCATTCATAGTGGGTGCGAAAATAGTTATTTTTAAACTTGTAATTTTTTTTGATGTAAATAATTTTCGAATTCATACTTTCAACTATTATATTTTGTTTTTTTGTGAAATGCGCATTTTTTCTTTGAAAGAATATTTAATAACCATGATGGTTTTGAGCAGCTTCATTTTGGCATGTATCAAGGCACAGTCTCAATCAGTTCCTATTATTAAGTTTCATTCCCTTAATTCTATTTTGCAATCAACTGCCGATACCACTTATGTTATCAACTTTTGGGCAACCTGGTGCAAGCCATGTGTGGCAGAGCTTCCTGCTTTTGTTGCTTTGGACCATGCGTATAAAAATAAAAATGTAAAAGTGATTTTGGTAAGTCTGGATTTTAAAAGACAATACGAAGAGCGGCTTTTGCCATTTGTAAAAAACAAGCATATCGCACCTTTGGTGATGCTGCTTGACGAGCCCGATTACAACAGTTGGATTGATAAAGTTGATTCCACATGGAGCGGGGCAATTCCGGCATCTTTAATTATAAATGGTAAAAAGGGCATTCGTAAATTTTATGAAAAAGAATTTACCTTTGACGAATTAAAAAAAGAAGTTGAACAAGTCTGCAACACGCAGAAGTAAAAAATTAAACAAATGATAAAAAAAACATTTCTCCTGTTAACCATGGCAGTATGCATAGGCGTATTTCCCTCGTTGTCGCAAACTGCAGGCACCGGTTACAAAGTTGGTGACAACGTCACCGACTTTAAATTAGCAAATATCGATGGATCAAACTTTGCATTTGCGTCAATACCTGATGCTAAAGGCTACATTGTCATTTTTACGTGCAACCACTGTCCATTCTCCATTGCGTACGAAAAAAGAATTATTGCCCTCAACGAAAAGTATGCTTCGCAAGGCTATCCGGTTATTGCTATTAATAGTAATGATCCTGCCATAGTTCCTGATGATAGTTTTGAAAAAATGCAAGAACATGCAGCTGAGGTTGGTTTTAATTTTCCCTATGTTTTTGATGAAACGCAGGAAGTTGCTAAAAGATTTGGCGCTACCCGCACGCCACATGTTTTTATACTAAGCAAAAGCGATATAGCCTTAAAGGTTGAGTACATAGGAGCAATAGATGACAATACAGACAATCCGGAAGCTGCAACAAAGCATTATGTAGCAGAAGCCGTTGACGAGCTACTTGCGGGATCTAAAGTAACAACCAATTTCACCAAAGCAGTAGGCTGTACCATTAAATGGAAGAAAACAGCAGAACAGAAATAACCTTCTTATAGAGCGCCACTGGTGCTCTTTTTTTTGCATTAATTTCATCGACAATAGATTATTAAAGTACATTCGCATAGCAAAAAAAACTCGTAAAATTTATGAATCCTTTTTTTACAATGCGAATTTGTGCGTTGATGACTTTCGTTGCAACTCTTACAAATGCACAACTTAATCTACCTTCTGGTATACATGGCAATTTTCAAACCGATGCTCAATATTATTATGTTGATACTGCAATTGGGGCGCCTGTTGTTGCCGAAAAATTATTGAACAATGGTTTTGCCAACATCAATTACATTAACGGAAATTTTAGCTGTGGCCTCCGGTATGAGTCTTACTTGAATGTACTGCAGGGGTTTAATCCAAGATTTAAAGGAAATGGAATTATGTATCGCTATGCTAATTATACAACCGATGACCTTGAAGTTACACTAGGAAGTTTTTATGAGCAGTTTGGCAATGGACTTGTGTTGCGTGCTTACGAAGAGCGAGGATTGGGGTATGACAATGCCTTGGATGGCTTGCGCCTCAAGTATAAGATTGCGACCGGAGTAACTGCCAAAGCATTTATTGGAAAACAGCGTGCTTACTTCGACTATGGGCCGGGTATTGTTAGAGGGGCTGATGGAGAGGTTGACTTCAACGAGATTTTTCCAAAGCTAAATGACAAACAATTGCAATTTACCATAGGCGGAAGTTTTGTAAGCAAGTTTCAGAAGGACGCTGACCCTGTTTACAAACTACCGGAAAATGTAGGCACCTATGCCGGGCGTGTCAACTTTGGCTTTAAAGACTTTACGTTTAATGCAGAGTATGCTCATAAAATAAATGACCCTTCGGTAGTAAACAATTTTATTTATAAGCAAGGCGATGCTTTGTATACCGTACTAGGATATAGCACTAAGGGACTTGGTGTAAATTTATCGCTTAAGCGAGTAGATAATATGGACTATCGTAGCGATCGTAGCGAAACAATTCAAACGTTGCTTATCAATTTTTTACCAACTATATCACGTCAATACACCTATCGCCTTGTAACCCTGTATCCTTATGCAACGCAAACTATGGGCGAAATGGGAGGCATGCTCGAGCTATTTTACACCTTCAAGCCCAAGTCATTGTTTGGAGGCAAGTATGGGACATATTTAGCAGTAAATTCTTCGTATGTAAATAATATTGAGCAATCTCCCGATACAAATGGATTTGGATATAACAGCGATTTTTTGGGAATTGGAAAGCAACATTTTTACAGTGATGTCAATGTTGAATTAACCAAAAAGCTTTCGCCTAGGATTAAGATGACACTTAATTACGTTTACATTGAGTACAATAAGGATGTGCTGGAAGGAAAAAACATCTATGGAATTATTTACTCACACTCAGGAGTTGTAGATCTAACTTATAAAATAAATAATAAGCAAAGTATTCGTACTGAACTACAGCATCTTTATACCAAGCAGGACTTTGGTAGCTGGGGTATGGCATTACTTGAGTATAGTTACGCTCCTCAATGGATAGTTAGCGCCTTTACCGAGTATAATTATGGCAACTATGATAAGAGCAAACGCTTTTTTTATCCAAATATATTGCTTACCTATGTAAAAAATACGAACCGAATAGCGATAGGATATGGAAAACAACGAGCTGGTTTATTATGTGTAGGTGGGGTTTGCAGACAAGTTCCTGCTTCCAATGGATTTTCGTTATCGGTTTCAACAACATTCTAGAAAGTAATTTTAAAAAATACAAAAAATGAAACACATAGCATGGATAGTACTGGCAATTGCATTAAGTGGTTGCGATAAAATTGATCAGCCGTTTACAGAAACTCCAACTGGTGGAGGTGGCCCAAATCCGCAAACCTACATTCGTAAGGTATTGATTGAGGACTTTACAGGTGCCGCCTGTAAGAATTGTCCGGATGCTGCAAACACAGCAAAAAATATTCAAAAAAATTTGTATCCTGGTAAGGTTGTAGTGATGGCCATTCATTCAGGATTTTTTGCAGTGCCGGGAGGCCCTTTTCCTTACGACTTCCGCACACCTGAAGGCGAGCAACTTGCAACCGATTTTGGTGTGCAGGCATATCCAAATGGAATGGTTAATCGTTCAACCTTTGGGCTTGCAACTTCCGTAGTTGGTCATGGCGAATGGGCATCACGCACCGATTCGCTCTTAAAATTGCCTGCCGTAGCCACTATTAATATCGCAAATGCTTATAATGATGTGACCAGAGTAATTTCAACTACCATTACTACGAAAGCATTAACTGCATTAACAGGGACATTTAAACTTGCTACTTTTTATTTAGAAGATAGCCTTATTAAGCCACAACTAAATGGCAGCGTTTTGGACCCCAATTATGTACACATGCACGCGCTCAGGGGAGCATTTGCCGGAACATATGGCGAAACAGTTTTTAATAACGCTGCTGCTAACGACAGTATCATAAAGCCATATTCGCTTACAATTAAAGCAGATGCAGTGTCCAAAAATTGCATTGTTGTAGCCTATTTATACGATGATACAACAAAGGAAATAGTACAGGTAGAAGAAAAGCATTTTGACTAGGTTGACAATTTGTGTTGGGCATGATTTTTAATGAAAGGTATACAGTCCTGGTTAACAAAGCGCGTAAAGACAAAGCACTCAACCGAAAGTTTCTTGATAAGCTAAAAAAGCTTAAGCCTGCGAACCTTGATAGCCAATGTTCTAAATTGCACGATGAAGTTTTTCAACAAATTGATTGCCTGCAATGCGGCAATTGCTGTGCAATTGCCGGCCCTCGTTTGCTTGGCAAAGACATAGATAGAATGGCAAAAGGCATGAAGCTGCGCCCAGCAGAATTTACAACTACCTATGTACGTACAGATGAAGATGGTGACTATGTATTCAAACGCATGCCCTGTCCCATGTTAAAAGAGGATAATTATTGTTGTATTTATAACGACCGTCCCAACGCCTGTCGCGAATTTCCACACACCAATCAAAGCAAAATGCATAATAAACTGGAAATAACGTTTCAAAATACGATGATATGTCCGGCAGTTGCACTGGTAGTTGAAGGGTTGAGAAAAATTTACTTATAACCTAAAATGAACAAAAAAGCAAAAAACGTTATTCGAAATAGAATGATGCTAAAGTGTGGAATGCTTCATGTGTTTGTAACAGTAGGGGTATACGTTTTAACACCCTGCAAATTAATAGCCCAACCAAGGGAGGTAGCTACACGTGTTCATGACCTGCATATAGCCCTAATTACTAAAGATATAGAAAACCTCAATGTGCTTTTGCATGATAGCCTGTGCTATGGACATAGCAACGGATGGGAAGAGACGAAACAAGAACTAAAAAGTAACCTGCAAAATGGCAAGCTCAGTTATCTCAAAATTGAGGAAGAGCCTGTGCAAACAAGATACACAGGTAAGCAATGCCTTGCACGCTATAAAGCAGCATACAATGTGGTACTTGAAGGAAAGGAAATTTCGCTCCAATTATGGGTAGCACAAACGTGGATATACGAAAAACGAAAATGGAAATTGCTCATGAGGCAAAGTACTAAAATGCCTTAATCTCTTTGGAATTATTCCGTTGCAGGCACAGTAAAAAAACATTTTCTTTACCAATCATTTAAACCTTTAATAATATGGCAATAGCAGCACCTTTTAATTTGCAAAAATGGATTGATGAGCATCGTCACGAATTAAAACCTCCTGTAGGCAATCGCAATTTATATCATGATGCTGGAGACTACATAGTGATGATAGTAGCCGGTCCCAATGCCCGCAAAGATTTTCATTATAACGAAACCGAAGAGTTGTTTTATCAACTTGAAGGAGATATAACCGTTACCATACAGGAGGATGGCACAGCTGTGCCAATCACCATAAAAGAGGGAGAAATGTTTTTGCTGCCGGCCCGGGTGCCGCACAGCCCTTCTCGCCCCGCAGGTACCATCGGCTTAGTAATAGAATGTAAGCGCAAAGTTGCAGATACAGATGGCCTTGAGTGGTACTGCGAAAAGTGCAATGCTCCATTGCATCAATATCGTTTTCATCTGGATAATATAGAAAAGGACTTTTTCCCCCGTTTCAAAGAGTATTACTCAAATGATAAAATGCGCACATGTCATCAGTGTGGGCATGTAATGGAAGTGGATTCAAGATTTATTTAAAGCATAATCTTTGCAAAGCTATATGCTTAAAATAGATATACATACACACATCATACCTGAGCATGTACCCGACTATGCCAAAAAATTTTGCTATGGAGGCTTTGTACATTTGGAACATCATAAGCCTTGCTGCGCACGCATGATGATTGGCGATAAATTTTTTCGCGAGAGACAGGACAATTGCTGGAGCCCCGAAACACGCATGCATGAATGCGATGCACATGGAGTGCACGTGCAGGTACTTTCTACCATACCGGTTATGTTTAGTTATTGGGCACAGGCAAAGCATTGTCTCGAAGTGGCTTGTTTCTTAAACGACCACATTGCAGAAATTTGTAACGGTAACCCTACACGTTTTGTAGGACTTGGAACTATTCCCTTACAAGATCCTGAACTTGCTATAAAAGAGTTGCATCGTTGTATGCAAATGGGCATGCGAGGAGTGCAAATAGGATCGCACGTGAATGATTGGAATCTGAATGCACCCGAACTATTTCCTTTTTATGAAGAAGCAGAAAAATTAGGAGCCAGTATTTTTGTACATCCCTGGGAAATGATGGGGCAAGAAAAAATGCAGCGTTATTGGCTCCCTTGGCTAGTGGGTATGCCGGCCGAAACTTCTCTGGCTATCTGTTCTATGATTTTTGGAGGAGTGTTTGAAAAATTTCCAAACCTAAAAGTGGCCTTTGCTCATGGCGGAGGCTCTTTTCCTGCTACCATTGGCCGTATAGAGCATGGCTACCATTGCCGTCCCGATTTGGTTGCTATTGACAATGATATTAACCCGCGCAATTACTTAGGCAAGTTCTATTTGGATAGCTTGGTGCATGATCCAATGATGCTGCAATATCTGCTCAATTTATTCCCCGAAAACAAAATCGCACTTGGAAGCGACTATCCTTTTCCTCTTGGTGAAGATGTACCGGGAAAATTAATTGAAGAAATGAACCTTGCACATGCTACCAAAGAATGGTTGTTGCATAAATCAGCCTTAGAATGGTTGGGGATGCAAAAGGAGAGTTTTATGGTGTGAGTTGATTTTTTATCGACAGAAAAACTTGCTTGAGTAAAATTGCTTAATTAAAAAAACCTTTCCGATATTTAAAGAATACCCCTAGTTTCAATTTTAATTTTTGGCAGAAGTTATTTTAAAATATTACTTGCGTATCTCAAATTGTATAATTACATTTGCTATACAATTTTCTTCTTATACAATTTTCTTCTATTGTGGAAATGTATGTAAATTACATAGCAAAAATTTCTAACATCTTGCATCTTGCATCTTGCATCTTGCATCTTGCATCTTATAGCTTGTACCGGTCTCCATTTTATTGCATATCATAAAAATAAATTTCCCCTTAAAATAGGTACACATGAGTTATTATTAAAAATTTTACATCCACCCTAAATTCAAATAATTGATTAGCTAACTTCCTTAGAAGTGTTTGGTTACAAGAATTAAAAAAAATCTAAAATCAATTATTATGAATATAAAAATTAAAATATTTTCGATTTCAACACTGTTAATTGTTTTGACAAATCTAAATATAAAGGCACAAGTTTACAGAAATGCAATCGCAGCTGAAACAACCATTCCATCAATTAATAATGTTGTTAATACGGGATGCGATGTACGCAATGCTCCCGCTGGTGAAATTAATTCAGCATTCGTTTGGGATGGGCCAAATGCTTCTTTGCAAATATATGTTGAAAACTGCGCAGGTAGTGCTATTAATCTTACTGCAATGATTGCATTGCCTGTTGGGGCTACCGATCCGGATGTGGCAATATGTAATAATAATGCAGGTAGTGCAAACCCCATTTATGTTGTAGTGTATAACCTAAATGGAAATGCAGGAATTAAATTATACCAAAAAACTTATTTTGGTATTTGCACAGGCTTAGGTATTAATGATATTACAGGCAATCCTGTCTATGCCAATGCTGTTAACCTAATTACATCTTCAAATTCAAGTTCAACAATTAAAATTGACTGTAATAATTGGGGTCAATTAGCAATAGTGTGGGAAAGTAATGGCGTAATTAAAAGCATAGGAGGAGTATTTAATGCAGGGCCAAGCACAATTACATTTGCCACGGCTATATCTGATTTTCCAACATTTGGTTCGTTCCAATCAGCCACGCAACCTGATGTTTCTGTGTTTGGTCGAAACAATAATTTTAATGCAAATACAACCCTCAACTATACCTATGTAAGCAATACGGGTTCAATTGTATTACACTTGGTAAGATTTGCAAGCATTTATACCGCTCCCAATACTATAAATGTGCCTACACTTACCACATTTAGTGGCGCAGCACCTGGCTCTCCATTAGAAAGTGGGCAGTTTTATCAAACAGAAGCTGTTGAGGTAGATAATCTTGCCGGGACATGGAGTTACAGCTTACCGCGCATAGCAAGCAACCAAGGCGGTACAGGTAATAACGCTGACCAAAATGAATATACTGCTGTGTTTGAAGCTTTGGAAAACACCACAGGGTATAGTAATATTATTGGGGTGAGTTGTGTACTCGATAATGGATTAACTGGCACATTGGGCGATTATCAAATTCAGTCCAATTGCTATACGGATGGAAGTCAAGTAATTCATGCTACAGCGTTACCAACACAAATACAAGATGTTAATACCCAAACTCAGTACAACTATATGCCTGTAGTTACCTACAATAGGAAAAACACCAATATAATAATTGGCTGGAATATTGAATATGCTCCGCCTATGTACAATTTTCCTAATGTGAGTAGTTTGCCAATTGTTATTTATGCTTCTCCATTACAAGCTTGTTATTTCCCATCATATTCTCTTGGGTGGGTTGACCAACCAACCTGCATGGGAATAAATGCATTTGGGTATCAACTTAATTATCTTGGTGTTCCAACCACACCTTCTGCTTTCCAAAATGCACTGAGTGTATCAAGCAAGGGTATAAATACCAATATTACCTACATGTATTTTGATGGCATTAATGGCACTATTAAATACAAGGATGTAGGTTTTCAAGCACCAAATTTGAAAATGGAAAGTAATGAAAGTTCAGCAAATATTAGTATAGAGCCAACCTTAATACTTGATAGATGTAATATTAACTTGAGTGATGGGGTAGAGCATTTAACGTTATACAATATTCAAGGGGCTGTAATTAATACATTTACCTACATGCAAACAAGGGAGTTAGAATCTATAATTACTAAACTAACGCCCGGATTATATATGCTAAATGGTAAATTTGAAAGTGGCGTATTATTATCCACCAAATTTATCAAGCAATGAAAACTATAGTTAGCATAATAGGATTAATCTTATTTTGGCAAACTGGAGCAGCACAATGGTTTCAAATAACCAAACAAAGAAACATTGGAGCCGAGGGAAGTGGTATTGGTATGTTTAGCTACGATCAAATACACAGGTTGCCAAATGGCAACCTGTGTTTAACTACCTATGCAAATCAAGATACACTATATGATAAAATGATATGGGGTTATGGCGATGGCGATGCCTGGTATCTAGAAATGGATACAGCATTCAGTAGTGTGAAGCAATGGATAATTGGTGGGGATAAGGCTGATCGACTGCAGTATGCAATATTAACTTCTGACTCTTGTTTGCTAAGCTTATTTATGTCAATTAGTGATAGTGGGTATGATAAAAGCCAAAACAATAAAGGCGATAACGATTACTGGATAGTTAAAACAGATATTAATGGTAATAAATTGTGGGATATAACATTAGGTTCTGCTTACGAAGATGTACCCAATCGTATATATGAAACATCCGATAGCACCTATCTTGTATTGGGTAATTCGGCAACGCCTTTTCCATCAGGTGATGTAAGCGACAGCGCACAAAGCGATGCACCTTGGTTTGTAATACTTGATAAAAATGGAAACCTTATTAATGAATATCGAATACATCCTACCTTAACAATACCATACGCATTAAGTTATTTACCATTTAATTTATATGCAATTCATTTTAGGATTGCAGTAGGTGGGGCATGGACAAATAGTCCTGGGCAATTTGGAGCATTAGTATTAGAAAGTGATACAACTATTTTTGCTAGTTGGGGTAACATGTTTGTTGGTGGCCTTGGTGGAGGTTATGGTGGAGTAATTTACGATAATAAAACAGATAATTTTTACTATGCTCTGCATTTTGGAGTAGTTGATACGAATCAAAACTGCCATGAAATTTCAAGGGGAGGAGTTGATGGTATGGTATATAAAACAGACTGGCTTGGCAATATTATATGGACAAAACTCTATGGTAACGATTGCAGAGATTATCTTGCAGGAGTTATAGATTATAACGATACATTGCTTTTGGCCTATGGACAAACAAACTCGTCTGCAGGAAATGAAATTTCTTCTACAGTGCACGCCTATGATACTAATTGTACAATCTCAAGGCCTAATTTGTGGCTATTGCTAATTAATAAAAATAACCCACTTCAATATTTTGACACTATTTTTGGAGGAAACAGATCAGATGGATGTTGGACAAACTCGCTTACTCGCTATGACGATAGTACATTCTATTGGGTAACAGCGAGTTCATCAGATTCGTCTTTTGAAAAAACTACTCATAAGCATGACACTACACTAAATAAAAACGAATTGTGGTTGATAAAAATGATCATATCGCCTTATGCATTATCGGGTGCCGGTTGGCATACAGCTGAGGCAAGTGCACCGCCATTATTATATCCCAATCCGGCAACGGATATACTTAATGTAATGTTTGATTCCAAAAAACCGTACAAGCTTATAATACATAACATACAAGGAGCAACAGTACTAACCAGTAATTGCAGTGCCGGGCCTTGCAATATTTTTATCGGCAACTTGCCGCCTGCAATATATACATACACCGTTACAATGCAAGATGGTACTTCTTTTTATGGTAAATTTATTAAGAATTAATTTGTATTATTATTGCCTTTCAATTAGTCTTTGATTGTTATTTAAATCTAAATTGTACTAAATTGTTTGTGTTGCATAGGCGCATTTGAATAAAATAAAAGCGGGAGGCATTGCCTCCCGCTTTTATAATTTCCCAGTAATGTTTATTCGCGGGGGGGGGGGGGGGGGGGGCGCCCTGGGGGGGGGGGGGGGGGGGGGGCGCGGGGGGGGGGGGCCCCCGCGCCCGGCTGGGCGCCCCCGGCGGGGGGGGGGGGGGGGGGGGGAAGGGGCCCGGGGGTTCCGGGGGGGGGGGGGGGGGGGGGGGGGGGCGGGAGGGCGGGGGGCGGGGGGGGGGGGGGGGGGGGGGCCGGGGGGGGCGGGGCCGGCGGGGGGCGGGGGGGAGGGGCCGGGGGGGGGGGCCGGGCGGGGGGGGGGGGGGGGGGGGGGGGACGCGGCCAGGGGGGCGCCGGGCCCCCGGCCCGTGGGGGGGGGGGGGGGGGCGGGGGGGAGGGGGGGGGCGCGGGGGGGCGCCCCGCGGGGGGGGGGAAGGGGGGGGGGAAGGCCCGGGGGGGGGGGGGGCGCGGGGGGGGGCGGGGGGGGGGGGCCGGGGCGGCGCGCCCCCCCCTCCGCCCGCGGGGGGGGCCCCGGCCGCCGGCGGCGCCCCCGGGGCCCAGGGCCCCGGGGGGGGGGGGGGGGGGGGGGGGGCCGGGCGGGGGGGGCGGCCCCGGGGGGGGCGCCGGCCGCCGGGCGGGCCCCGGGAGGGGCGCCGCCCCCCCCCGCGCGCCCCCCGCGCGGCGCCGGGGGGCGGAGGGGGGAGGGCCCGGGCCCGGGCCGGAGGACGCGCGGGGCCCCCCCGGCCCGCGCGCCCGGGGGGGGGGGGGGGGGGGCGGCCGGGCCCCCCCGCCGGCCCCCCCCGGGGGGCGGCCCCCCGGCGGCCCGGGGGCGGCCCCGGGGGGGCGGGCCGGGGGGGGGGGGGGGGCGGCCGGCCGGCGCGCCGCCCCCCGGGGGGGGCGTCCAGGGCCGGCGCCCCCCCCCCCCCCCCCGGCCCGGGCCGCCCCCGCGGGGGCCGCGGGGGCGCGGGGGGGGGCCGGGGGGGGGCGGGGGGGGGGGGGGGGAGGGCGCCGGGGCCCCGGGCCGCGGGGGGGGGGCCCCCGGGGGGGCCCCGCCCGTCCCCCCCCGCCCCCCCCCCCCCCCCCCGCCCCCCCCCCCCCCCCCCGCCCCCTTGTATAGCTTTTCGATAAATTTACTTTGCCAGATTTTTTGATTTGGAATCAACTCTTGTTTTCTTGTTAATACGTGTATTTAAATACACATTTTTTCCATCTGGTCCTATATAATATTTTCCGCCTTTAGGACCGGTTAATATTTTTTCGCCATTACTTCCTGTAATTCCATTATTGGCATCGGCTAAGTACACTCGTTTGCCATCGGTATGGAAGTAATATAGGACTCCTTTGGGGCCTTGGTAAACTAATTCATTATTAGGCCCCTTCAGGTTTTTCAATAAAGGATCTGCTTCTTGTTTTGGTGTGGCTTGCAAGTCGCCTGCCCGCTGATTTTGGCGAACCTTTTTATCTAATACCGTTGGTGCTTGTGCCCCCGCTTGGATTGCAAATAATGTAAATACAAATAAAAATAAAAGTGTGAATAATCTCATCTAATAAAAAAATTTAAAAGTAAGAGGCAACTAATCACAAGAATGATGCAAAAAATTACAGAGAGGTACCTAAGTAACAAATTTCACCCAATTTTATTTATTTTATTTCAATTTCGTCAATAAAAAGCCACGAATTTTCGCCTTTACTCAGATGCCAGGATGGTAGTTTTCCAAAATTGGGGGCATTCACTTTAATAAATCTTCCAAAAATAGGGTTACCCGTAGTTTGAAATTTTACTACCGTTGGTACACTTATAGTATCTGGCAATTGATTTTGAATTTCCTCAAGCAGGGTAAAGTTACTACCATCTTGCGATACTTCATACGCAACTATTTTAGGTGCCATTATCCAGGGGCTTTGATCATGTAAAAAGGTAGCACTTACGCTGTGTATTGTATCAACCTTGCCGAGGTCGAGTATTGCTTCAAATTTTTTCCCAAAATATCCTTGCCAGTTACCTTTTCTAAATTCCTTGTCTCCATGTATGCCATCAATTAATGCCATATCTCCACCGCTGGTATATTGACTATCGTACTCACTCATTATTTTTATTTTTCGATTTTTATGCAACTCATTAAATTCACCTTTGATGGCTGCGCTAAAAGGGCCTTTAGTTGACTTGGCAAAAGCATTAACCTCGCAAGTTGTATCAATATAAAATGGCTTGGTGTACTTACGCGCCATGCGCATGCCGGGACGTTCGGTGGTCATGTAGTATAATTCAATATCTTTTTGTGGATGCGATATAGTAACCAGCATGCTATCAGTAAAGGTACGTGATGCTACTTCAAAAATTGGCACTTCAATAAACGTTGAGTCATTTGTTTCGCTGAATGGTCGGTTCCATACCGGCTTGGTAGCATCCATAGAGTCGCAGCGATTAAAGGTAAGTTGGCAGCCGTTTTTCACATCTTCGTACGTAATGTAACTACTGCCGTATATTTTCTTGTTTAGGGTAACTTTGTTCCAGTAAGGCGAAGCATCGCCTTTGGTATTTATTTCTATCTGCTCACCGTTTTCAAGATTTATAACAGCCTTATTTACCAAAGGAGAACCAAACACATATTGATTACTGCCGGGGCAAACAGGATACATACCCAAGGCGCTCCATACATACCAGGCACTCATTTGCCCGCAGTCTTCGTTACCGCATAAGCCGTCAGGCTGTGGGTTATACATCTCTTTACAAATGCGGTTTGTATAATATTGTGTTTTGTAAGATTGTCCAACATAATTAAACAGGTATGCCATGTGATGACTGGGCTCGTTGCCATGCGCATACTGCCCTATGAGGCCTGTAATATCAGCTTGTTGACGACCTTTTAATGCCATAGGTGCTGTAAATAAACTATCAAGTTTAGCTGCAAATGCTCCCACACCTCCATGCATTTTCATGAAATTCGTAATATCATGTGGTACATAAAAGTGGTATTGCCATGCATTGGCTTCGGTATAATAATTATTTACTTCCGAAGGAATAAATGGGGTATGCCATGAACCATTATCGCGCCCGCGAATAAACTTTGTTTTATAGTCAAACAAATTACGATAGCTTAGCGAGCGCTTGGTATATATAGGTGTGTCGCGCATGCTGTGCATGCGCTTGGCAAGTTGTGCAATGCACCAGTTATCGTAACTATATTCAAGGGTTTTGCTTACACTTTCGTGCTCAATAGCATTGCTTAAGTACAAATTGCTATTAAAAAAATAGCGGCCATACAGGGTAGTGTCAGCACTTTGTTTGGCTGCCGCTAATGCTTTGTTTATATCAAAACTTGTTACATCTTTAAAATACGCATCCACAATTACCGGCACCGAATGAAAGCCAATCATACAAAAGGTTTCGTTGCTCGACAGTTCCCATACAGGCAATAGTTTGCCTTCTTCATACTGATGCAAAAAGGTATTGATAAAGTCGCCTGTTCTTTTTTTGTCAATCAACGTAAGCAATGGGTGTAAGGCCCTGTAAGTATCCCACAAGCTAAAAACGGTATATAGATTATGCTGCTTGTCGGCATATACATTCATGTCGCGTCCACGATAGCTTCCATCAACATCGTTGTTTAAATTTGGATGTATCATGCAATGATAAAACGCTGTATAAAAGTTATTCATCACCTGTTGGTCTGCTTCAATTTCAATTTTACTCAGTTCAGTGTTCCAGGCTAGTGCGGCCTGTTCTTTTATTTTGTCAAAATTCCAAAGCGGGTTTTCAGTTTTTAAATTAAGCAAAGCCCCATTGCAACTTACACCTGAAATACCAACTTTAAACAAAACTTGTTTGTTGTTTTTGTTTTTAAAATACAAAGCAGCCTTTAAATTTTTCCCTTCAAGGCGATTTCCGTCCATAATAGAATCGTTTCGGTAAATGAAACTTTTATCGAATGGTTCAGAACTTATTAAGTAAAAATAAATGCGCTGATCGGTAGCCCATGATTTGCTATTGCGGTATCCACGTATAACCGTATCGTTAACGAGTTCAATCCACGAGTCAAGCACCTCATCGCGATGGGCAAGGTCTATCAAGATACCATTATTGTCCATAGCGTAGGTATAGCGGTGCATTCCAGTGCGCGGTGTTACTGTTAGCTCTGCTTTAATGTTATGCTTGTTTAATTGCACACTGTAATAGCCGGGAGTTGCCAATTCGGTGGCGTGATTGAACGAACTGGCATAAGCAGTATTAGGTATCTCATACTTCTGGCTAAAGGGCATAATAAGTATATCGCCATAATCAAGACAGCCTGTTCCACTAAGGTGCGTATGTGTAAAGCCATAGATCAAACTATCACTATGGTGGTAACCGCTGCAGCCATCCCAGCCATCAAGGCGTGTATCGGGTGATAATTGCACCATGCCAAATGGGTAAGCCGCACCCGGAAATGTATGCCCATGTCCTCCGGTACCAACCATAGGCATAACATATTGCGAAAAATTTCGAATCTTATATTCGGGTTTTTGACCTACACATGCCGAAAACCACAGTGCGCTTTGCAATAGGCACAACACTAACGCAATAAGTATGTTTTTCTTTAGTGAAAGGTGATATGCCTTATTTAAAAACATTCTGATAATAAATTGAAAGCGCATGAGAAAAAATTTTGTTGCAAATAAACCGAAAAATCCAGTAATCAATAGAGAACATGTGCATTATGCTCAGTTGTCATATAGCTTACAATAAATTATCTACTTTTGCCCACTGTTTAATAATTGTATATGAAGGTCACCGAACATCTTGCCAAAGCAAAGAATACTTTGTTTTCGATAGAAATATTACCTCCGTTAAAGGGGAAGAGCATCCAATCCATTTTTGATTCAATCGATCCGTTGATGGAATTTAAACCTCCATTTATTGATGTAACCTATCATCGCGAGGAGTATGTTTATAAAAAACGCGAAGGAGGCTATCTTGAAAAAGTTTCTATACGCAAGCGCCCGGGTACCGTAAGTATTTGCAGTGCCATTTTGAATAAATATAAAACAGATGCAATTCCACATTTGATTTGTGGAGGGTTTACAAAGGAAGAAACGGAAAACGCATTGATCGAACTGAATTTTTTGGGAATAGATAATGTACTTGCTTTGCGTGGTGATGCTATTAAAACTGAGAACACCTTTATCCCACACGAAAAGGGGCACAATTATGCTCTTAACCTGGTATCACAGATTAGCAGCCTTAATAAAGGTTTGTACCTTGACGAAGATTTGCTTGATACTGTAAATACGGATTTTTGTATTGGTGTGGCCGGTTATCCTGAAAAACATTTTGAAGCACCAAATCTGAAAATGGATGTTTCTTATTTAAAGAAAAAAGTGGAAGCAGGTGCAGATTATATTGTTACACAAATGTTTTTTGACAACGACAAGTTTTTCAATTTTGTAAAGGCTTGTAATGAAAGTGGAATTAATGTGCCAATCATTCCCGGCTTAAAAATACTTACAACAAAAAAGCAATTGACTATATTGCCTAAAACGTTTCATATCGATTTGCCCGATGACCTGATAGACGAAGTAATGAAATGCAAAAATGATATAGAAGTAAAAGAGGTTGGAATAGCTTGGGCCATACAACAGAGCAAAGAATTAATTAAGGCAAACGTTCCATGCCTACACTTTTATACGATGGGCAATCCTGATATTACCCGCAAGGTAGCAACCGCTATATTTTAAAAACTGTAGCAATTATCTTTTGCTTCTTGCAAAGCAAAAGGCATATTTTTGGGTAGCCCTTTTTGTTAAGACCATCAATTCATACGGCTGCGTATTTTTTCGTCAGCTTCGTTTGTTTTTATATCATTCAGGGTGCGGTCAAGAAAATCAAATAGGTTTTGCCATTCATCGCGTTTGCGTTCCTCTGTCACATAAGTACCTATGCCTGATTGTTTCTTTTCGTCTAGTTGTTTTTGAAGTTCGTCCATATTGGTTTTGCACTGGGCGCGCAACTCTTTAATATTGTTGTATGCTACTACCTTCGAAAAGGCACTTCCATTGCGGGCACTCTCATCCAGTAAGGCAACGCCTTTTTTCATTTCAGTATTATCCATTTTCTTTAAATATCTGCCATAGGTTGCAAGTTGTGTGGTCATGTTTTGTGTGCTACTTTTTACTGTATTAAACATAAAGGTTGCTTTGGCAGGATCTCCTTCGTTAGCATAGACACCGGCAAGTATTGAATTTATATTTGTATTGTTCTGCTTTTCGAGGTATGATGCGGCTTTTAGTCCTCGCTCCTTAAAGTGCTTCACATAAGCATTTAATGCCGCTTTAATAACCGCATAGCTACTATCACGTAAAGCATCATGATACACTTGCTCGCAAGTCGAATCGTTAAATGCTTCGCTTAGGATTTCAATGGCTGTTTCGCGCACGCTTGCTTTAGCATCTTGTTGTGCCAATTTAATAAGCGCTGCCTTAGCGGTGGGCTTTGCCTGCTCATTCTTTGCCATGGTAGTGCTAAGCTTTATTGCTTTTTCGCGAATTGCATAGTGCTTGTCATTCATAGCGTCAAGCACCATTTTAGCCTGGGCTGTACCTGCTTTGTAATTCTTCCCGGATTTATCCAGCGGTTCTGTTCGGTCTAAAAAAAGTGGTGCATGGTAAAACATATATGCCCATTCATCCGGAGTGTGATTATCGGTTTTTTTGCACAGCAACATTTTTTCAGAATCAAAATTTACAAGGTTCGGTTTAGTGGGGGCAGCAAAGCTGAAGGTATCTGTTCCTTTGCTAAGGGTAACCACCTGCTCTGTAACTTTACCATCAGCATATATACTTACCGTTACAGGCATTATATACAATGGTGTAGTGCTTAAGTCCTGTGTTTGTTTCACAAACACATATTGTGTTTGTGAGCTATCGACATACGTATATTGAATGTCGAGCTCCATATGACCTTTGTTAAAAAACCATTGATTAAAAAACCAGTTAAGGTCGCGCCCGCTAACTTTTTCCATAGCAAGGCGAAGGTGATGTGCTTCGGCTGCTTTAAATTTATTAGCAGTTAAATACTCTTTTAGTCCTTCAAAAAAAGCCTCATCGCCAAGTACCTTGCGCAACATGTGTAATATGCGTCCGCCTTTGGCGTACGAGTGACTATCGAACATATCTTCCTGTTGCTCATAATAAAAACGAATGAGGTCAACCTGCTTATCTGTACTCGAACTTAAATACCTGCGCAAATCGGCAGCACCACCATAGTCGGCTTCGTCTCGTCCGTATTTGTATTCGTCCCAAAGGCATTCGCCATAGGTAGCAAACGATTCGTTTAAGGGGGTATTGCTCCACGATTCGCAGGTAACTAAATCGCCAAACCACTGATGAAACAACTCGTGCGCTATAACAGCTTCGTTGGAATTGTCAAGTAACTGCCGTGAGTCACGATGCAAAAACGCTCCGTGCAATGTTGCTGTAGTGTTTTCCATAGCACCACTCACATAATCATGCACTACTACTTGCGCATATTTATCCCACGGATATTCTACCCCAAGTTGGTTCGAAAAAAATTCGAGCATCTCAGGCGTGTTGCCAAATATAGCTTTGGCATATCGCTCATAGGGTGCATCCACATAGTAGCTTACCTCTTTGTTGCGCCATTGTTCTTTTACTACTTTAAAATCGCTGATGGCCATCATAAATAAATAGGGTGTATGCGGTTGATTCATTTTCCAGTAGTCGGTTCGCGTTCCGTTACCGTTATTTTTGCTGCTTAGCAACACGCCATTACTCAACGTAGTAAACACGGTATCTATAGTTATATAAATCTCTTGTGTTGTTTTTTGATTTGGGCGGTCTATGGTAGGAAACCAAACGGAACTTGCCTGTGTTTCGCCCTGCGTCCATATCTGCCGTGGCTTTGTTTTGTCTTTTCCATCGGCATTAATAAAATATAATCCCTTGTCGCTTGAAATGGCAGAGCTCCCCCCAACTTTTTTAAGTTCATCGGGTTTGGAAATGTAATCTATAAAAACCGAGATAGTATCGGTACGTGTATATGTTTTGCCAAGATCGATAGTAAGAGTATCGCCCATATAAAAGTAAGAAAGCTTGTTTCTTGTTGCCCCTTGTATCAAGCTTACTTCGTTTATCGTCATTCCCCGTGCATCCAGCACCAATTGCTGCGATGGATAAAAATGTGGCTTACATGTTATAATGGCCTTGCCCAGTAAGTATTTTTTTGTCCAATCGAAACTTACCTCGAGCCGCGTGTGTATAAGGTCGGAAAGTATGGTGGGGGTATAGCGGTAATTGCCCGAAGGTTTATTTATTTTTTTTGACTGCTCACCTGATGCTTCTTTCAACACGGTAGTTTGTGTGTTTTCTTTAGCTGTTTTGCAGGTAGCAAAGCTTATCACCATTGCTGCAATAGCGCAGTATTTTGTCAATTTGTATTTCATTAATATCAATAGATTTTGTGGAGGCGCAAATGTGCAAAAAAGAAAGGCAACGACCACAAGAGGAATCTATATTAATTCGATACCCCGTTCAATAGGAATTTCGATTTATTAATTCCTGAAAGCAGTACTAATGAATAGGTTGGCAGGATAATGACTTGCACTTTTTAAGCAAATACGAAAGTAAAGTTCATGATGGAATATGCACAAGGTTATACACCGTATGCTAAGGTGTTTTTCTACTAGCATGGCATCGGTTGGGCTTCTTTATCAATTTAATGCAGCGTGTTTTTTATGATCCTATAATTAAATGATGATGTTATGATTTGAATGAAAAAGAAATAACCCAACCATTGTTACATTATAAAAATTGGAATTAGAATGGCAACTAGGCATTCCATCAAGAGAAAAATCGAAAGCCGATAGATTTTATTTTCCGCACTTACTTAAGCTACATCAAAAAAACATGAAAGTTATAAATATAATAATCTTATTAAACAAGGAATGATTGTAACTTTGTAAACGTAGATAAATTAAATTTTAATAGGGTCTTTAGTTAGTTGCTGCAAGCGTAATGAAATCGTTGGTAGCGCCATTAAGAACGAAACAAGGTATAACATATGATTAAGTCAATGACCGGATTTGGCCGGGCTTCAGGAGCGGTAAATGGAATAAACGTAACCATGGAAGTAAAATCGCTAAACAGTAAATTTCTCGAAATCAACTTACGCTTGCCTGCCCCATTTCGCGACCGCGAAATGGATATTCGCATGTACCTGACCAAAGTTCTTGAGCGTGGTCGTGTTGATATAAGCATTAGCATGGATGAGTCGATGGTGGATACCGGGGTATCACTTAATACCAAAGCTGCTTCCGGTTATATAGCGCAACTAAAAGATTTGTGCAATGCCAATGGCATTGATATGAAGGACATCATGCCTGCTTTCTTGCAACTTCCTAATATTACAGGTATGCAACGCACCGATACAAGTGACGAAACGTTTGCCGCCCTGCAAAGCCTTACTGCTGAAGCAATAAGTAGGTTTAACGAGTTCCGTGCTAAGGAAGGCAGTATACTCATGCAGGATTTATTGCAATGCCTAACTACCATAGAAAGTGATGCAGAGCAGGTAGCAGCCAATGCGCCCAAGCGTGCCGAAAACATTAGGCAACGTATATTACAACAGTTACAAAGCAACAGCGATAATATTGTGATTGATCACAATCGTTTTGAGCAGGAGTTGATTTACTACCTGGAGCGGATAGATATAAATGAAGAGCGAGTGCGCCTTCATAGTCATTGCAATTATTTTCGCGAGTGCATACATGCGCCCGATGTAAGTGGCAAAAAGCTTGGTTTTATTTTACAAGAGATTGGCCGTGAGATTAACACCATGGGTGCAAAAGCCAACGATGCTGCTATTCAGAAAATGATAATCGGAATGAAAGATGATCTTGAGAAAATGAAAGAGCAAATATTGAATGTTTTGTAATATTGGCTATTCGTAAGGCAATCTGATAACAGCAACATGATAAAAAAAATTGCTTTGCTGAAGGATAAACACAAGCATATTTTTCAGGCTATTAAAAGCCGGGCTGCTGTCGAGGTAAACTAGAACCATATGCCTCTGGTAAAACTAGAATACAAATAAATCAAGCCCCAGATTCTAATGATGGAGAAAACAAATGTTAGATAATAAGTTGAGTTATGGCAGGGATAAAAAGAAAAAAAGCAGTCTTATGACTGCTTTTTAATTTTAAGAAAGCTCCCTAATATATTTTTATTCACGCGCAGGGATTACAAATTTTAGGGACGAGTATCCTGATGCAGTTTGATACTGAACAATGTAAATTCCTGCAGCAAGCATTGAAATGTCGATACTTTTGTCAACAGAAATATCGCTTGAGTAAATTTTAGCGGCACCAATTACATCATAAATACTAGCCGAAATGATATTTTCATTACTATTAAACCTAAGATGATTTTGAAATAAATAAACAGATTCAGTTGTGGTATTGGATATTGATGAGCGAGGCTGTATCGGAAGGTTGTTATAATATAAACTGATCAAGAATCCATGCCATGAATCTATATCGGCTCCATTAGATCCATCAGCCGTAGCAACAACTCTGTTGTTGCCGGATTTGTTTCCATATACAGCATTGTATTCCCAGTAATTTTGGGCATACCCAAAACCATAATACGGGTGGTGTATAGAGTCTTCGCTTATCAATTGGTTATTGTATACAGAAAAGTTGTACAGATAGCTATCATAAAAACCATACTGCCCGGTTTTAAAACCAAAGCAAGCTGCAAGCGGATAGGTAGTTGAGTTTAATGAAAGCGTGGTGCTGCTGTATACCAGGGTAGCATCATTAATAAAAACATCCGGATTAGGGTGACTGTAGTGAGTGCCATTCAGAATAATTTCTTTTTTATTCGCATTTACCAGCAAATAATCATTTACATCAAGGTCAGTCAAACGGAATTTTCCAGTCGTTGTATAATTGTAAAAAACGTTTCCCGAAAAGGTACATTTAGCAATATATGTTTGCAGGCCATCATTGGCTGCAAGCATTAACCAGTTGTTGTTAGATAGTATACTAACACTGTTAACAGGAAAAGGCGTGGGTATGGTAAACGTATCCGTGATAGAATAATATTTGTTAAGCACCGTGATGGTTAGCACGCCATTCAGTGTTCCGGCTAAAAAGCGCTTATTATCTGCCGCACAAACTATCGGGCTGTAATTGCAAACCTGTTTGGTAAGGTCGCGATTGCCACTGTTTTTATTATACAAGCGCATAATACCATCAGAGTAAAACAATTCAATCTTTTCACCACCTACTTCCATGGCGGTATATCCAGTGCGTACTTCAGAAGCATGCATCACCAATTTTAGCCCGCTGTCGTACTTAAAAAGCCTGCTGCCTATTCCTACATAAGCCTGCTGATCATGGTCCACTTCCAGGAATATTTTTTTTGCCTTGATATTCTTTTTTTGTTTGGTCCACTTTATTTCCCTTTCAGCTACATAGCTTCCATCCATTTTCTGTTTAATCAAGGTGTAAGAAGCCGGCAGGGTATCATCATTAAAACACATATCCTTATTTCGAATGGTGTACATATGATAGTCATTATCAAAGGTGACATTGGTAAACCTTGTTCTATCGCACCACCAGCCCGAAGTATAGAGAAACCATTGCGCTTTTTGCGCATTAGCGAGTATGCACATTACCAATATGCATACCATTAGAATTAATTTTTTCACTTTGTTTGATTTTTAAGATTAGAAACTCATTTTAATTTTCACTATGGTCATAGTGATTGAGTCTAAAATTAAACATTATAAATTAGAAATCAAAGTAAAAAACCGGAAGTTTAGCTTAAATCTTAAATAGCTTTGAAAAAAAAACCGGCACTTGTTTACGCTGCCGGTTTTCCTGAAAATAAAGAAGTCTTTATTTAGTTTTTTACAATTCGTGTTTTGTATGAAGTGGTTCCATTGTTTATTTCAACAATATACATTCCCTGATTCATGGCTTGTAACGATAATTGAGTAAGGTTGTCGCCTTCCTTAATTTCAATTTCTGATTGGCTAATTACTTTCCCTAACATATCATACACCCGAAGGCTACCATTAGTTTGCATTTCGCTTGTAAAATAAAAGGCAATATCATTATCGGCAGGATTTGGATATGCGAGCAAACTGCCTTCGTCACCATATTTAGCCGTTTCCTGGTTTAGTGGCATTGTTTTCACAAAATTGGTACTGCTTACATCTACGCGAAGTTTATAGCAACTGTTCGCATTAAATGCACCGTTATATCCATTAACACGCAGCTTGTAAGTAGAGGCAGTAGTTGAGTTTCGTATGATACTTTCATTGGTGGTGCCGCTATTTTGAGATGTTGCAAGTAAACTATTACTGTTGCTGTACAATCTTAAATCATAGTCGGCAGGCAAATTTTGCAAAGTTGCTTTTAGTTTGGTATTAGGTATTACCGTGCTAAAACGAAACCAGTCAACATCACCCGATGCTCCAATCAGTGCATAAATGTCGGTGCTAACAGGTATAGTCTTGGCTTGACTTGAAGAGTTGTTTGCTTCGTAAGTATCGGTGCAGGTAGAACCCGTTTGTAGTAAAGTAATGTTTAACGTAGTCAGGCTGCCGTTGGTTAAAACAACACCGCTTGTTACTTTGGTGACATATCCGGTTTTGCTAACGGTTACGGTATACGTTCCTGCAGTTACAGTGCCTGTTTTGTATTCTCCGGTAGCATTAGTTACTTCATTCAAAGTAGCAGGGCCGGTAATGCTAACCGTAGCGCCTGCTATTACAAGTCCTGTTTGCTGATCAGTAACCGCGCCTTCCAGGTGGCATGCACGGGTATAGGTTGGTTTTAAAACAAACAAGCCATTTTCTATATCGCTAACTACCACATTACCGGATGGAAAATAAGGATACACTCCCCATGCGCCATTAAAACCATTGCCTGCATAAGCAGGCGATGTATCGTACCAACCGGTAAGCACCAAGTTGCCCGGACGCGATACATCTACAATGGTAAAACCATCTCGATAGTAGGAATTAACAGCGTATTCATTGAGTATATACGTATTATGAATTATTGATCCTGAGCCCGGATTTTGCGATTGTACTTTATCAAGTAACTGAATATTGTTTGAATTGCTTACATTATAGGAAGCCAGTACAGAGTTACTTACTTCATCGGTTGTAAATACTACTGTTTGGGCACCATTCAACCAGGTATTGTGGCAAAAGGTATTTGGTGTAGCCTGTTTGTTTATTAGCACAGGTGCTGCTTTATTGGTTACATCATAAATAGAAAACTTTCCATCATAGATATGCGCCCCATAATAAACATTGCCAAGCGCTTGCCCATCGTGCACATAGTCAACGGTAGAACTTGCTCCTGTGCTTGTATGGCCAACAAAGGAAGGGTTCCATGGATCGGTTAGTGAGCAAATCAATGATGAACCATTGAATAAATATCCGCCTCCGGAATTGCGGCAACCATTTAGATAAATAAAGTTGCCATCTACATGCACCGTATGTATCCTCGATAAACCTGTAATTGCTCCATTACCTGTCCAGGTTTTGTATGGTGCTGAGTCGGGTAGATAAGATAAATTTACAATAGTAAGTCCACCGCCACCTTCGGTGCCTACATATGCATAGCTGCCATAGGTGCGCACCTCACGCCATTGGCTGTTTGCTGCAGGAATATCAAATAGCAAAGCCGGAGTGGCAGGGCTCGTTATGTTTACAATGCTCAAGCCTGCTGTAGTGCCCACTAAGGCATATTCGCGATTTTGATTGTCTGTATATCCCCAAATGTTTGCCAGACTTTTTCCCGGAAAGGTTAATTGCGATCGAAAGGTAACGTTCAATTGTGCAAAGGATGATGTTGATATTAGTAAGCATGCCAATGCGAAATGTAGATTTTTAAACATAAGATTTTAAGATCTAATGGTGAAATTTAAGATACAATTGACAAATTTAAAAAAATAAATAATACCACAGAAAAAAATATTTTAGCCAACATATTTTAGCATTTCGTGTATGAATATTCTCGATATTTTGTTAGTTATTCACCAGCATTTTGGAATCTATTGATTGAATTAGAAGGTTCAGGTATTAGGTAATGCGTAACTTGAGTTCAATAGTATCTATGATGAATATGCTGCCACAATAGACCAATTTGCAGGTAGGTTGTAAATAGGATTGTATTCAAAGTAAAGTCGTTTTAATGAAGTCAAAAAAACGATTACTTTAGCCACGTTAAAAAAATCATTGCATGCGAATAATCGTTTTATGGCTTTTTATATTAAGTGCAATTGATTGCTATGCACAAAATGCTATATTTAGTTCTCCTTGTGTGGGGACATTTTCACGTAAGGGCTTGTTTTTCGATGTAGAAGCCAAACAATCCAATATTATTATCAATAAACTTTCGTTACTGGCACAAAATCCCGGAACCCGCGATATTTATATTTATTATAAAAAAGGAACTTTTTTCGGATTCGAAACAAACCCAAATGCATGGACATTGGTAGATTCAGCCATTAATTTCACTCCCAATTCAGCATTAAACTGCCCTATTCCTCCCACCCCTTTTCCAAATGATATGAATATATGTGTTGAAGCCGGTGAGCGGGCCGCGTTTTATTTTATTATGACCAATGGCACAGGAACAATCGAATCGCATAGCAATCTCTCAACAAACTCCCTTGCCGTTTCCGGCACCGATTTAAATTTATACACCGGCATAGGCCAAAATACGCTTACTCCATTTAATGCGGCTGGTCCATTTACCAATGGATTAACCTGGCAGGGCGACATTTATTATACCAAGGTAGCAAGCTTGTTAGGCCCTGATACTACTATCTGCGCTCCTCAATCGCTGCTGCTCAATGTAGGCCTCGGCTATACCAGCTATTTATGGAGCACGGGCGATACAATTCCCTCCATTACCGTTAATCAAAGCGGTACGTATTATGTTGCTGTAACTACCTTTACAGGTTGTAGCTTTACCGATAGCATTGTGGTTAATGTAGACCCGTGTGCATTTTTGAATGAACATGCCGAAAAGAACGAATTTGTGCTTATTGATAAACAAGTTCACTTTCCAGTTGTTATGATAGGGAGCGAATACTATGTGTGGAATGCGATGGGGCAACTGATAGAGCAAAAAATTATCACAGGAGCAACAGTAAGCTTACAGCATTTGTCACCAGGTATGTATACGTTGTCAGTTTTTAACAGTAAGTCAGTCAACACAAGAAAATTCATTATTAATTAGTATAAAAAGAAAAAATATGTTATCAAAAAAATTAAGCGCCCTGCTCAATCAGCAGGTTCATTTAGAAGGACACTCGTCCAATGTATATTTGGCTATGGCATCGTGGGCCGAAATTCAGGGCTTTCACGGCACTTCGGCTTTCTTATATCATCATAGCGATGAAGAGCGATTGCACATGCTTAAGTTATTTAAGTTTATAAATGAGCGTGGAGGCGAAGCAAAAGTACCTGCCATTAAAGATGTGCCACATCAATTATAGAGGAAGTATTTGAGCAAGTATTAAAGCATGAAATTCATGTATCCTCAGAAATAAATAAACTGGTAGATGTATGTCTTCATGAAAAAGACTTCGCTACACATAATTTTTTGCAATGGTATGTAGCCGAGCAAATAGAAGAAGAAAATCTGGCGCGCACCCTGCTTGATAAGTTAAGATTAATAGGCAAGGAGAAGAGCGGCTTGTTTATGTTTGATAAAGATTTGCAAGCCTTGTCAACTGCCACCGAGTAAATATTTTTTATTCCACTTGTTTCTTACTTAGCCAATAAGTTTGGGTTAATACATAATTTGTTTGTACAAAATTCCTTGCTCATTACTTATTAAAAGAAATACAGGGTAATTTATTTTATCCAGTTGAAATCTGCCTGCGTTTTCTACGCTGCGATAAAGAAGTTTTGCATCAATTGAATATAGTTCTATCCTTATTTTTCCTGCCGTGTTTGTTACCAATATTTTATCGTTAGCAACCCATGCAGCTATTCCGTTTTTGGTAATATTGTTTTCGAGGCTCGAAAAAATTACGGTAGATGAAGGGGTGCTGCAACCATTACTATCACTTATAAGAACAAAGTAATTGCCCGGCACGGTAGGTGCAAAGCATTGCGTAGTCGAAAGCACTTGGGTGAGGTTGATGGTATTGTACCACGAATAACTCACTGCCGGTGTCGAGCAATATTGTGAGCCATTTATGCTGATAATGGGTGCCGGTGGATTAGGATACTCCGTAATAAATTGTGAGAAGGTAGCAGTATCGCAACCAGCACCATTGCATGCAATAAGTTGCACATCAAAACTTCCATATCCGGGATAATAAATACCAGTTGGATTTTGCAAAGTAGAACTTGCAGGTGCCGCACCGGTAAAGGTCCATTCCCAGCTTGTTGGCGAATTGGTGCTTAAATCAAAGAAATCGATACTTTGTTTTTCGCAAAAAACGGTATCGCTGCTACTCAGGTTTGCTAATGGCGCTGCGCTCGTTAACGACTGCACACTCACATCATCAATAAAATAATAGCAATAAGGAAAGAATGAGTTTGGATTTACGCATTGCCAGTTTGTATTCGCGTCATTTTTAAAATTGCCGATTACAAAATAATTTTCGTTGCCGGTGGCTACATAGTTCCATTGCAGCTTTACCCATTGTGCAGTATCGCTTAGCAAACCTCCGGTGTAAGTTAATTGAGGAGCTACCTGCAATACCCCGGGCTGTGTTCCAAAATTTTGTTGTATGGGTGTTGGCGAAAAATATACACCAAAGTCACTAACGGCAAACTTAGCACCATTAGCAAGGCTAACATAAAAACTCACTTCGTAAGACTGCCCTGCCTGCAGGGTTGACAATAGTGTGCCTCGTATATACTCACGGTATTCACTGCTGCCAAGGCTAAGGCATCCAAACAAGGCAATTGCTTCATAGGGGATAATGCCGGCATGTGCCACACCGGTGCGCGAAGGTTGATAGCCCAACAAGGCATTGGGACTATTAACTCCGCCTATCTGCCACGAGCAGGCAGCATATAAATCAGGCGATGAGGTGGAGTCAGCTCCAGAGTTTACATCATCCCAATCCTGAGCATTAATCAATTCGCCCGGCCCCAAGGGGCATGGCGACAGTGTTTCGAAGCTTGGATTAAGCACCAGATTTTGAGCATATATGGTCACTGTTAACAACATACACAGTGCCGTTGCCGAAATAGTTGAGCGCATCGTTTTATTTCTATTATTTTTTTAAAAAACAAGAATACGTTTTTTTATCTTGCCTGAATCAGGGTATCTCTTTTTTCCAAAAAAATAATTTGATGATAGCGCGGCATCAGAAAAAAATTATTTCATTCGCAGGTAATAAATTCAATAAAAAAATATCACATATGAGTTATCCGGCCGAATTAAAATACACCAAAGAGCACGAATGGGTTCGAATAGAGGGCGATGTAGCCACCATAGGTATTACACACTTTGCGCAAAGCGAGTTGGGCGATATTGTTTATGTGGAAATTGAAACCGTTGGCGAAACGCTTGATAAAGACACCATATTCGGTACCGTAGAGGCAGTAAAAACGGTTTCTGATTTATTTATGCCATTGTCGGGCGAGGTGCTTGAGATTAATCCGGATTTGCAGGGAAACCCTGAATCGGTAAACAAAGATCCTTATGGTGCCGGGTGGATGATTAAAATCAGAATAACCAATGCTGACGAAGTTCCTCATCTGCTTGCTGCAGAGGCTTATACTTCCTTGATTGGGGCTTAGTTGCTATTGCCTTGTTAGCAAAGCTTTTCAATCGTAGTAATTTTTATACTACCCTACTTTGGGCAATGTTAATATTGGTGTTGTGCCTCATGCCCGGTAAAGAACTTCCCAAAATATGGTGGCTCGAACTGCTCAGTTTTGATAAGGTAGTTCACGCTGCTGTTTTTGCTATACTCACTATACTTTTCATTCGTAATTTAGAGGTACTTAATCCCACTCATCCAATATTCAAAAACAGAATCTTAACTGCTATCGCTATTAGCTCATGTTATGGTGGTGCCCTCGAAGTTATGCAAGGCACCCTCATTGAAGGCCGCAGTGCTGATATTTACGATTTTGTATTTGATGCCTTAGGTTGCTTTTTGGGTGTTTGGGTTGCCCGAAAAAAAAAGTGGATGCTTTTCAGCTGATTCAACGTTGTTCGATCACCCAATCGTTTAAGGGCTCAAATACATTATCTATCCAACCATCCTGATGACTCAGCATTTCTTTTTGGTTAGGAAAATTTTCATGTGTTAATCTTATTTCGCAGCCCGAGGGGTGAGCAGCAAAATTATACGTAACCACACTTGGTTCAGCTTTCTTGCTCCATGTGTTGGGCTTCCAGGTATGTTTAAGCATTTTATTTTTTGTAAAAGCCTGTACTTCACCGGTTACCCAATTATCAAAAAGCATAAACTTACCGCCTTCTTTTAGCTCCAGTAAACTATCGCCACCTCCCCATTCCCTAATTTTTTCAGCATTTACAATTGCCTCAAAAACAATTGCAGGAGCAGCATATACTACATAGGTTATTTCAAATTGCAGGTCTTTATTCATGGCATCTAACTTCTATGTTGCAAAAGTATAAAAGTAAATCCGATTAACTGTATAGCGTGGCAAAGCAACTACAGGCAGTGAAAATGATTACCTGATATTTGCGAAAATTAATTTTAGCAAATGAAAAAAATTCTACTCCTATTAGCAATTGTAATAAAAGTATCAGGTGTTTCTGCACAACAGTGGGTGGTTGGCCAACCGGTTAATCAGTTAATTCTTCCTTCAGCGTTAGGCTATGCGGCATTAGATGGGTGTTATCCTAACCCTTCGGTAAATTGGACATTAAATGTACCATCGGTACCGGGTGTTCAGTTTTCGTTAGTTGTAAAATCGGCCGATGCCAACAGCATGTTTGTACTGCCGGGCAACGATACACTTGCAATTGGTGACTCCGTTAAGATTAGCGGAAGCAATTTTATTTTTTCAATATATTATTTTTCCACCGCTGCACCCACGCAACCGCTCGATTTCGATTTGGTAGCCACAGGTATACCTACACAGGCAGGTGCGGCTTATCCTTGCAATCTTAGTATGCTTATTTTTATGTCAAACCTGTTGCTGTGCCCCGATGGTTTGTCTGGAACTATTCCTGCTAATTGCACAGTGTTGCTTAATTCAGCTATTGAAGAAAATTCATCATTGGCAGGAGTAATAAATTGGCCTTCAGAACAAAATAACTTCACGCTGAATATTGATAATCTGAAACCAGGCACACGTGTTTCAGTTTTTTCTATCCATGGTAATTTAATAGAAGAATTGACAACAGAAATAGCAGAGGTTCAACTTGATTTTTTAGATAAAGCTCCCGGAGTTTATTTATTACGAATCAAACATGGTAATAATGTTTCTTCAAGTAAATTTAATTTACAAGGCAATCGGCAATAGTATAATCCCTGAATTATTAATCAAGAAATACATTACTTCCACATTTGTATTTAACCGTTTTTTTTTAAACTGTTAGAATAATCTTATAGTATTTATTCTATTAATAAGCAAGGTGCAGAATTGACACTACGCTTAGAGTGCCTCTAAAGAAGCAAACTCGAACTTTGATATTTCAGAAATTACATTTTATCCAAACCTGGAAAGCAAAACAACCACATTGCAGTTTGATGGTTTTGCCGATGGAAATGCGACCATAACCGTAACAGATGCCAATGGATGCACAGCTACCTGCGAATATACCATAACCGAGCCGGCAGTATTAACCGTTTCGTTAACACCTACCAATGTTACTTGCCTTGGAGGAAGCGATGGTAGCATAGCTGCCAACCCAGCGGGAGGCACCATGGCGAATAGTTATATGTGGAGCAATGAACAGACTACGGCAACAGCCACAGGCCTTATAAGCGGAACATATACCGTAACGGTAACTGATGCCAATGGATGTACGCCACGGCTTAAGCTACCATCACACATACCCTTGTAATACCGGCAATGCCGGGTGCTATAACAGGCCCAACGTTGGTATGTCGCAACACTACACAATCGTATAGCATAGCTGCTGTACCCGGTGCATCAACCTATACCTGGACAGCCCCTGCCGGAGCAACAGTTACCGGTGGTCAGGGAACAACCAATGCAACCATCTTCTATAGCAATTCAGCGGTTACAGGCAATGTAACGGTAACAGCGGGCAATGTGTGTGGCACCAGCGGCCCACGTAGCGTATTGGTAACCGTTGTACCAAACAAACCTGCCATGCCAACCGTAACCGGTTTGCAAAATGGAGTGTGCGGACGTAAGAACCTGGTTTACACATGTTCGGTTGTAGCAGGAGCTACATCTTATACATGGACCGTTCCTACAGGAGCAACATTAGCAAGCGGCCAGGGAACCAACAGCATACTAGTACACTTTGGCAATACATTTACAGGTAGTGGTTTTATTACTGTAACAGCTAACAATATATGTGGAAGTAGTAATGTACGTTCGTATGCAGTATATGGTAAATTGCAAACACCGGTTATTTCAGGAGCCAACTATACTTGTAAGTTTCAAACCGGGGTAACCTACTCATGCGCACCGATTGCCGGGGCCACTAGCTATACGTGGACCGTTGTACCTGGTAGCATATTGGTTAGCGGGCAAGGAACAACTTCGATAGTTGTAAATTGGGGACATATAAATGGTGTTATTAAAGTTAAGGCCAATTCTGTTTCAGTATGTAGTACCAGCCCTAATTCACTTCACCCGGTTTCATTTACTTGTCGTGAGGGTAATGAATTGCTAAGCGGAATAGGAATTTACCCTAACCCAACCAATGGACTCACAACGATTGATTTTGACGCATTTGAAAGCGGAGAAGGAGCAATGCAGGTGTTTAATATTTTGGGTGAGCAGGTTATGTTTAATCCATTATCAGTTAATGAAGGCTTAAACCGCATAAACCTTGATGCTACACAATTTGCAGCAGGTTGTTATATTGTTAAGGTATCTTGCAAAGGAACCACCCAAGTGGCCAGAATGGTTGTCAATTAAAGAGTGTAATTGAATATGAATTTCTGAAATGAGCGTCATTTATGACGCTCATTTTTTTTGTCTTTTACTGCAAGATGGGTTGGATAATCCAAGACCAATATGACTAGTTTATAGCTGCTCGAATGTTGTCTTAGCTTTTATGGTAGTGGAAAATTAGCAGGTTGATAAGTGCCTTGGTTCTTTTTTTCAAAATATGATAATTATCTTGTTATTATTAAATTATTAAGCATAGAATATTTATTACACAAAAATGTTTTATTTGCATTTAGATTTTACTCCTTCAATCGTATTTTTTGTTGTTTTATAGAATGGATTCAAAATAAATGGAGTGCATTTATTATTTTGATATTTCATTCTGAAATAACGAAGCATTTATTAAACAGGTAAATACAATATAAAAAACCAAATAAGATGAACAATTCAAACTTTACTTTTTTAATTTATTAGGTGGTTGCAAGTCAATCTTTCGCATTGCAGCCTTTATGTCTATGGTTTTAATCGCGGTAGATTCTTACGCACAAAACGTATACTCTAGTGAACCTGTGCAATGGGTAGGTAGGCCCAATGGTTATTCTACCACACCATACAATAGTGACTATCGCACTACTGTATATCGGAAATTGTCAACCACCACAGCTAACCCTGCAGATGGCAGAGGCCAATGGAGTACAACCATTAATGTGCAAAATGCCGGTGGAGACATAGCTCCTGATAATATGCCGGGAGGTGGAGGTGCTGGATGGCTGCTTATAAGCGGTCCTTTATCCAATCGCTTTCAAAACAAATGGAACTTCAATGGTATCGGCCAGGGAGCCCTTAATGCATATAATGATGTTGTTTTACAATTAGGCGGTCAGGATATGGGCTTAAATATGGGTACCAGCGGTTATTATCATTTTAACTTTAGAGATGCCGGATATGTAAACAGCAATTTTTTTGTAGGGTATACGCTTAACGCTCCTGTTACCTGTAACTACTCTTCGTTGAGTTATAATTCCATAACTCACAATGCCCAATTATCAGTTTCAACTAGTGCAACCCCATCAAGTGGCGAGGGCGTTTTTGTTCGATATCGTGTTGGAACGAATGATTTTACAGCATCCACATCAGTGGTTGAAGCAACAGGTTCCGGCACTTCGTGGACCGCAACTATTCCTGCTCAAACTTGCAGCACAACCGTCTATTTTTATGTCTTCACATCCACGCGCAGCTTGGCACAATTAAATACTGATAGCGAACAAAATCGTTTTTTGGCTGCATTAAGGTATGATGATAATAGTGGCAATAATTATTCGTATACCAATATCCCGATTACAGCAACATGTTCAGGTACAAATGTTACGTGCCTGGGCGGAATTAATGGTTCCGCTTCAGTAAATTCATCAGGCGGCACATCTGCTTATTCATATTTGTGGAATAATGGCAATACGAATGTGTTCATACACCGTAACGGAACCAGCTATGTTAACAGCAATGTGCAGTGGTGCCAATGTTTCATGCAACGGTGGTAATAACGGCAGCGCATCAGTTACAGCAGGTGGAGGCACATCACCATACATATACTTATGGAGTAATGCATCAACAGATGCTTCTATAACAGGGTTATCCGCAGGAACGTATACGGTGACTGTAACGGATGCCAATAGTTGCATTGCAACGTGTTCATACACCGTAACTGAACCTGCTATTTTAACAGCTACCTGCAGCGGAATCAATGTTTCATGCAACGGTGGTAATAACGGCAGCGCATCAGTTACAGCAGGTGGAGGCACATCACCATACACATACTTATGGAGTAATGCATCAACAGATGCTTCAATAACAGGGTTATCCGCAGGAACGTATACAGTAACTGTAACGGATGTCAATAGTTGCATTGCAACTTGTTCATACACAGTAACTGAACCTGTTATTTTAACTGCTACCTGCAGCGGAACCAATGTTGCATGCAACGGTGGTAACACCGGCAGCGTATCAGTTACGGCAGCAGATGGCACATCACCATACACATACTTATGGAGCAATGCATCAACAGATGCAAGCATAACAGGGTTGGCAGCCGGCACGTATAACGTAACAGTAACAGATGCCAATAGTTGCATATCAACTTGTTCATACACAGTAACTGAACCTGTTATTTTAACAGCTACCTGCAGCGGAACCAATGTTGCATGCAACGGTGGTAACACCGGCAGCGTATCAGTTACGGCAGCAGATGGCACATCACCATACACATACTTATGGAGCAATGCATCAACAGATGCAAGCATAACAGGGTTGGCAGCCGGCACGTATAACGTAACAGTAACAGATGCCAATAGTTGTATATCAACTTGTTCATACACAGTAACTGAACCTGTTATTTTATCTGCTACCTGCTCCGGCACCAATGTTTCATGCAGCGGAGGTAGTGATGGAAGTGCCTCAGTTTCTGCACTTGGAGGTACATCGCCCTATGCATATGCATGGAGCAACTCAGCCACCGATGCAAGTATCACCGGATTGATAGCTGGTTCGTATACGGTAACGGTAACAGATGCAAATGGTTGTACCGCTGCATGCAGTTATACAGTTACTGAGCCTGCTTCAGCCTTGGTTGTTTCTTGTTATTCAGAACCCGCATTTTGCTTCGGAGGAAATAGCTTTATAGATATTTCTGTTACTGGAGGAACAGCCATGTATACTTACCTTTGGAGTAATGGAGTAACGGATGAAGATCAACCTTCTATAGGAGCTGGAACGTATACCGTAACAGTAACCGATGCAAATGGTTGTACAGCAACCTGTTCTACAGAAATTACTGAACCAACGGAAATCCTGGTAACCGCTACTGTTGACTCCGCAACTTGTGCAGGCGATGCAAATGGTGCTATACAGATAAATACAGCCGGAGGTACACCTTGTGCCAATAATTCGCGTGGTCTGTTGATTTCTAAATATTTTGCAAACCCTTCCGGTAATGATGCCGCTCAAGAGTTTGTTGAATTAATAGCTACTCGTAATATTGACTTTAGCGTTACTCCGTATACAGTTATTGTTGCTAATAATGGTACAGCCACCAACTTAGGTTGGAAGCGTGGCAGCACTATCACCTATGCATTTCAGATAACATCCGGCACCGCGGTGCAAGGAGGAGTTTATTATGTAGGTGGCACACAAATGAGTAATAGTGGAATTACATCCAATATTCTACGTTCAATAAACATTACCAACACGGGTGGCGATGGAGGATTAGGAAACTTGCAGGCAACCGCGGGTGTATTTGGTAATGGTGGCTCATCGGCTGATGGTATAGCTATATTTCAGGGTACTGTTGCTACCATCACACCAACCGTGCAACCAATAGACGCCATTTTTTATGGCACTGCCATTGGCAGTGCCATGGTAAGTTCGGGCACAGCCGGCTACATGCTTCCGGTTAATGATAAATACGCAGGCGGATTTTTAGATTCGTCCAAGTTCTTTGCTCTTGATCCGGTTTCTGCACAATACACGGTTGCCACTGGTACCTTCAACCCTATTCTGGATGCATTTACAGCAAATAGAACTTTTGCAAATAGTGCATCGTTTACACCGGGTAATTCAAATGTATTGCTTGTAGGAGCATCTGATCCTTACACCTATGTATGGTCAACCGGTGCAACTACCCAAAACATTTCAGGATTAAATCCCGGAATATATACTGTAACCGTTACAGATTGTAACGGATGTACAAAGTCGCAAGAGTTTACCGTACATTCTAAATTAATACTGAATGGAACAGTTGCCGGAACTAACCTTACTTGCAATGGTAATGGCACAGGAGCAGTTGATTTGATGATTACCAATGGTACACCGGCCTTTACGTATACTTGGAGCAATGGCGCCACTACCGAAGATATAAGCGGAGTAGCCGCTGGCACATACACAGTTATGGCTGCGGATATTAATGGATGTTCGTTAACTGCCATGGTTACCTTATCTGAGCCAACCACAATCACTTTGAGTGGAACAGTATCCGATGTTCTTTGCAACGGTGATACAACCGGAGCAATTACACTATCACCTTCAGGAGGAACACCATGTGGCGAAAATGCACCCGGGTTAGTTATTTCTAAAATTTTCCCAAATCCAAACGGAAATGATTCTCCATTTGAATTTGTTGAATTGGTTGCAGTAAAAGATATTGACTTTAGTGTAACTCCGTATTCAGTTGTATTTGCCAATAATGGAAATGCCAATGCCAATGGATGGATACAAGGCGGAGGCGTAACCTATGGTTTCGATATAAATTCAGGTACTGCAACTGCCGGCTCGGTTTATTACGTTGGGGGATCTTCTATGGTTCCTGTAAGCAACCGATTGAGACATATAAACACCGCAACCACGGCAGGTGACAATGGATTGGGCCTTGCTAATGCCACAGGGGTACTTGGCAATGGTGGTACCAGTGCTGATGCTGTTGCAGTATTTAATCAGCCACTAAGCGCATTAACACCTTCAACTGTGCCTGCAGATGCATTATTTTTTGGTTCAGTTATCGGTGGAGCTGCCTTACCCGGTGGTACTACCGGTTATCAATTACCTGTCAATGATCATTACAGTGGAGGTAAATTACAATCTGTTGCTTTCCTTGCCTTAGACTCCAAGACTGATACCGTAATTCAGGCTTCAGGCACCTACAGTTTGCTCACAAGTACATTTACTACCCCGCGCACATTCACCTATGCTAATATCGCTTCGTTTGCACCGGGCGTGTCAGGTGTTAGCATTACTATGGCTAATGCCTACTTGTATAGTTGGTCTAATGGCACCACTAACCAGAATGCCACAGGTCTTTCTGCAGGAACATATACCGTTACCGTTACTGATTGCAATGGATGTATTAATACCGGTTCTTTCACAGTTAATGAACCAGCTTTACTAACGGCAAGTTGTTCCGGTATGGATATAACATGCTTTGGTGCTAATGATGGCACTGCTTCTGTAACAGCATCAGGTGGCGTATTAAATTATACCTATTCATGGAGTAATGGTGATACCAATAGCTCGATTACCGGACTTAGTGCTGGTAACTATTGTGTTACTGTAACGGATGCCAATGGTTGCACCGCTTCTTGTTGTTACCTGGTTGCTGAACCGGCTTTAGTACAAATAAGCTTAACACCAACCAATGTTACCTGCCTTGGAGGCAGTGATGGAGCCATCAACGCTACGGTTACCGGTGGCACACCTGTGTATACATATTTGTGGAGCAATGCACAAACCGATGCCATGGCATCTGGTTTGATGAGTGGAACATATACCGTAACGGTAACCGATGCCAATGGATGTACTGCCACGGCCTCAGCTACCATTACACATACCCTTGCAATACCGGCAATGCCGGGTGCTGTAACAGGCCCAACGTTGGTATGTCGCAACACTACTCAATCGTATAGCGTAGCTGCTGTACCCGGTGCATCAACCTATACCTGGACCGCTCCTGCCGGAGCAACCGTTACCGGTGGTCAGGGAACAACCAATGCAACCATCTTCTATAGCAATTCAGCGGTTACAGGCAATGTAACGGTAACAGCGGGCAATGTGTGTGGTACCAGCGGCCCACGTAGCGTATTGGTAACCGTTGTACCAAACAAGCCTGCCATGCCAACAATAAGCGGTTTGCAAAATGGAGTGTGCGGACGTAAGAACCTGGTTTATACATGTTCGGTAGTAGCCGGAGCAACCTCATATACCTGGACCGTACCTACCGGAGGTACATTAGTAAGCGGGCAGGGAACCAACAGCATAACCGTACACTTTGGCAATACATTTACCGGTAGCGGATTTATTACCGTAAAGGCAAATAACATTTGCGGAAGCAGCAACGTACGTTCATACTTTGTAGGTGGCAAGCTACCAACTCCTGTAATTTCAGGCTTAAACTGGACATGTCCTGACTCAATAAGAACATATACCATTGCTCCAATAACCGGAGCCACCAGCTATACATGGACGGTTGTTCCGGGTAGCACCTTAATAAGCGGTCAGGGAACAACTTCTATTACCGTTAAGTGGGGTTACATTAATGGAGTAATCAAGGTGAAAGCTAATTCGGTATCGGTATGTTCAGGAAGTAGCACGGCCCAAAAGCCGGTGTCTTTTACATGCACGCGCGAGGGCAATGAACAGTTTGGTTCTTTAGGAGTATATCCAAATCCAACCGATAACTTTACCATAGTAGACTTCGATGCATTTGAAACCAGCGAAGGTACCTTGCAGGTGTATAACATGTTGGGTTCATTGGTTTACGATAGGGCAATAAGTGTAGCCGAAGGACGTAACCGCTTAGAACTTAATGTACAGAGTTTTGCACCGGGCACATATCTTATAAGGGTTTCTGCCAAAGGCTTTAGCCGCGTAGAGCGATTGGTAGTAGACTAAGCGTGCGTTGCCAGGCCCTGCCTGCCTAAACCAACCTGCTTAAAACAGGCAGTTTAATATCAGGATAATAGGTATTTGACCTATAAAATTCAGAAGCCCTCTCCACTTTGGAGAGGGCTTTTTTTATGACATGATCTTTATAAGTTACCTAAAAACACTGCCAGAATTTGATTTGCCTCTAAAGAAGCAAACTCGAACTTTGATATTTCAGAAATTACATTTTATCCAAACCTGGAAAGCAAAACAACCACATTGCAGTTTGATGGTTTTGCCGATGGAAATGCGACCATAACCGTATACGATGCAATTGGCAAACAAGTTTTTGCGCAAGAAGTAAGTTTGGAGGAAGGCGAAAATATATTCCTTGTCAATATTTCTAATTTTGCTAAAGGAATATTTTACCTAAAAGTTTTATTTAATGGATTTACAAGAATAAAGAAGTTGATGGTGGAGTATGTTTCTGTTGAATAGCAAATTAAACAAAAAAGCCGGCAAATAATTGTCAGCTTTTTTATTGATGTCGGGTGGTAAGAATGAAAGGTGTTCAATGCAACACGGTTTTTAGAAAAAATTTCGAGTGTGGTGGTAAAGCTTAGCAAAAAGTTTTCTGAGACTAAATAAATTATTAATACAGAAAAGGATGAATTCTCATTAAAGCCGCATTTATCGGTGCATAGAAAATAGAAATTTCTTGTTGTTTCGGCATAAGCAGCTTTTTTCAAAATCAGTCATCTTCCGGCAAGTTTCGGTTCTAAAAATTGTTATTACCCGAAAAATCCAAGTCAGTTAACTTTTTTTTGTTTTGAAAATCAATGGATTATGAAATAATGGAGGATGTGTAAACATACACTCAAAAATTCGTCTACCTTGCACGATATCCCAACAGATAATAATTTCTCCATTTTCTTAACGTCAAGAAACAGAATGTCAAAAAACAGAAAGTATTTTGATTTCGTAAATTGTAGCAAAATTACTTTTTTCAGGAAGACGCGGTACTTTAACAAGGACCACCCACCAGAAGACAGTTCGAACTTTGCTTCCCCTTTCTATTTAACATCATTTCACATTTAAATAATACAAATAATAAATCTAAAATCAATAATTATGAATCAAAGAATTTACACTTCGAATTCACCAGCGCATGCTCGCTGGACTTCAACATTTGTGTTGACCTGCCTGCTACTGGTTAGCGGCTTGTTTAACAACACAGCTAATGCACAATGTATTCAAGGCAGCGCTTTTGGTACAGCTACACTTTCAGCTACAGTTAGCGGTTCTGCTACAATAGGCTGTAACTTTGGTGGAGAATATGGTACCTGGAATAGTGCTGTTACCGGTAATACGTATAACTTTACCTCTACAATAGGTACAGATTACCTTACCATTAGTGCAGCGCCTGGTGGACCTGCCATAGCATTTGGTACACAACCCTTGTCATGGGTATCAACCGTTACCGGTACTATTTATGTGCATGTAAGTACAAACCCTTCTTGTGGTACTGCCAATTCTTGCCGCGATATAACAGGAACTACGACAGCAATTTTTGTAGCTGGCTGTACTAATGGTAGTGCTTTTGGCACTGCAACATTATCTGGCGCACTTAACGGTGCTGCTACTATAGGTTGTAACTTTGCTGGAGAATATGGTACATGGAATGGCGCTGTTACAGGTACTACCTATAACTTTACCTCTACTATTGGTACTGATTATCTTACTATTCACACCGGTAGTCCTGCTGGACCTATAGTTGCATCAGGTACACAACCTTTATCATGGGTTTCAACTGTTACCGGAACCATTTATGTTCACGTAAATACAAACTCTGCTTGTGGCACTGCCAATTCTTGCCGTGATATTACCGGAACTACGACAGCGCTGCCTGTCATTACCTTACTCACACCCTTTACCGGGTCTAACTCTATTGCTTGCGGCACCAACACAACCCTTTGTACACATGCCGGTTGCGGTGTAACTTATAGTAATAGTGTTGATGGACATACCATAATTAATGCGGCCAACTCGGCAGTAATTAATATTAACGGAACGTACAGTACTGAATCTAGTTTTGATTTTATAACCATTTATGCCGGTTCAGGTACAGGTGGTGCTATACTTTTTGGACCGGTTTCAGGTTCAGGAACTATAAATTATACCGGTTTACCAGGCCAAACACTTACTGTGCGGTTTACTTCTGATGGTAGTGTAACATCTACAGGTTACAATTTAGCCGTTACTTATACGGGGTCATGTTTACCACCAAATTTATTGGTTCCGTTTACCGGATCCAATACCAATCCATGCGGCACCAACGTTACCTTATGTTCACATGCAGGATGTGGTGTTGCCTATAATAGTAATGCAAATGGTTCTACCACCTTACTTAGTGGTGGCACTGCAGCCATTAATATAAATGGCACATACAGTACTGAAGCTAGTTTTGATTTTATAACCATATATAATGGTGTAGGCACTGGTGGTACCATATTGTTCGGGCCTGTATCAGGATCTGGCACAATAAATTATACCGGATTACCGGGTCAAATTCTTACTGTTGGTTTCACCTCCGATGGCAGTGTTACCTCTACAGGTTTTAGTTTGGCTGTTACCTACACCGGACTTTGCGCACCGCCTTGTTTAATTACAGCATCGGCAGCAGCAAGCCCTACATCAGTATGCCCGGGTGGCGTTTCTACACTTACGGCAACTGCTGCTTCAAATAACGGGGCCGTATCTTATTTATGGAGCACCAGTGAAACCACTCAATCTATCAGTGCTGGCCCTGGAACCTATACCGTTACGGTTACAGATTTAATTCCGGCAAACTGCTCGGCATCTGCTACAGTAGTTGTTGGTGTTAATTCTACTGCTATCACTACCGCAGCTACAGCTACCACCATTTGTAATGGAGCATCGTCAACGTTAAGTGCTACTCAAGGCACAAGCAACACACTAAGTTGGGTTGAAACACTTGTGGGTGGAGTAACAACACCGGCACAGTGTGCTACATGGGATGCATTTAGAGCCTCATTGGTTCCGGCACCTTATACCTCGTGTGCCATGTCAGGTACATTTGACCCAATAGGCAGAACAGCTACCACTCCTGCAACAGTTCAAGCAATTGCCAATGCATTAAAAAATGCTACAACCTTTAGCGCTCTTGATGGTGCCAATACCTGGGTTGTGGGATTAGCCTGCGGCAGCGGATGCGGTGGTGGTGCTGTTGAATTAAGTGCCGATGGAACTTCATGCTCTTGTACAAGTCCGGGTTATAATGTGCGTCCAAATCTGGTGGGATCCAATTCAGGTGGTGTAAATACTGCTACCTGCGGTGGACCTACTCAAACTATTACGGTTTCATTTAGTTCAAATTCTGTTGGTCCACTTAATACTTATTCTTGGGCACCTGCAGCAGGTTTGAGTTGCACTACATGTGCTACTCCGGTGGCTAGTCCATCAGTAACAACTACTTATACCGTTACCGGAACACTTTCAAACGGATGTACAGGTACTGCTACTATTACTATAAATGTAACTACAGTAAACGCAGTTTGCAATGGAACTAACGTAAGTTGCAATGGCGGCAGCAATGGCACAGCATCGGTAAGTGCCTCAGCTGGCACACCGGGATATTCATATCTATGGAGTAATAGTGGTACAGATGCAAGCCAAACAGGTTTAGTAGCAGGTACGTATACCGTAACAGTAACAGATGCAAATGGTTGCACTGGCACATGCAGTTATACCGTAACTGAGCCTGCTTTATTAGTGGGCAATTGCAGCGGTACAAATGTATCGTGTAATGGTGGTAGCAATGGCACAGCCATGTCAGCCCCATCAGGCGGTACTTCGCCTTACACGTACGTATGGAGCAATAGTGGTACAGATGCAAGCCAAACAGGTTTAGTAGCCGGTACATATACTGTAACGGTAACAGATGCTAACGGATGTACAGCAACCTGCAGTTATACCGTAACTGAGCCTGCCTTATTAGTGGGCAATTGCAGCGGTACAAATGTATCGTGCAGTGGAGGAAGCGATGGTTCGGCTATATCAGCTCCAACAGGCGGTACTTCGCCTTACACATACGTATGGAGTAATACAGGATCAAATGCATCAATAACAGGCTTAATGGCAGGAACCTATACCGTAACCGTTACCGATGCCAATGGATGCACAGCAACTTGCGAATATTCAGTAACTCAGCCTGCAGCAATAGTTGCTGGCTGCTCAGGAACAAACAATGTATGTTTTGGAGGTGCCATTGGCACAGCAAGTGTATCAGCAAGTGGCGGTACAAATACTTTTACATATTTGTGGAGCAATGGTGGTACCGATGCAAGTCAAACTGCATTAATAGCAGGCACATATACAGTAACTGTAACAGATGCTAACGGTTGTATAGCTACATGTTCATATACCGTGACTGAACCTACAGCACTAACGTTATCGACTTCTCATCAGGATGTTAATTGCTTTGGAGACAGTAATGGTTCAGTAACGGCAACTGCAGGAGGTGGTACACCGGTTTATTCTTATTTATGGAATACTGGTGCTGCAACTTCAACTGTTACAGGTCTTGCAGTAGGTACTTATACGGTTACTGTTACTGATGCTAATGGTTGTACAATTACTGGCACAGCCCAGGTTGGATCACCTGCACAGCTTATCGGTACAATAACAGGAACTATAAATGTTACTTGCAACGGTGCCAGTACTGGTTCAGCAACTCTTACTGCATCTGGCGGACATTTACCTTATAATACTTATATGTGGTCTAACGGACAAACAACAGCTACAGCTACTGGACTAGCAGCCGGAACATATACAGCAACAGTTACTGATCATAATGGCTGTACAGCATCAGCTTCGGTAACAATTACGCAGCCGGCATCTTTAGCCGCTACATGCAGCGGAACAAATGTAACATGTAACGGTTTTAGTGACGGTAGCGCATCAGTAGTTGCAGCAGGAGGTACATCACCTTATACTTACGCATGGAGCAACGGATCAACAAATGTCAAGCATAACAGGATTAGCTGCCGGTACGTATACTGTTGCAGTAAATGACGCTTGTGGTGCAATAGCAACATGTTCATATACCGTAACAGAGCCAGCAGCGTTAACAGCCTCATGCAGTGGAACAAATGTTCTGTGTAATGGAGGTAGCACCGGCAGCGCAACGGTAACAGCGGCAAATGGTACTTCTCCTTACACGTATGTATGGAGCAATTCAGCAACAGATGCAAGCATAACAGGATTAGCTGCCGGTACGTATACTGTTGCAGTAAATGACGCTTGTGGTGCAATAGCAACATGTTCATATACCGTAACAGAGCCAGCAGCGTTAACAGCCTCATGCAGTGGAACAAATGTTCTGTGTAATGGAGGTAGCACTGGCAGCGCAACGGTAACAGTGGCAAATGGTACTTCTCCTTACACGTATGTATGGAGCAATTCAGCAACAGATGCAAGTGCAACCGGATTGTCGGCAGGAACATATACGGTAACCGTAACAGATGCAAACGGATGTATAGCAACATGTTCATATACCGTAACAGAGCCAGCAGCGTTAACAGCCTCATGTAGTGGAACAAATCTTGTATGTAATGGCGCCAGCAATGGCACAGCAACGGTTACTGCAACAGATGGTACACCGGGATATACGTATCTATGGAGCAATGGCAGCACCGATGCAAGCCAAACAGGATTAACAGCAGGAGCATATACTGTAACAGTAACAGATGCTAACGGATGTACAGCAACATGTAGTTATACAGTGACAGAGCCTACAGCAGTCGCTGCCGCTTGCAGTGGCACCGGTACAACTTCCATAGGAGGTTCTGATGGAACAGCCAGCGTAGTAGCAAGTGGTGGAACACCGGGTTACACCTATTTATGGAGTAATGGTAATACAACCACAAGTCAAACCGGCTTAATAGCTGGTACATATACCGTAACGGTGACTGATGTAAATGGTTGCACCGGCAATTGTTCATATACGGTAGTAGATCCGGTAGTGATAATAGCTACCTGTTCGGGTACCAACGTAAGTTGTAATGGCGGTTCAGATGGCTCGGCTTCAGTAACCCAATCAGGTGGTATGATGCCTTATACTTACTTATGGAGTAATGGCGGAACTGATGCAAGCCAAACAGGCTTAGCAGCAGGAACATATACAGTAACCGTAACTGATTTTTTTGGTAATACAGGTACATGTTCTTATACACTAACCGAGCCTGCATTATTAACTTCCACTTGTTCGGGCACCAATGTAACATGTAATGGAGGTAGTGATGGCAGTGCAAGTGTAACAGAAAGTGGAGGCACTTCGCCCTATGCTTACTTATGGAACAATAGTGCAACCACCGCAGCAATAACCGGTTTAACAGCTGGAACATATAAAGTAACGGTAACTGATGCCAATGGATGTACAGCAACATGTGAATATACAGTAACCGAGCCTGCAGCACTTATGGCAAGCTGCTCGGGTACCAATGTATCATGTAATGGCGGAACTGATGGCTCAGCAAGCGTAATAGCAAGTGGTGGTACAAGCCCATACGGTTATGTGTGGAGCAATGGTGGAACAGATGCAAGCCAAACCGGCTTAGTAGCAGGCACCTATACAGTAACCGTAACAGATGCCAATGTATGCATCACAACATGTGAATATATAGTGACCGAGCCGACAGCTCTAACTGCCACTTGCTCAGGCACCAACGTATCATGTAACGCAGGTACTGATGGAAGCGCTAGCGTAGTTGCTGGAGGCGGCACCGCTGCTTACTCCTACCTATGGAGCAATTTAGGTACAGATGCTTCGCAAACAGGCTTAATGGCGGGAACCTACACAGTAACCGTAACAGATGCCAATGGATGTACAGCTACCTGCGAATATACCGTAACCGAGCCGGCATTATTAACCGTTTCGTTAACACCTACCAATGTTACTTGCCTTGGAGGAAGCGATGGTAGCATAGCTGCCAACCCAGCCGGAGGCACCATGGCGTATAGTTATATGTGGAGTGATGGTCAGACTACGGCAACAGCGACTGGCCTTATAAGCGGAACATATACCGTAACGGTAACCGATGCCAATGGATGTACTGCCACGGCCTCAGCTACCATTACACATACCCTTGCAATACCGGCAATGCCGGGTGCTGTAACAGGCCCAACGTTGGTATGTCGCAACACTACTCAATCGTATAGCGTAGCTGCTGTACCCGGTGCATCAACCTATACCTGGACCGCTCCTGCCGGAGCAACAGTTACCGGTGGTCAGGGAACAACCAATGCAACCATCTTCTATAGCAATTCAGCGGTTACAGGCAATGTAACGGTAACAGCGGGCAATGTGGTACCAGCGGCCCACGCAGCGTATTGGTAACCGTTGTACCAAACAAGCCTGCCATGCCAACAATAAGCGGGTTTGCAAAATGGAGTGTGCGGACGTAAGAACCTGGTTTTATACATGTTCGGTAGTAGCCGGAGCAACCTCATATACCTGGACCGTACCCTACCGGAGGTACATTAGTAAGCGGGCAGGGACCAACAGCATAACCGTACACTTTGGCAATACATTTACCGGTAGCGGATTTATTACCGTAAAGGCAAATAACATTTGCGGAAGCAGCAACGTACGTTCATACTTTGTAGGTGGCAAGCTGCCAACTCCTGTAATTTCAGGATTAAACTGGGCATGTCCTGACTCAATAAGAACATATACCATTGCTCCAATAACCGGAGCCACCAGCTATACATGGACGGTTGTTCCGGGTAGCACCTTAATAAGCGGTCAGGGAACAACTTCTATTACCGTTAAGTGGGGTTACATTAATGGAGTAATCCAAGGTGAAAGCTAATTCGGTATCGGTATGTTCAGGAAGTAGCACGGCCCAAAAGCCGGTGTCTTTTACATGCACGCGCGAGGGCAATGAACAGTTTGGTTCTTTAGGAGTATATCCAAATCCAACCGATAACTTTACCATAGTAGACTTCGATGCATTTGAAAACCAGCGAAGGTACTTTGCAGGTGTATAACATGTTGGGTTCATTGGTTTACGATAGGGCAATAAGTGTAGCCGAAGGACGTAACCGCTTAGAACTTAATGTACAGAGTTTTGCACCGGGCACATATCTTATAAGGGTTTCTGCCAAAGGCTTTAGCCGCGTAGAGCGATTGGTAGTAGACTAAGCGTGCGTTGCCAGGCCCTGCCTGCCTAAACCAACCTGCTTAAAACAGGCAGTTTAATATCAGGATAATAGGTATTTGACCTATAAAATTGAGAAGCCCTCTCCGCTTTGGAGAGGGCTTTTTTTATGGATAATTTTGAAAATTGCCAAAAAAACAAATTTAAAAAGTACTTTTAACATGCAAAAAATGCCATTATAAAGCTGGTGAGATTGTCCATGGAAATGACCTCTAAAACATACCTCATGGCCAAATTTTAGAGTAATAAACATGCAATAAGTGCTAAGCTGGTTTTGAAAATAGAACTTATTAACAGGCTATTTTTTAAAAGTTGAAAAAATACCATGTACTTTTAATCTGACAATTATATCTTTACAGCCTTATAAAAGCCCCTTTAAGTTAAATTTTTTTAAGAATTTTTTAGTTGTCGTACTCCTTTATACGCATTTCTAAAGTAACTGTTTATCTTGATTTATCAGGTGTTCTATGCCTATTGAGTTTAACAAAGCAAGTAGTGATTATAAGAAATAATTAATAATATTTTAAATATAATAAAAATGACTAAAACAAACAATTTCAAAATGGCCGGGCTAGGTAAGCGCTGGCTTATGACGTGTATGCTCCTGGCTTGCTGCGCCTGGGGGGCTTTTGGGCAAAATGTAACCGTATCCGGGGCATCTGTAGGAAACGGAACGTATGCTACTTTGCAAGCAGCTTTTGCAGCTATCAATGTTGCGGGCAACAATGGATCTCCTGCTATTGATGTATTGGTTCACGCCAATACAACAGAAACTGGAACTGCGGTGCTTGACAATTTTACATGGTCATCAGTAACAGTGCGTTGTACATCTGCAGTTACAATTCAAGGCTCAATTACTGGTGCTATTGTCAAATTAAATGGAACGACAATGTAACCATTGATGGGCGCATTTTCAGGCTCAGGCAGAAACATGACTATACAAAACAATAGTGCTTTGGGCTCAACAGCAGCTATTTGGTTGGCAAGTGTAACTGCAACAAACGGATATACCAATAATACCATTCGAAATCTGGAAATTGCGTGCGGTGCAGATCAATCAACCTCTACAAATTCAACCTTTGGTATTGCAATGTGCGGAACCACTATTAGCACAATTGCTAATGGAACTAATAACGATAACAACACATTTACCGCAAATAGAATTATCAAATGCCGTTTTGGTATTATGACACGTGGTACTACCACAGACAACAATTTCAATATTACGGTTTCGAATAATATCATAGGTCCAACAGCTTTTGGAAGCGACCAGATTGGCAAGGACGGTATATTTATGCAAGCCGATTCTTTATCATTTTGTACAGGTAATTTAGTTCAATTTGTTGGAGTAACTGAGCCTCAAGCAGCAGGTGGTACCGACAGAGCTGGTATTGCAATCGGAACAGATGCATGGTCTAGTACTTCAACAACAACCATTACTTCGGGAGGATATAGGGTAACCAATAATTTGGTGCATGATATTGTTGAAGAAAATACATTTTCGGCTGTTGGAATAAACGTTGGAACTACACGTTCAGGTGGCATAACTGGTAACTTAATAGCAAATAATTGCATATATAATGTAAGATCGAATGGTACTTCTGGAGATGCAGGAGCTGGGATAGGACACACTGGTGGTAGAGGAGATATTATTGTCTTTAATTCTATTCGTTTAACAGGCGATGTGGACCCTGGGTTAGCCACAAGTGCCAGTACAAATCCAATTCATATAGGAATTTCAAAACATTCAAGTGCAGTAACAGACACTGCCCATACAATAAAGAATAACATCATTTATATGGACTTATATAGCAACACAAATACATTGTTGTTCGCATGTATCCAAGCACCCGCAGCTCATACCTGGGGTACAGGTGGATTAAATAATAATGATTACTTTTTCCCTATTGCTAACACACAAGGTCGCACAGGAGGCACAGGTACAGGCACCCCTACATTTTTAACTTTAGCCAACTGGCAGACCGCCTATGTACCCGCTCAAGATGGGGCATCCATCCAAGTTGACCTAATTTTGTTTCTCCAACCGATTTACACATATAAATGTAGGCACCACAGCAGTAAATGCTTTAGCAGTCTCCTATAGCAGGAGTAACAACAGATGTAGATGGTGATATTCGTAACGTCACTACACCTGATATTGGTTGTGATGAATATACACCTTTGGTATGCTCAACAGCAACAGGAGGTACTATTGTTCCCGCAACAGCTAACCACATGTGTAGGAAAAACGTATAATATGTCAACCACGGGTAGCGAAGTTGGAGCAGGTGTAACATATCAATGGCAAGTTTCTACAACGTCAGGTGGTCCTTACTCAAATGTTGTTGGTGGCACAGGAGCAACAACTACATCCTATACTACAGATCCTCTGGTTGCAGGGGTATATTATTATGTACTTCAAGTTACATGCGCTAATTGTGGTCCATGTTCTAATCTTTCTTCTCAGCTTACGCTTACGGTAAATGCAAATCCAACAGTAACCGTATCTCCAACATCGGGCACGTTTTGTAGCCCTGGTGGTACGCCAGTTACGTTAACCGCAGGAGGAGCAAACACGTATGCCTGGATCCCAACCTTAGGTTTAACACCTACTTCTGGTAGCCCAGTTTCTGCTAACCCATCTGCTAATACAACCTATACGGTAACAGGTACTGATGGTAATGGCTGTACCGGTACTGCTACAGCTTCAATAGCAGTAAATAATAATGCCATTATAACAAACGTTAGTGCCAATCCTGCAAATGTATGTTCAGGCAGCAATTCACAGTTAACTACATGTGCGCTTATTCCTACTGCGGTAAACGGCTATACCTATGGCACCGGGACAGGTACACTTGACCCAATGACAGGTGCTGCTACAGTTGTAAGTTCGCTTACTGATGATGCCCCAATGAATACTTCAAATGGTGGCAATACAACAGCAGGTGCTTCATTGGCGCTTCCTTTTGCATTTAACTTCAATGGTACCAGCTACACACATTATTCAGCTTCACCTGATGGTTGGATGGTTTTTAGTAATTCAGCCGGTGCTGCCACAAGTCAGTTTATAAATGACATTACAAGCACAACTAATACTCCTAAAATATATCCCTATTGGGATGATGTTGCTACAGGCACTACAGGAAATGTTACAGTAGTAACAACGGGAACTGCGCCAAACCGCATATTTATAGTTCAGTGGTTTGTTACAATACCGAGAAATACTTCTGGTCCTGCCAACTCTACTTTCCAAGCGTGGATACACGAGTGTGGTGGTGCCATTCAATTTGTATATGGAGCTATGAATGCAGCCGCAATGAGCGCATCGGTAGGTATGACAGGAAATGCTACAAATTTTCAAAGTGTGACTATCAGCCCCAACTCTGTAAGCATTGTAACAGCAAACAACAGTAATGCAGGACAACCAGCTAATGGTGATATGTATTCCTTTACTCCTGCTACTCCAACTTATAGCTGGTCACCTGCTACCTTTTTATCATCAACAAGTGTAGCAAGTCCCTTGGCTGTAGGTGTTAATGCAACTACAACCTATACTGTTACCGTTACAGGAGCAGGCGGCTGCACTGCAACCAGCACTGTAACTATTAATACATCAACATTAGTTTGCAACGCACCTACAGCTGCCCCCGCTTGCGCAGGTTCTAACTTTACCGTAACAGCTTCGCATACCGGTGGTGGTGCTCCATATACGTATTTATGGAGCAATAGTCAAACCAATGCAATCATGACAGACAACCAAGCAGCAGGTACATATACCTATACGGTTACAGTTACTGATGCTTGCGGCTCAATATGCACATCAGGTATTACTGTAACGGTAAATGCTCCTCCTACGGTTACAGCTAGTCCATCATCAGGGCTAATATGTAATCCAGGTGGTACCGCAGTTTCAATAACAGCAAATAATGCTGTAACCTATACGTGGGCACCCGCTTCAGGATTATCTGCAACTACAGGTGCAACTGTTTCTGCAAACCCTACAGCCAGCACAACCTATACCGTTACTGGTACAGATGCAAATGGATGTACAGGCACTGCAACAGTAGTAATTACGGTTGCAACTACTCCAGTTATAGCAAGCATTTCAGCAACACCTTCAATCATATGCTCTGGTGGCAGTTCAACATTAAATGTTACGCATCCGGCTATAAATTATTGCCAACCAACATATAGTTCTGGTACCGCTTTTGGAGATTCAATTACCTTGGTTAACATCTTGACCACAACACTAAATAATGTAACAGGTGGGGCTCCATCACCATTTTATACGCTATTCCTATGAGTGGTAGCACTACTGCCACCCTTAACGCTGGCACGACTTATAATATGAATGTTAGAGGAGGTTCTTTTATCACATGTTTGATTGGTGCATGGTTAGATTATAACAATAACGGAACTTTTGAAGTATCTGAATTTCTTGGGGTAAGCCCCAATTGTGGTTCTGCTTTAACGGTTGCATTCCCAGCCTTTACGATTCCATCAGGTGCAGTTAATGGCAAAATGAGATTACGCCTGCGCTCAAGCGATACGTCTCCCGGTCCGTCAAGTGGGCATTCATGTGGAGCTACCAATAGCGGATTTGGTGAAACCGAAGATTATGATGTAACTATTACAGGTGGTGTAGATCAATATACTTACTTATGGAGCAATTCGGCAACCACACAATCAACTAGCGTAACCCCTGGTTCAACAACAACATATACAGTAACAGTAACAGGCGCTGGTGGTTGTACAGCAACAAGCAGCGTAACGGTAACTGTTAATCCATTGCCAACACCTGTAATTTCAGGTAGTAATCCGCTCTGCGCTGGCGGCTCTGTAACGTTAGATGCAGGTGCATACACAAGTTACCTTTGGAGCACAAGTGCAACTACTCAAACTATTTCAGTTAACACAGCCGGCACATTTACGGTAACTGTAACTGATGCTAACGGTTGCACAGGAACTGCATCATACACCGTAACTCATCCTCCAGTATTAACAGCAACATGCAGTGGAACAAATGTTTCATGCAATGGAGGAACAAACGGAAGTGCAACTGCAACAGCTGGTGGTGGTACATCACCTTATTCATATTTATGGAGCAATTCAGCAACAAATGCAACGGCCATGAATTTATCAGCAGGCACCTATACAGTAACCGTAACAGATGCCAATGGTTGTACAGCAACATGCTCATACACTGTAACACAGCCAGTTGTGTTAACAGCTACGTGCAGTGGAGCTAATGTATCATGCAATGGAGGTAGTAATGGAAGTGCATCAGTATCTGCAGCAGGTGGTACTTCTCCATATTCTTATGCATGGACTGGTGGCAGCACAGATGCAAGTATAACAGGGTTAGCAGTAGGTACCTATACCGTAACCGTAACTGATGCCAACGGTTGTATAGCAACATGTTCTTATACAGTAACAGAGCCAGCAGTGTTAACAGCTATGTGCAGTGGTACCAATGTTTCATGTAACGGTGGTAGTAATGGCAGCGCATCAGTTACAGCAGGTGGAGGCACATCACCATACTCATATTTATGGACCAATTCAGCAACAACTGCAACAGCAATGAATTTATCAGCAGGTACATATACAGTAACTGTTACAGATGCAAACGGATGTATAGCTACATGTTCATATACCGTGACTGAACCTACAGCACTAACGTTATCGACTTCTCATCAGAATGTTAATTGCTTTGGAGGCAGTAATGGTTCACTAACGGCAACTGCAGGAGGTGGTACACCGGTTTATTCTTATTTATGGAATACTGGTGCTGCAACTTCAACTGTTACAGGTCTTGCACTAGGTACTTATACGGTTACAGTTACTGATGCTAATGGTTGTACAATTACTGGCACAGCCCAGGTTGGATCACCTCCACAGCTTATCGGTACAATAACAGGAACTATAAATGTTACTTGCAACGGTGCCAGTACTGGTTCAGCAACTCTTACTGCATCAGGCGGACATTTACCTTATAATACTTATATGTGGTCTAACGGACAAACAACAGCTACAGCTACTGGACTAGCAGCCGGAACATATACAGCAACAGTTACTGATCATAATGGCTGTACAGCATCAGCTTCGGTAACAATTACGCAGCCGGCATCTTTAGCCGCTACATGCAGCGGAACAAATGTAACATGTAACGGTTTTAGTGACGGTAGCGCATCAGTAGTTGCAGCAGGAGGTACATCACCTTATAGTTACGCATGGAGCAATGGAGCAACGATGGCAACTGCAGCAGGATTAGCAACTGGTACCTATACAGTAACGGTAACAGACAATTGTGGTGCTACGGCTTCTTGCTCATTCACAGTTACAGGCCCACCGGCATTATCTGTAGCATGCAGTGGAACAAATGTTTTGTGTAACGGTGGCAGCACCGGTAGTGCATCAGTAACAGCAGCAGACGGTATAGCACCATATACATACGCATGGAGCAACGGATCAACAAATGCAAGCATAACAGGATTAGCTGCCGGTACGTATACTGTTGCAGTAAATGACGCTTGTGGTGCAATAGCAACATGTTCATATACCGTAACAGAGCCAGCAGCGTTAACAGCCTCATGCAGTGGAACAAATGTTCTGTGTAATGGAGGTAGCACTGGCAGCGCAACGGTAACAGCGGCAAATGGTACTTCTCCTTACACGTATGTATGGAGCAATTCAGCAACAGATGCAAGTGCAACCGGATTGTCGGCAGGAACATATACGGTAACCGTAACAGATGCAAACGGATGTATAGCAACATGTTCATATACCGTAACAGAGCCAACTTTATTGACTGCAACTTGCAGTGGCACTAATGTATTATGCAACGGAGGTAGTGATGGAAGCGCAACAATAGCAGAATCGGGTGGTACATCACCTTATACTTACGCATGGAGCAATGGAGCAACTATGGCAAATGCTACAGGATTAGCAGCCGGTACCTATACAGCAACGGTAACAGATGCCAATGGTTGTATGGCAACATGTTCATACACAGTAACTGAGCCAGTTGCAATAACTGCCACATGCAGCGGAACAAATACAGCATGTAACGGTGGTAGTGACGGTAGCGCATCAGTAGTTGCAGCGAATGGCACATCACCATACACATATTCTTGGAGTAATGGTGCATCAGCTGCAAGCGCAACTGGTCTTGCAGCAGGAACCTATACGGTAATGGTAACAGACGCCAATGGTTGTACAGCAACATGTTCATACACCGTAACTCAGCCAGCTGCATTATCTGCTACATGCAGTGGAACAAATGTTTTATGTAACGGTGGTAGTACCGGTAGTGCATCAGTAACAGCAGCAGATGGTACATCACCATATACATACGCATGGAGCAATGGATCAACAGATGCAAGCATAACAGGATTATCTGCCGGTACGTATACTGCTACAGTAACTGACGGTTGTGGTGCAATAGCAACATGTTCATATACCGTAACAGAGCCAGCAGCGTTAACAGCCTCATGCAGTGGAACAAATGTTCTGTGTAATGGAGGTAGCACTGGCAGCGCAACGGTAACAGCGGCAAATGGTACTTCTCCTTACACGTATGTATGGAGCAATTCAGCAACAGATGCAAGTGCAACCGGATTGTCAGCAGGAACATATACCGCAACAGTAACAGATGCAAACGGATGTATAGCAACTTGTTCATACACCGTAACTGAGCCAGCCATATTAGCAGCTACATGCAGCGGTGTTAATGTATCATGTAACGGAGGTAGCGATGGAAGTGCATCGATCGCGGAAACAGGCGGCACATCACCTTATACTTACGCATGGAGCAATGGAGCAACTGGGGCAAATGCTACAGGATTAGCAGCCGGTACCTATACAGCAACAGTAACAGATGCCAATGGTTGTACAGCAACATGTTCATACACGGTAACTGAGCCAGCAGCATTACCAGCTAATTGCAGTGGTACTAATGTATCATGCAACGGTGGTAGTGACGGTAGTGCATCAGTATCAGCAACAGGTGGCACAGCACCATACACATATTCTTGGAGTAATGGTGCAACAGTTGCAAGCATAACAGGTTTGGCAGCAGGTACCTATATGGCAACTGTAACAGATGCCAATGGTTGTAATGCCACTTGTGAATATATAGTAACACAACCAATGGTATTGGTTGCAACGTGCAGTGGAGTTAATGTAAGCTGCAATGGTGCTAATGATGGTACTGCAAGTGTAGTAGCTACAGGCGGTACAATGGCCTATACATACTTATGGAGTAATGGTAGTACCGATGCTAACATAACAGGACTATTGCCGGGCACTTATGCAGCAACCGTAACGGATGCCAATGGATGTACAGCTACGTGTGAATATACCGTAACCGAGCCGGCAGTATTAACCGTTTCGTTGACACCTACCAATGTTACTTGCCTTGGAGGAAGCGATGGTAGCATAGCTGCCAACCCAGCGGGAGGCACCATGGCGTATAGTTATATGTGGAGCAATGGACAGACTACAGCAACAGCCACTGGCCTTATAAGCGGAACATATACCGTAACGGTAACTGATGCCAATGGATGTACTGCCACGGCTTCAGCTACCATCACACATACCCTTGCAATACCGGCAATGCCGGGTGCTATAACAGGCCCAACGTTGGTATGTCGCAACACTACACAATCGTATAGCATAGCTGCTGTACCCGGTGCATCAACCTATACCTGGACGGCCCCTGCCGGAGCAACAGTTACCGGTGGTCAGGGGAACAACCAATGCAACCATCTTCTATAGCAATTCAGCGGTTACAGGCAATGTAACGGTAACAGCGGGCAATGTGTGTGGCACCAGCGGCCCACGTAGCGTATTGGTAACCGTTGTACCAAACAAACCTGCCATGCCAACCGTAACCGGTTTGCAAAATGGAGTGTGCGGACGTAAGAACCTGGTGTACACATGTTCGGTTGTAGCAGGAGCTACATCTTATACATGGACCGTTCCTACAGGAGCAACACTAGCGAGCGGACAGGGAACCAACAGCATACTAGTACACTTTGGCAATACATTTACCGGTAGCGGATTTATTACCGTAACTGCAAATAATATTTGTGGAAGCAGCAACGTACGTTCATACTTTGTAGGTGGCAAGCTGCCAACTCCTGTAATTTCAGGATTAAACTGGGCATGTCCTGACTCTATAAGAACATATACCGTTGCTCCAATAACCGGAGCCACCAGCTATACATGGACTGTTGTTCCGGGTAGCACATTATTAAGTGGTCAGGGAACAACGTCTATTACCGTTAAATGGGGTATAATAAATGGAATAATCAAAGTGAAGGCTAATTCAGTATCGGTATGTTCAGGAAGTAACACGGCTCAAAAGCCGGTGTCGTTTACCTGTATCCGTGAGGGCAACGAGCTGTTTGGTTCTTTAGGAGTATATCCAAATCCAACTGATAACTTTACTATAGTAGACTTCGATGCATTTGAAACTAGCGAGGGTACATTGCAGGTATATAACATGTTGGGTTCATTGGTTTACGATAAAGCAATAAGTGTAGCCGAAGGACGTAACCGCTTAGAACTTAATGTACAGAACTTTGCACCGGGTGCATACATCATTAAGGTTTCGAGCAAGGGAACTACTAAGAATGCACGCTTGATTGTTGAATAAATAGTTAGATCAATTTTATAGAAAAGGGTGCTTTTTAAGCACCCTTTTCTGTTTTAGTTACTAACCGTAGTTAACAGGGCATCGTATAATTTTTAGGATTTGAAGTCAGTATTTATTAAAGGCTTTGGCTCAATAGTATTTGATGTTTCAACGCTCAATATAGCACTTGGTGCTAGCGGGAGGAGATTACAGGTTACAAAAGTCTTGTTATGAACAGGTGTGATTATTTGATTAGTATCAAATCAGATGGGATAACAGCAGCCGTTAATTGCATATTGTAAGAGATGCCGCCTGTGAGTTGTTTATAGACAATCTTTTTTTCGTGACCAGCTCTTTCAATAGATACAAACGGAAGTGTTTTTTTAGGACACAGCTACTCCCATTACAATAGGGACTTACTAAAAGAATAAACATTTGTTTAAGTTTGCACGTATAAGAAGATAAAATACTATAATATCATGAAAAACAAAATTTTTACTTTATCAGTTATCGTAATGATGGCAGTATGCATTGCAAATGCACAAACATGGACTCAAATGAACAGCGGTAGCGGTAGTGATTTAAAGGGCATATATTTCCCTAGTTCTAATGTTGGCTATGCAGTTGGCACCTTGGGCACTATTTTAAAAACCACAAATAGTGGTACTACCTGGCAAAGTACCACCAGCAATTATCAGGGCTATTGGTTTTGGGATGTACATTTTTTGAATGCCGATACTGGTTTTGTTGTTGGCGAAAGCGACCCGGGTTTTAATCCCAATGGCGCAGGCATCATTTTAAGAACTACAAATGGTGGTGCTACATGGAATGCAATGGTGATGAACGCGCCAAATCCATTTCGCGACCTTTTTGTTTTAGATGCAAATACTATGTTTGCTTGTGGTGGTGCCGAGGGAATAAACACAGCGTTATTGAAATCGACAAATGGTGGTACAACATGGAATAGTTTGGGCCTCACCTTTGTTGATGCTACAATGGGCGGTATGTATTTTATAGATAATAATGTTGGTTTTGTAGGCATGTACGAATCGGTGTTTGGTACTGCAAATCCAACTTCTTCTACATGGTTCACGACTACCAACGGAGGTGCAATGTTTACACCATTTGTTATTCCCAACAGTATTTCGTACTGGAATTTTGCAACTGACTTTGGTGATGCAACTACCGGTTATTCTACACGTTCTACTTATTCAGGAATTGATTTGGTTTATATAAAAAAAACAACCGATGGTGGTAATACATGGACAGAAACTACTATCCCGAATTTTATAGGCAGTATTTATGGGCTCGATTTTATTGCTGCCGATACCGGCTATATTGTAGGTGCACAAGGAGTGATTAAAAAAACTTCTGATGCAGGTGCTACATGGATAACAGAAACATCGGGCACCTTCAACGAATTGCGCTCAGTTTATTTTCCGAACAGTGCTCTTGGTTTTGCAGCCGGGGCAAATGGTACAATTTTGAAATGGACTGCTTCTTCCATTGGTATAAACGAAAACAATAGTTCTGCATCAAGCAACGTATATCCAAATCCCAATACAGGAAAATTTACTTTAAACAATTTTGAGGGCAACAGCATAGTTGAAATAGTTAACGCAAAGGGTCAAATTGTATTAAGCGAACAAGTGGTGTTAAGTAATCATATGTTAGATATCTCAGATTTTGCAGCCGGAGTATATTCCATTGTGGTTAGAAGTAGAAATAAAGTTGAGCGTATAAAAGTTGTAAAGGAATAATAGCGCTCATAGAGACTAAGATTGCACGCTTGATTGTTGAATAATTGGTTTCGATTTATTTTATAGAAAAGGATGCTTTTAAGCACCCTTTTCTGTTTTAGTTACTATTCTTGTATTTTATTAATGCTAACAAACGGAATTAATCAGATGATGAATAAGCTAAAAAATTGTACAAGTCCATATTTGCTGCAGCATGCCAATAATCCTGTGCATTGGTTTCCTTGGGGCGATGAGGCTTTGGCAAAAGCCAAAGCTGAGAACAAATTAATTATAATCAGTATTGGCTACAGTGCCTGTCATTGGTGTCATGTCATGGAGCACGAGAGTTTTGAAGATGAGGCGGTAGCCGATATCATGAATGCACATTTTGTAAGTATCAAAATAGACAGAGAGGAACGTCCGGATATTGACATGCTCTACATGAGTGCGGTACAGATATTAACCGGCAGAGGAGGATGGCCGCTTAATGTAATTGCCTTACCGGATGGACGACCACTTTGGGGTGGCACCTATTTCCCGCAGAAACAATGGAAGGATGCCTTATTGCAACTATCGGAATATTATAAACGTGACGAAAAGCAGTGTTTACAGTATGCATCGGAATTAAGCTCGGCCGTTACCAAAATGAATGAATTGGTTCGCATTGACTATGATTCGGAATTGAGCCCCGAGGTGTTACATAAAAGCTATAGCGTTTGGGAGAGACAGTTTGATAATGTTTATGGTGGCCCTGATAAAGCACCTAAGTTTGCTCTTCCGTGCTCTTATAATTATTTATTGCAATACAGCCTGGCATTTGATAATAATGCCTGCCGAGAGCATGTGTTATTGACATTAAATAAAATGGCGGCCGGTGGAATTTATGATCACCTGGGAGGAGGATTTGCACGATATTCAACAGATATATTTTGGAAAGTTCCACATTTCGAAAAAATGCTTTATGATAATGCTCAACTTGTTTCGTTGTATTGCAAAGCATTTATGGTTACCAAAGAATTGCAACTGTTGCATGTGGCCGAGGATATAATTCGATTTGTTATGCGCGAATTAAGAGCTAATAAAGAGGGATATTTTGCTGCACTTGATGCCGACACCGAAGGTGCCGAAGGAAAATATTACGTGTGGCAGGAAGAAGAATTGAAAGAATTGTGTGGGGATAAGTATGACATGGTGCGCGAATATTATCAGGTAGGTGGGCTTGGTCATTGGGAACATGGAAATAATATTCTCATACCCGTAGCATCAATAAATGATTTTGCTGCACAGAAAAATGCTGATGCTGCAGCGTATAAAAGCATGATAAGTACTATAAATGAAAAGTTGCTTGCCAGGCGCGAAAGTAGAGTAAGACCAGGTCTTGATGATAAGCAGATATTGGCATGGAATGCCATGATGATAAGTGCCTTTGTAGATGCTTATATGGCATCGGGTAACTTAAGCTATTATCTGTTGGCAGAATCGGGTGCTGCATTTATTGAAAAAGAACTTGCACAAGGAGATGGCAGATACTACCATCAGTATACCAAAGGAGTTGCTGCTATTAATGCTTTTCATGATGATTATGCCTTTTATGCAAAGGCATGCCTTGACCTTTTTACTGCGCACTATAATTTTAGTTTTCTTGAAAAATGTGTTTCGCTAATTGAATATGGTATCGAACAGTTTTTTGATGTGGAAACCAATAGCTTTTATTTCACTCCGTTAAGTGAAAATATACTCTTTTCAAAAAAACCGGAAATGCAGGACAATGTTATTCCGGCATCTAATTCGGTGATGGCGCAAGTTATTTTTCAATGTGGATTAATAACAGGTAATGCGCAATGGATAGACTTGTCGAAGCGCATGTTATTGAATGTACAGCCTGAAATAGAAAAATGGGGCAGCGCTTATAGTAATTGGTGCTCCTTGCAACTGATGCTTACGCAACCATATTACGTGCTGGTTGTTTGTGGTGAGAATGCCAATGAAAAAGCTGAGTTACTAAGAAAGAGTACAACCTATAAGGCTATAGTTATAGCAGCAACCGAACAACATGATTTTCCATTTTTGGAAGACAAATTATTTGCGCCTGATGCATGGATATATCCCTGCACTAAGCAGGCATGCATGCATCCTGTGGCATCTGTTGATGAGGTCTTACTGCTATTGAAGCAGGATAATGCTAGCTCTTCTTAAGCTTTTCAGGATTGTTAACTAAAAAAGCTTTCCAGCCGGTATAGTTTTTTTTATTTTCTGATGAAAGGCTCTTTTGCAACGAATGGCATACAGCCACAGCTAAGGCATCGGTTGCATCCAGAAATTTAGGGGTTACATCAAAACCAATTGTTTGCTTTAACATGGCTGCAACTTGCTCTTTACTTGCGCTGCCTTTGCCGGTTACGGCTTGTTTTATTTTTCGGGGCGAATATTCCTGTACCGGAATTTCTTTATATAATGCTGCGGCAATAGCCACACCTTGTGCCCTGCCAAGCTTCAACATGGACTGTACATTCTTCCCATAAAATGGAGCTTCTATTGCCAACTCATCAGGGCAGTACTCTACGATAAGCGATGATACCCGATCGAATATTTTTTTTAGTTTAAGTGTTGCATCATCAACTTTGCTTAATTGAAGTACACCTGCTGCAATTAATTTTGTCTTGGATCCTTGCACTTCAATAATGCCATAACCCATTACTACTGTGCCGGGGTCTATACCCAAAATAATTTTTGCTGTGTTGCTTGTCATATCCCGCAAAGGTAATCTGCTTTTTTCTGGCCTTGCTTCAAACAAGGGAAACTATTCATTTTATTTTGCACAAAGATTGTTTTGGAAATAGCGGCCAATTGGGTTACTTTGCTTCTCACCGGTTTTTTTATGAAAATTAAATACTACCTTTTTCTTGTATTTGCTATTACGTGTTTTGTAGGTGCATTGATGATAGAATCAGGCTACCGCGAATCGAATAGTAATTACAAGGTACGTACCAAGCGATTTGAAGAAACCATTAACAAATATATTGACAACCTCGAGTCCTACTCCGATGTTATACTAAGTAACATTGGGCAAAATCCCCCCTCGCTTCAAATAGAAAAGTCTTTACCTAAGTCCGACTTGTATGGATTTAAAGAGGATGGCTTAAAGATTTTTATTTATAGGAACAACAAACTTATTTATTGGAATACAAATCAGATTAGCCTTCAGGCTCAGGAGATAGAAGCCGATAGGGAAATAGTTAATATTAAGAATGGCTGGTATTATATACGGCAGAAGGAATCAGGGGATCATAAATTGATATGTTTGATTCTTATTTATACTGATTATAAAATCGAAAACCAGTTTTTAATAAATAAGTATCAGCCGGCTTTTAAGAATTTAGTCAATGTGGTTATTTCCCGATCCCGAAGTGAATTAAACTCCTTTCCGGTATTTTACAAAGGAAATCGTTTTTTGTGTTCGATGGTTTATTTGGAAAACAAGGAAAGCATACCCTTGCTCATTCCGGTATTATACATTCTTGGTATACTGTTTATTTTACTCTATCTTAATAATTACCTGGTCAATATACAACAGTCGAAAAAATGGCTGGTTTACCTTTTGCTCTTACTGTTAGTGGCTGTGCGTGTTGCTATGTATGTATTTAAGGTGCCTGCCGGATTATACTCGCTGCCTATGTTTGAGCCAACGTTGTTTGCTTCCGGCTATAGCATGCGCTCACTTGGCGATTTTTTTCTTTCGTTGCTGGTGCTATTATTTATTATCAGCTATATCTACAAAGACATTATTTCTATAAGGCGTACCCGGATATTTTCGTCTGCCAATGCAACTACAGTAATTGTCTTAATTTCAGGTACGTTGTTATTGTGCCTGTACTCGGCTTTTATTCATTACTTAGAATTCAATCTGGTTTACAACAGTAAAATTTCGCTTACCGTAAGTAACCTATATCAGTTGTCGCAGTACAGCTACTTTGTAATGGGTATGATTGCTTTAATGATGCTGACCTTATTTTTATTGATAGATGCATTTATTAGTACAGTAGTAATTAAGGTGAAGCAAATGCAAACCATTTTGTTATGCGTTGGCGGTACGTTGGTGGCATTTTATTTTTTTGCAAATAATTTTCTGCCCCTCGATATATGGAAAAATTATTACGCAGGAAATTTTATTTGTTTGATAACATGTATCGTATTGTTGTATGCATTGCGCATGCAGCGTAAACGAAATATTTCGTTTGCAGCCGCACTGGTTTTCCTTACCATATTTGCTTTTAATACTGCAGTAATAGTTGATGTGTTTTATGATAAAAAAGAAAAGGAACAACGTGTGGTGCTTGCTGAAAAAATTGCTGAGCGAAAAGATCCCGTTGCTGAATATCTTTTTTCGGACATGGCAACACGAGTTTCGAACGATGCTTTGTTGGTATCCTATTTTGATCAATTGCTTGAAATAGAAAATCCAGACCGCAACCTGCTTTCGCAAAAAATAAGTAGTCGTATTATTCAACAATATTTTGACGATGGTTATTGGCAAAAGTATGACATTAAGTGTTTTGCTTTTGATATAAAAAACGAACCCATCGGCAATCTTGAAAATGGCACGCAGGCCGAGTTTGGCTATTTTAAAAATTTGATTGATAAAAGTAGTGATACCCAATTTCCGAATTTGTTTCATGTGTCAAACCTCATCACCCGAACAGGATACGTAGCCATATTTCAATTGTTTGACAAGGAAGATGAAAATGCCTTGCGTGGCACCGTGTACACGCAGATTTCCGAAAAAGCGGCCAATGCGCGGATTGGGTTTCCGCAATTGCTCGAAAAAGATGTTAAGTGGCAAGGCAAGCAACAACTAATAAAAAATTACTCGTGGGCTTTTTATAAAAAAGGTAAGTTGGTTGACATGAATGGTAGCTATGCTTTTAGTGACGATTTGATCGAGATAACCGGAAAAGCCCAGAGACCAGAAGAAAAATATTTTGAAACGCCTGGTAATTCTATTTTAGTTAAAAATCTTAGTAACCAAGAAACTTTGCTGGTGCACAAAGCGGTTAAGCCGAGGGTAATCTTATTTACCGAGAGCGCCTACTGGTTTTGTTTTTACTTAATCTTATTTGCTGTGTTGTGGACTATATACCGAGTACTGCAGGGCAAAATAGCCTTCGATATTAATTTTAAAGGAAGGGTTCAGCTTACCGTAGTAGCTATTGTGCTTTTGTCCATGGCACTTATTGGAGGGTTTACGGTTTATTTTATCAATTCTAATTACAAATCTTTTCAGCAGGTGCGTATTCTTGAAAAGATAAACTCTCTACGTATGGTGATTCAAAAAAACATGGGAAACGACTCTACCAATGCGTATGGCGATAACATGCTACAGCAACTTGCTTATATCAGCAATGCGTTTAATTGTGATTATACCATCTATGATCTTAGAGGCAATAAAATATTTTCGACCAAGCCAACCCTCTTTAGTATGAATATAGTAGGTAGTGTAATTAACCGGCAGGCATATAACCGTTTATATGTAAATAGTGCAACCTCATTTGTGCAGCCAGAAAAAATTGGCAAACTCGAATACATGAGCAGCTACACTACCTTGTTGGATGAAGAGAATAAACCATTGGCTTACCTTAATCTCCCCTTTATTACCGATCCGGAAGAACTTGCCAATCAGATTTCAGATTTTATAAGCTCGCTTATCAATATCTATGTTCCGTTGTTTATACTTTGTATTATACTAACCTTTATAAGTGCGAATCAATTAGTGCGTCCGCTTCAAACGTTGCAAAAGAGTATGTCTAAGCTTAGGCTTGGAAAAACAAGTGAGCCCATCCTTTGGAATAAGGAAGATGAAATAGGCGTATTAATAAATCAATACAATAAGATGGTTGAAGAGTTGGCACAAAGTGCCGACAGGCTGGCACGCAGCGAACGCGAAAGTGCATGGCGCGAAATGGCCAAACAGGTGGCGCATGAAATTAAAAATCCGCTAACGCCAATGAAATTAAGTGTTCAACATTTACAACGCGCCTGGCAAGATCAAAATCCGAATTTGAGTCAAATTATTCAAAGGCTATCAGTTTCGCTTATTGAACAAATTGATACACTCAGTGCTATTGCAACAGAGTTTTCAAGCTTTGCCAAAATGCCAACTGCACAATTTGCTGTTGTTAATCTTAATACAATTTTAAAAACTTCTACCGACCTCTTTGCTAAAGAAAGCAATGTAAGCATGGAATATACCGAGCCCGAAAATTCGCAGCTCATGGTGTTTGCAGATAAAGACCAGTTAATTCGGGTCTTTACTAATCTGCTAAAAAATGCAATACAAGCAATACCGGAAAACAGGCGTGGCGTAATAGAAGTAGCTGTTAGTAGTTCCAATAAGGACTACGTTGTTGCTGTTAAGGATAACGGAAGTGGTATTCCGGTTGAGAAACAATCAAAAATATTCGTGCCCTATTTTACAACCAAATCATTTGGTACCGGGCTGGGATTGGCCATGGTGAAAAATATTATACAAACTGCTAATGGCAATATTTGGTTCGAAACAGAAGAAAATGTTGGAACCATATTCTATGTGCAATTGCCTAAATTTAAAGAATACCTTGCTACCTAATTAAAGATAGGTAATTTTTTAAGGTATCGCTTATTGTCTGCAATTACTTCCAATAAATAAATCTGGTTGCTTAATGACGAAATATCAAAGGAAAACACATTGCCGGACACCGGCAATGAACGTATAACGTTACCGTTAGTACTCAATAAATTTGCAGTGCCATTTTTCACATTGGTTTTGTTAATGGCTATGATACAACTGTTATTTTGGTAGTCGAATAGGGCAATGATGTTTTCATCGGAGTAATTGTAATACCTTATCTTTATAATTTCTGAATAACCAAGGCCCCTTAAAAAAATCTGGTAGTAATTATCGCGGTTTAGTAGTGGTTTTTCATCGGTAAAGTCATAACTTACATTTTCGGTAACCGAACCGCATATACCTGATATTATCCCGACAGTTTCAAAATCAACACCATCCGGGCTTCTTAATATTTCTGTATCAAGGCATGTGTTTCCCATTACCAGGGTGAAGGTAAGATATACACCATCATTAGCTTGCCGTGCAGTGAATCCGGTAACCAGACTCTGGCTTTGCAAGGTGTAGCTTGCTGCAAGCGAACAAATAAAAATAGTAAGTAATTTTAACACGCTACCTGTTTTAATACTCAAAGGTACATAAGTAAACTGCAACAAGCGAATGTTTATTGTAAGGACTTTGCAAGAAAGTTGCGCATAATGGTGTTTTTTTCGAGTTGAAGTCTGTTAGCTGCAATGGCTCTGGCTTTTTCAGCATTACCATAGTAGTAGCGTTGAAGCCATGGGGCAACTGAAATGATAGCATCCACAACCCCGGCATTAATCCATACGTTATATCCCAGGTAGGTGAGCCCTGCAACAAGAAGTAATGCGTTAATCCCATTTTTTATATCACCAGAATAAAACTGCCCCATGCCGGGCAACAGAAGACTAAGCGTATATGCTTTGCCTGGTTTATAGCGCTTTGTTTTTTTATGAGTAATAGACATGAGTTGTGCAATCGTATCTTGATGCATGTGAACCATGTTGGCAAACTGATTTAGATAGGATTGCGATTTCTCGAAATCGTTCAGGTAGTAGTAAGCAACACCGGTGTATAACAGCTTCCTTTTTTCAATTGTTTCGTTGTTGTTTGAGTATATATCAAGAAGTGAAATTAATGCCGTGCTGTAATCATTCATCAGCATATAACTAAGCCCGGTACCAAAGAGTGATTCGGTGCGCACACTATCATCGGTTGTAAGTTGTGCTGCCATTTCAAAATGAGATGCTGCGTTGGCATAGTCTTGTTGCCTGAAGTAGGAATCGCCTGTAAATAGATGGCAAATAGCCGTGTGTTTATAGGTAGTGTCAAAATAAATAATGCGTTCACCAAGCTCTGTACAGTAGGAATAATTTCCTGCGGCATAAGCTTGCTGCATTAGCGCTTTTGTTTGTTCAATGTTTTGTGCATATACATGCACCGTTATACTAAAACACAGTATCAAGAACCGCATCCATTTCATCCCTGTACTTTTTGTTTATTAATTGATTTTTCTGTTTGGCTGCATGATAACTGCCGTAAATATTGCCTAAATAAAATCCCGTACCAAGGGATGCAAATATCCAGCCTCTTGGGCTCTCGATTCCGGAAATATGAAATGCCCGATAGGCTTGAAACGCAAATACTCCACAAAACACAAGCGAGAAAATACCATCCTTCCATTTGCCGGCATATATCTTTCCGGTGCCAGGTACTATGGAACTCAAGATTCCTGCAACAGCGGGGCTTTTAAACGATTCATTGCTTTGTTGCATCAGGAGGTTTTGTAGAACCGGCCGTGAATTTAGCGCGGTAGTTGTCGCATTGGCCTGATATAGTTTTTTTGCATTTTTCCAGTTGCCCGAATAAACATGTTGCAATATACGGGCGCTGATTTTTTCGTTTGTATCTAAAGGATAATAACTAATGGCTTCTTCTGATTTTTTCAGGTCTGCCTTTATCCAAAGTAGTTTGATATACTCTTTTCCATACATCAACGATTTGCTGCTGTCGTATAATTGGTCGAAGCGTTGCAGCCCTGTAACAGGATTATAATTCCGGTAGGATCGTAGCAATAATATTTTTGAGCTATCTGCTTGGGGATGCAAAAAAACAATGCGTTCAAACTCTTTAGCAGCTGCTTCATATTTGCGTGAATCAAACAGGTTGCGGGCATAAGCAAATGAGTTGCTGTAATTAAACAGATCCTGACTATAGCCGGTACAACATTGTAAAGAAAAAAGTACAAAAAGAAAAATTCGCATGCTGTTAAGGATGGTCAATGTAAAATTTGGTTTTATAATCGATTTTATAATTTTCAGGGCTGAAGGCATTGCAACGGCTCATTCGGTCAAACGTTAATAACATTCCTTTTATAGCGCCATATTTCCTAACAGACATTATTCCATACTCTGAGCAGGATGGTTTAAAAACGCATAGATTCATATCCTGTGACGAAATGAAATTTTTATAAAATTTAAATAAACCAGTAAACACTGTCTGCAGTTCGTTCTTGCTTTTATCTACCGCATATTTTTTTGCAACTTTTACATGCACATGAGGTGCGGCATTTTGTAAGGCTGCAATTTCAATTTCGGTTTGTGCTTTAGCCAAACCTGCACTACTTATTGCGAGTGCCAAAAAAATATATTTCATCTTCTCCGGGTTTATTAATTTCGATATTGCTATATTCATAGTACTGCAAAGTTTCGCCTTTTTTTGTATAAATATATTGTGTTACATGTTGAGGAAACCACACGCCTTTCACATAGGTATAGTCTTCGTAAAACTGTTTACTTGCCAACAAGTTGTCGGAGGCGTATACTATCATTCCATTTAACTTTTGTGCTTTTTTTGCTAATAAAATCTTGCTTATAAGAGTTTTCTTCTTGGGGTGATAAAGCGTCCAGGTGGAAATAACCAGGCTGTCTTCTTTTTCAACTTTTTCTAATGTGAAAGGAGAGTCGCGTAAGCCAAAGTCGGCTACATTATTTTTTAGTGCCATATTAAAAATTGAAAAATCTACCAGCACAAATGATTTGGTGGAGTTTACCAGTTTAGTTCCCTCGTAATATAATGTAGTTGTATCGCGCATCACGATGGTCTGCCTAGAAGGCATTCGCAACGAATATACCACCTGCTTGCTGTACATGTCAAAATAGACCTTGCCTTTGGTTAGGCTAATAGAGTCGTCTGCAGTCTTTTCCTTAATGGTAATATCTGCTTTTATACGGTAAGGAAGTTGGCCATAAACATTAGCCAAACAAAACAAAAGAAATAGTGCTGTAAAATAATACTTCATCCCAATTAATAATAAGGGTTGCAAATAACGCAATATTTTAATGCGTTACATTTGTATTCAATGAAAGTGCATTCTCAAGTCAAAAAAAAAGCCCGGTATCGACCGGGCTTTTATATAATTTTTGGAAAGAGTGGATTAAAATCCAGAAGCAAAAATAATCACAACTACTACGTAGTAAATAATTACTAAAGCTGTAGGAATCAAACAGCCCATAAACGCTTTCTTGGTTTCTTCTCTTTCACCACAAAGAAGATAAACTAAAAGAATACCTATCCATCCTAATACACATCCCCATACGAATGAAGGAATTCCAAGTGGAGGACAATCGCCACCTTTTGGAGCTGAAAGGGTGCTTCCTTCAGCATTGAATTTGCTGTCGCTAACAAGATTTTTATCTTGTACATCAGCATAAGACATGTTTGGGTTTGCATTTAAATAAGCATCCAGATTTTCGATTGAACTGAATTCTGATTTAACAGCATTTTGATCATGCTTAAAAAGATCTGCATTTCCGGCAAAAACGGCTACACTTATAAAAAGTGCTGAAACAAGAGACAAAATTTTTCTCATAATTAATTAATGTTTTAGTAGTTTAATTGATGCCAAATGAAATAATTAAAATTATAACCTGCAAGAGTTTTTTTTAAAAAAGCGAGTTGTTTTAACATCTTGATTTAGTTAAAAAGTATTCTATTTGAAAGATTACGCAGGTAATGCGGTTTGCAGCTTAATATTGTTTTCTTTTCAAAGGGGTATATGTGTACTTTAGCCCCCAACCGAAAAAATCGGAAGTGTGATTCAATATAAAGATCTTTCGCGCCAAATAACCATCATCGAGAATGAACTTGATGGCTATGAAGAAATATTATCGCAACTCAATACAAGTGTTGGAGCAAAAGTAATAGGTATAACCGGTCCGCCAGGAGCAGGAAAAAGTACACTGCTCAATGCCCTTATTTCGGAATTGTGTATTAAGCATAAGGTAGCCGTTATAGCGGTCGATCCATCCTCTCCGTTTTCGCATGGTGCGTTGCTTGGCGACCGACTGCGTATGATGCAACATCACAATAACAGCAATGTTTATATCAGGTCATTGGCTACACGTGGCGTGCTTGGTGGGCTATCGGCAAAAACCATGGAAGTTGCCGACCTATGTCGCAATGCCGGGTTCGATTATGTTTTTATTGAAACAGTAGGAGTAGGGCAATCAGAAATGGAAATTGTTTCGTTAGCAGATGTAACCGTGCTTGTATTAGTTCCGGAAAGCGGAGACGATATTCAGGCCATGAAGGCCGGAATAATGGAAGCAGCTGATATGTACGTTATAAATAAACATGATCGTGATGGTGCAGATAGGCTCTTTCTGCACCTTAGCAATTTATTGCAAATGCATCACAAGCCGGCAACTATTCTCAAAACTTCGGCAATAAATAACGAAGGTATACTGCAACTGTTAAGCATGATTGAAAAAGCCCTGGAAAATCCGAATGAAAACACCTTGTTAGATAAAGTTTACTTGCGGGTTATGCATTTACTGTATGGCCAATGTCGAAAAAAAATTAACTCTCTTGATTTTCGCCATCAACTTGAAGAGGAAATTAAAAGTGGAAATTTTAACATTCATAAGTTTGTTAAAAATATCAGGTTTTGAGCTATTCTATTTTGCACTCGGGATTCACTATTTCGGCCATTTCCCAACCTGCTACCCAACCTTGCGTATAATCAGCACATTCAAAAAAACCTTTATAGGCAGTGGGACTAAAATCACTTGGTTTAAAAGTGTCTTTTAAGCGATTGCTTATTTTACATCATTGATGTTGCTTATATCAAGTACCAATAAGTCGGGGCCATTATCTGCATACAGTTTATTGTTTTGAATCGAAATATCTTTGTTGGCAGGAATAGACAGAAACCAAATTTTTATAGGATTAGCCGTATCAGCCATGTCAATAATATGAACACCACGATTATTTTCAACCATAAAAGTAACGAATTGTACAATACGATTTTACCACTGTTCTCAATGGGTTGTGGTGCTATTTGTTTAAAATCGGCAAGAGCTGAATAAGGAGTGTAAATTGGTTTCATGCCTTCCACGTATTCATCCTGAGGCTTGCACGAAGTCACAACAACAATCATTGAAAAAATGATAATAAGCAGAGCAGAAATTTTCATCGGTTGATTAAAAATTTATACGATCGGGATATAGTTTGGTTGGATATAGAAATCAAATAAAGGCCGGTGGCATAGTCGGTTATCGATTGGTCAATCTGTCCTACGAATACTTGCTTGAACAGCACCCGACCCGTAAGGTCAGAAACTACCACATTGCAGGGCTGTTTGTTGTTACTCTTAACATGCCAGGTATTGCCTTCGGTAAAAAACTGAAAGGGGATATTTCCATTTGTTGAAATGCCTTGAGGATTGCTGCAAAGCGTGCATGACTTTTGAAAATTAATTTCGTTATCAGCAATTATTGTGCTGTCAAACCATGCCCCTGCCGTACAATTATTTTTAAGATAGAAATCAAGCCAGGGTAATAAGTAACGCTCCATTATAACATGTTGGGTGCTATCGCTAATGGTAGCTTGTGGCTGACAACTGCTTTGTCCCAGTTCACAAAAGAAATTACCGTTAGCCATTTTACAATGATCTCCCCCTTTTATTTCGACATACGTTTTACATGGGCTGGTTAATGCATTATACATCGGTATTTGATTGGTGGCAGGTGGAGTTACACAGTCATTTTCTCCTGAAATAATTAGGGTAGGTATACTTATACCTGCGCATGCACTAATTGCAGAGGGATTTGTTTCTGCAGGTGCTAAATTTGCAATAGCAGTAATACTTGGATTGAATGAGTAAGCCAACAGGCTGCTTCCACCTCCCATGCTATGGCCCATTGCTGCACTAGTTAAAGCAACGCGATTGTAAAAAATCGAATTTGGATTTAACGCTTCTGCCTGAAGCTGCGAAACAATAAATGCAATATCGTTGGCAAAAGTTGAATGGTTTGGCGACAAGCCGGTTTCGGTTTTTGGGAAAGCAATAATGTAACCTGAGGGAACAACATATTCCCATACATTAGCATACGCACTCCACGCCATCACAAAGCCATGTCCAAAAACAAGAACCGGAAAGGAATCTGCTACAGAGGTAGTAAGTGGTACGTTTGTGCCTTGCACATCTGCCGGGTAATATATTTCGGTTGGTATAGAACGGTTGTTTCTACTGCTATCGGTGTACGTTACCGTAACTTGACCTATGTTGAATTGCCCATGTGCTTGAAGGCCAATTATGCAAAAAACAATTGCTGCTATTAATTTATTATTTAGCATTGCGTATATATTATTTCTCAAAGGTAATAAACGGTCTCAAAATTAAAATATTAAATAACTATGTTAAAGCCGATTATATTCTTGCTTTTGCTTTGGAGTTTTGCAGGATGCATTCCGGCCGAAGTATCAAATGAAATTAAAGATGAAGGTTATCGTGAAACCGATATTGTGTTTACAAAGCACGCCAAATGCCGCATGAAATGCAGGTTTATAGACGAGGCCGAAGTGCGCGAAATAATTGCCAATGGTGATGTTAATATGGCCAAAAGTAATTCGAGGGATAGGCCGTGTCCCACTTTTGCTTTGGAAGGCATAACCAGCGATAAGCAACATGTGCGCATCGTAATTGCCGATTGCGATGGCCCGAATAAAGTTGTAACTGCCATTGACCTTGAAAATGACTATGCCTGCGATTGCAAATAATCAGCATAAAGAAACGCCCTGCAAGGCAGGGCGTAGTATTTTTTAAAGCTATTAAAAAAAACAGCAATGCTACTCCTTTGCAAACTTAACACGGGCTACCGAATTTTTTTGAACCACCTCCAGTGTATATAAGCCTGATGAAATATTCTTTAAATCAATTTTTAATTGACCATTGACTCCTTGAAGCAATTGCTGTTGATTATATACGATCCTTCCGGAGGCATCGTATATGGTTATAGTTATTGCTGAATTTGTAACAACCCCGGTTTGAATATAAAGTGAATTGCCGGCAGGGTTTGGAAATAACACCATGTCGCTTTGGTTTAATTGTGATATTCCAAGATAAAATCCAACCACGTTGCTTGGAACCTGACATCCATTGCTATCAGCTATAAGTACATAGTAGTTTCCACTAACCGTAGGAGTATATGTTTGTGCGGTGCTGTAAACGGTGGTGTCGCCAACAATAAACCATTGATAACTAAAAGCTGAAGTAGAGCTAAGTACATTGTTATTTAACGTAGCAACCGGTGCCACAGGCAATTGAAATTCGGTGATGAAGGCAGGAAATACTACCGAATCGCATCCAACATTATTGCATGCTACAAGGGTTACATCAAATGTTCCATAATTATTATAGCAAATATTTTGTGGGTTTTGATCGGTAGAAGTAGCAGGAGAGGCACCGGTAAAATACCACATCCATGAGTAGGGGCTGTTTTGTGTAAGGTCAGTAAAGTCAATACAGTTTTTATCACAAAATAAAGAGTCGTTAGCGGCTATATTGACAATAACATTAGCGCATGCTGTATAAATCAACGCAACAGAGTCAGCGCTCTTACATCCGTTAATGTCTGTTACTGTAACAGTATACGTTCCACTGTTGAGCGTGGTTATGTTGCCGGCAGTGCTGCCATTGCTCCAAAGGTAGGTGTTAAATGCTCCCGGGTCAAGCATATAGGATTGGCCTATACATAAGGTACTGTCAGGTCCCAGGTTGGGTTGTGGTGCAGGATATATGGTTATAGGATACACTAAAGTGTCAATACTTAAGTTTAGGTATACAACTATAAGTTGCACATTATAGGTGCCGGCAGCGCTGTAGTAATGTGCCGCGCTATAGTTAAAAGAGGTATTAAGAGGCCCCGATCCGGGGTCGCCAAAGTTCCACGATACTGCAGCTAATATTACAGAATCAGACACTACGAATGTTGTAGTATCACCCAGACAGAAGTTTTCAATTTGTGCATTATTATTAAAAAATGCGGATTGAAAATTAGGCAATCCTAATCCGCAAAATTTGCCTCCAAGCGAAGGGCCAACAGCATTAAACCCGCATGCTACTCCAGGCGAATCGGGGTATTCAATTACTCCTAAATTGGATAAGCCATCACGTGCCAGATATACTTTATTGTCAGGCCCAATTTGAAGGTGACCTTCATCATTGCTAAATCCTGAACCAACCAATACCTCTGAAGCTATAACAGCTGCCGCACTGCCGGCATTGCAATCATATTGATAGATTGCGCTGCCAAACGGATTGTGACCGCGGTATAAAAACCGGCTGTTAGGAGAGAAGCTTAAACCATACACCTGATTCGAAACTGGAATATCAATTGGATTCGAAACAATTCCCGTTGCCGCATCAAAATCAAAAATGCCGCAATTATTGGTGCCTCCATAAGTACCAAAGGCGCATTTTTTACCATCTGGTGAAAATTGCATTTGTCCAATAGCCCCTATATCAACTATACCTATTGATGTGGTAACCGGAGTCAATGTTACACCAGCCGCAGAAACAAGATATGCGTAAAATGTGCTATTGCCAGTGCCGTGCACCATTACCCAAAAATCAACACCGTTGGCATGTTTTACACCTGCCAGTTTTTCGGAACACGAAGGATTAACAAGGGTGTTCTTGGTTGCTAAAACAACATCGCCCTTGCCTCCGTTTAAGGTCATATCAACTTCACTGAAATAAAGACTGAAGGTTGAATTGCTGAATAGATAATATTTAGATGGATTGCCGGGATTTGGAATTATCAATGCCGATTGATTGGCAGAGCTATTTCCCATAAGTCCTGTGCCATTGGGCATGATGGCATGAGTGCTGTCAACTACAATCACTCCATCGGTATAAAAAAGTAAATTGCCAGTTGCGTCTGAAATGGAAGAGCTTCCTTCATATTGATTCATGATACTGTTAAACAAAGGTAAGGGTGCACCGGTCGAAAAATTAAGAGCGCAGGTATTTCCAAAATACCAGTTCCAGGCTTCTTTTTGGGCAATTGCAAGTTGTGCTATGCTTAAAACTCCAATAAGTAGATAAAAATATTTCTTCATTGATTTGTTATTTTTAAAGATAGGAGCAAAGTAAAGAACAATTTGGATTTATGGTTTTAAAAAAATTACTTGCAAGAAAAAATTCAGATCATGTATTATAAAATAGACGACTTTGTAAAAAATTGTACTTACGAAATGCAAAGTACCATAAAGCTTTGGAAAAATCTCACAGACCAATCGTTAAGTTTTAAGCCACATCCGGATGTTCGTTCGTTGGGATTTATGGCTTGGCATATTACCGTAACTTTTACTGAAATGATGGGATTAACAGGTCTTAAGGTAGATGGAACGCATCAAGCGGATTATAATGGAGAAAGTGTAACGACTATTCTCGAAACATATGAGCGTAGCGCCACATCACTTATGAATCTTTTGCAGAGCCAATGGAAAGATGCAGATTTAGATATAGAAGATGATATGTATGGACAACGATGGAAGCGAGGAAATACGTTGCAGATTTTATTGCGACATCAAACGCATCACCGTGGAGAAATGATTCCGCTAATGCGAATGGCCGGATTGAAAGTAATAGGCATATATGGACCGAGCAAGGAAGAGTGGATAGCCTGGGGCCGCGAGCCAATGAATTAACTCCGGTAATGCATTACATATTATTTAAAGCGCCTTTAATTAATTCTTCTACAGTTGCAGTTTCGCCTTTTTGTTTAAGAGTAGTTTCCAACGCTTTTTCTGCACTGTTACGGGCAAAACCAAGGGTTACCAATGCACTCAGCGCTTCGCTGCGTCCCGATGAACGGGTTAAATTTGCAGAACTTCCGGCCAATTCAGGAACTTCCTTAAACACTTTATCGCGCAAATCAATAATTATTTTTTGTGCGCTCTTGGCACCTATCCCTTTTATTTTTTGCAATGCCGGGGCATTGCCGCTTGCTATGGTATGTTGCAAATCGTTTGGCGATAGTGATGACAATATCATGCGGGCAGTATTAGTTCCAACGCCATTTACCGTTATTAAATGCCTGAACATTTTTCTTTCGGCATCCTCTGCAAAACCATAAAGCGTATGGGCATCTTCTTTTATGGATAAGTGCAAAAATATTTTGCCCTTATGTTCATCTTTTATTTTTGAATAAGTGTGTAAGGATATATTAATTTCATATCCAATACCATTGGCTTCGACTACTATTTGTGTAGCCGTTTTTGTTATAAAATTCCCTGTTATGTATTCGTACATTGGAGTAAAAAAATAATAAATTACTAGGACTGTTTTTTCCTGCTCTGAGCATCAACAACGGCAATGGTTATCATGTTTACAATTTCGCGAATGCTGCTTCCTAACTGTAAAACATGTACAGGCTTGTTTACACCTAACAGTATGGGGCCTATGGCCTCATATCCTGCAAGTTCCATCATGAGTTTGTAGGCAATGTTGCCAGCTTCGAGCGATGGGAATATTAATGTATTGGCGCCACCATTTACCAATTCGGTAAAGGGATAATTATCCTGAAGCAGGTTTGTGTTGAAAGCCATATTTGCTTGTATTTCGCCATCAACAATAAGTCCGGGATAATTCTGATGCAGGTATTCAACGGCTTTACGTACCTTTATTACTTCGGCATCGTTGCTCGACCCAAAGTTGCTGTAAGACAGCATGGCTATGCGTGGCTTAAGATTGAATTGTTGTATAGAAGTAGCTACCAACAAGGTGATATCGACCAGTTCTTCCCAGGTTGGGCGCACGTTCACAGTGGTATCAGCAAAAAATATAGGCCCGCGTTTAGTTATAATAATATACATTCCCGCTACTACGCGTGTATTTGGCTGTTTGCCAAAAATTCTCAAGGCCGGACGAATGGTGTCTGAATATTGTCGGGTAAGTCCTGAAATTAAAGCATCTGCTTGTCCGGTTTCTACCATCATGGCACCGTAGTAATTCCGCTCGCGCATTAATTTTTTGGCTTCATACAAGGTATAGCCTTTACGTTGACGCCTTTCATAAAATTGCTCGCCAAAGCTTTGAATATAGGTGTCGTCTACACGCGGATCTATAACTGGAATTCCGCTAATGTCTAATTTGTTTTCACGGCTTATTTGTTCAATTTTTTCTTTGTTGCCTAATAGTATTGGCTTAGCAATACCTTCATCACGAGTTATCTGCGCAGCTTTCAGCATTTTGTAATTGTCGGCTTCGGCAAATACTACTCGCTGCGGATTTTGTTTGGCAGAGTTGATAAGCACCTTGCTCACCCTATCATCGCGCCCTAGTCGGTTATCCAGACTTTCGGCATAGGCAACCCAATCTGCAATGCGGGTTTGTGCCACGCCCGAATCAATAGCTGCTTTAGCTACCGCTGGAGCCACCGTGCTTATTAGGCGAGGGTCAAGAGGCTTGGGTATAATGTATTCGGTGCCAAATGATAAATTCTTTTTATTGTATGCCATGTTTACTATTTCGGGTACAGGCTCTTTGGCAAGTTGGGCAATAGCGTGTACTGCAGCCAGTTTCATGGCTTCGTTAATTTGGGTAGCTCGCACATCCAATGCGCCACGGAATATAAATGGAAAACCTATAGCGTTGTTAACCTGATTTGGATAGTCGCTTCGGCCGGTTGCAAAAATAAAATCGGTGCGTGCAGCCTTTGCGTCTTCATAGTTTATCTCAGGGTCGGGGTTTGCAAGAGCAAAGACGATGGCGTTGGGTGCCATACTTTGTACCATTTTTTTATTTAGAATATTTCCTTTCGACAGTCCAATAAAAACATCGGCATCCTGCATGGCTTCTACCAGCGTTGAAATATCGCGATGGGTTGCAAACTGCCTTTTGTGGTTGTCAGTAATCTCCATATCGGCACGAATTACTCCTTTACTGTCAAGCATAACTATATTATCCAGCTTTGCCCCTAACGATACATAGAGCTTAGTACAAGATATGGCTGATGCGCCTGCGCCATTTACAACAATGCGCACATCTTCAATTTTTTTATTGGCCAGTTCAAGTGCGTTTATTAATGCTGCTCCCGATATAATTGCAGTGCCATGCTGATCATCATGCATTACCGGTATAGTAAGTTCTTCCTTTAGCCTACGTTCAATTTCAAAACACTCGGGCGCTTTAATGTCTTCAAGGTTAATGCCGCCAAAAGTAGGAGAAATGGCCTTTACGGTTTTTACAAAATCATCTACATCGGTTTGGTTTATTTCGATATCAAACACATCAATGTCGGCAAATATTTTAAACAAAATTCCCTTGCCTTCCATTACCGGCTTCGATGCTTCGGGACCAATGTTGCCCAGGCCCAATACTGCCGTGCCATTACTTATAACCGCAACCAGGTTGCCTTTGCTTGTGTACTTATATACATCTTCGGGGTTGGCAGCTATGGCCAAACAAGGCTCGGCTACACCCGGAGAATAGGCCAAAGACAAGTCGCGTTGGGTGCTGCTGGGCTTGGTAGGTATAACTTCTATTTTTCCTGGCCTGCCCTGGCTGTGATATTCTAATGCATCTTTTGGTTCATTCATTTCTTTCTTGGTATATAGTGATAGTTATTTTTTGAATAGGTAAGATTTATAGATTCCTGTTTTTGCAATTAAGTATAAAAAAGAAACGCCCAATACGCCTAAGCCATATTTCATGCTGCGCGAAAAATTGATGGATGAAGCTTCGTCAAAATATTTAGTTGGGCAAGTTACTTCGGCAATTTCATATCCGGCATAAAAAATTTGCGCCAGCATTTGATTGTCAAATACAAAGTCATCGCTGTTTGCATGGTAATTAATAGTTTGTAAAACCTCACGTGTAAATCCACGATACCCTGTATGATACTCACTCAGTTTTTGATTCATCATAATATTTTGTGCCAGTGTAAGCATGCGGTTAAAAATATATTTATACAAAGGCATGCCGCCTTTGAGTGCTCCTTTGCCTAGTACCCGAGAACCCATCACAACTGGATATACTTCGTTTGCCATGATGCTTGCCATAGCTTCTATCAGCTTAGGCGTGTATTGATAATCGGGATGTAGCATGATAACCAAATCAGCGTTCAACGATAATGCTTTGTCATAACACGATTTTTGATTGCCACCATATCCTCGGTTTTTTTGGTGCACTATTACATGTTTAATTCCTAATTGTCTGGCTACCTCAGTTGTGTCGTCTTTGCTGGCATCGTCCACTAATATTACTTCATCCACAATGTTAAAAGGAATTTCAGCATAAGTATCGCCAAGCGTTTTTGCTGCATTGTAAGCGGGCAATACAATTACAAGTTTCTTGTTCTTGATCATATCGGTTGTAAAGGAATTAAATTTATGATGGAATGGAAAATTACGATGCGAGAAGTTATACAGCTAATTCGATTTGCTTTTACCTGAGGAAGGAAATATCTAGTGATTTTATTCGCAAATTCATTGATGAAATTCTTTCAGAAGGCCAAAAAAAAACTTCGTTTTTGAATGCCCCAATCATTTTTAACTTTTGAATTTACACACTTTATGAAACAGTGTTGTTCCAGGCAATATACACGTTTGCTCTTTCCCGATTTTTCACAATCATTAATATGAACTTGCTTTTGCTCTTTGCTAAATCGCGATTTGTTTGTTTGCATTTTTTCTCTTTATTTTACTGCAAACTAACAGACTATGAAAAATATACACAATATGGGTTGGTCGGTGGGATACAAAGGAATAAATAAGATTGATGTTTCTTTATTTGCCAATGGAATTTACAAATTCAAATTAGTATCAGGCAATAAGGCAATAAATTCTAAGTCACTTTTAATTTTAAAGTAGTGATGAATTTACTTATTCAGAGTAGAGCAATATTTTTTGCTTTACTCTGTGGATTTATTGGCCTCAAACAAAATTCGAATTGTCAAAACCTTATTATAAATGGCAATTTCGAAGATACGATTCCCTGTGGCATTTGGAATGTTGGTTGGTTGCCAATTTTGCCATGTTCACTTTGGTATCAATCTTATTCATCCTCTGATTTTTTATCATCTTCTTACACACAATGGTGTGGATCTGCTCCTATCGGAATTATTGGATACCAACTACCCAAGAGTGGTAGTTCTTATTGTGGATTTGCCACATATGTAGCGCATCCTGATGAAGGTTACCGTGAATTCTTAGGAGGAGTATTAACTGATTCATTTATATTATACATCTATGTTTGTAAGTGCTGCTAATGATTGTCAATTTTTTACTGATAAAATTGGAATGTATTTTTCTGTAGATAGTTTTTATAGCGATACAGGGTATTATTTTAATGTAACGCCACAAGTAGAAAATACTTCTGGCAACATTTTAATGGATACATTAAATTGGATAGAAGTTGGAGGTTATTTCATTGCGCAAGGAGGTGAGAAATATATTTGTTTAGGTAACTTTAGTAATATACAGATGACTTTGGTAGATAGTAATTATAACACTAATGGTCTAGCACCTGGAGCATATTACTACATTGATGACATCTCCGTCATAGACTGCACCGCATCTAGCATTAACGAGATACCTGCATTGGAGTTTCAATTATTAAACAATGCAGCAAGGCATACACTCACCGTTACAAGCGAGAGCATCAGTGAGTTTACTATTTTAGCATTAGATGGCAAAAAAGTAAAGAGCCAATATTATCATAAAGAAGAAAGTAAAATAGAAATAGATATTGGCTCGCTTGCGCGTGGTATGTATTTGCTTCAGGTAATGGATAAAAGAAAACGGCTGGGGTATAAAAGGTTTGTGAGGTGGTGAGGTCTAAAGGGTTTAATTGATCAAGGGTTCAATAGTTCAAGGGTTCAGGGTTTAAAAATTGTTAGTTGGCTCATACTCGCGTGAGATTTCTAGAGCCATGCGTGGCAGCCCTCTCGTGCGCTCTATACATATGGATTCTTCATGATCATATTTCATTTGTTTACAATATAGACCCATAATCGCCCCAGGTGTACACAAAGCAAATACACGCAAAGGGTACAAAGTTTTTTGGCATTTCTTCGTTGCGAACTTGGCGGCATTCCTTAGCGTGCTTTGCGGTAAAAATAAGACGTAACTGCAAAGAACACACAGCGAAGAGAATTGTAAATACCCCTTAAATTCTACTTGCCATTATTAAATCTAAATCGCGAAATGGCAGATTAAAAAAGTCGCTCATAAATTTATTGGTTATAGTTCCCTTAAACATATATACACCATGACGCACATGAAGGTCGCTCCATAGCATCTCATCAACGCCCCCACGGTCGCCAATTGCTAATAAGATTGGTGTAAAAATATTACTTAATGCATAGGAAGCAGTGCGCGGAACCCGGGAGGCTATATTAGGCACACAATAATGAATAACGCCATATTTTCTGTATACAGGGTGTTGATGTGTTGTCATTTGACTGGTTTCGAAACATCCACCCTGATCAATGCTTACATCCACTATCACCGATCCATATTTCATATCACTTACCATTTGTTCACTTACAATGCATGGGGTGTGTCCGTTATTGCTATAAATAGCACCAATTACAACGTCCGCTGTTTTCAATACATTGCTAAGTATGTTCGGGCTAATGGTACTGGTATATACGCGCGCGCCAATATTGTTTTGCAACCTTTTTAAACGGTACACACTGCTGTCAAGCACCCTTACATTGGCACCTAACCCCAGTGCTGTGCGCGTGGCATACTCACCAACTGTGCCCGCTCCTAATATGACAATTTCGGTAGGGGGTATTCCGGTTATGCCACCTAATATAATTCCCTGGCCGTTTTTATCTTTTGCAAGGTATTCGGCAGCTATAATTATCGAAGCACTGCCTACTATTTCACTCATCGCTCTTATTACCGGAATAAGTTCTGTTTGATCGCGTATGTACTCATAACCAATTCCTGTTACTCTTTTTTGCATCAATGCTTTTATATACTCTTTTTTTTGATTCCGCGCCAATACAATGCTCATGATAGTTTGCCTGTCTTTTACAATAGCAAGTTCTTCATCGCTCAATGGGGCTACTTTAAGTATGCAATCGGCTTCAAACGCTTCTTTTGCGCTATAAACTATTTCTGCTCCTGCTTCGCTATAATCCGAATCAGTAAAATTGGCATTGCTGCCCGCACCGGCTTCTATTCGAATACGATGTCCATTGTTTACTAGTAGCGCAACACTCTCGGGCACAAGTGCTATTCGATTTTCCGAAAAAACCGTTTCTTTTGGAATACCTATAAACAGTTCTTTTCGTTCCCTACGAATTTCCAATACGCTCTCCTGTGGTAAGAGTGCACCTGTTTGTGCCAACACTGAAATTCCTGCACTTGGAATTTTACTACTCATAATGCCGATTAAATAGTTTAGTTCTTGATTGACTAAGCACTTATCTTTTCAAAAGGGGTTCGATTGTTCCTTTTAGCTTAGTTAAGTATTACAAAGATATAAAAATTAACAATGAAATGACCTGATAGGAAATAGTATTCTTTGGGAAAATTATTGGTTACACTATAAAATATATAAGACAGATAGGTTGTTTCTTTTGACAAAAAACAAGACGTTTTTTGATGATGCATATTTAAATCGTTAATAATCAAATTTGTATATTTGCAACATATTTCCTAGTTAGCGTATCCTCAATTTCGAAAACAGGTTCTAATCGTCCTCTTTAATACCTCAACTTATGAATTTAAATGTAAGAAAGCTAATTGGCATTTTATTAATGCTGAGTTTGTTTCAATTATTTATTGCTAAAAATGTGCAGGCCTCGCATATTATGGGCGGCAGTATTCAATACACATCACTTGGGTTTGATTCTATTGTCGGTAAATTTAAATTTGATATTCGAGTTTTCGTTTACCGCTATTGTGAACCGGGTGCTGCACAATTTGCACCTAAGCTTTGGTTGGGAATTTACTCCTCTAATATTAATCAAGTTAACATAGACACATTAACATGGTCGAAAAAAATTAATCTCATCTCAAAGAAATTTATTCAACCGCCCAATTTGAGCGACTCCTGTGCTACGCTTTTAAATGTGTGTGTTGAAGAAGCAATTTATGCTGAGACGGTATTTTTGCCATCAACCAATGTTGGCTATAACCTTATAGCAGATGTGTGTTGCCGCAATCCGAATATTCTAAATTTAACCAACCCGACAAATCAGGGAATTGCATTTTTTGCAAAAATTCCAAAAACATCCATTGTAAATAATAGTCCGCAATATGCCATACCTCCGGTTCCTTTTTTGTGTACAAGCGATACTAATATTGTATCGAACACAGTATATGATATTGATGGCGATTCATTAGATTATTCATTTGCATGGCCATATAATGGACTTGGCCCTGGCGGAACTACTAACGGAATGCCAATTTTATATCCCGATCCTATACCTAAAGTAGTATATGCACCAGGCTACAGCCAACTTGATCCATTTGGTCCTTCTGGTTGGCATTCGATTGATTCTTTAACTGGATTAACGAGTTACTATAATCCCAATACTGGTTTTTTTGTGGTTACTATAATTATACGCGAGTATAGAAATGGAAATTTTATTGCTGCCTATAGACGCGATTTGCAATTGATTTTTATTCCTTGCCCCGTCAACAATGCTCCACAACTTGTTGGAAATACACAAATTGATTATACCATAAACGAAGGAGATTCATTGTGTTTCCCAATAGAATTTGTGGATCCGGAGGGTGACAGTATTTTTATTACACATTCGGGGTTGATATTTGATTCAACGGTAGTTAATCCCCCTGCTATTTTAAATGACGTTAGTGGACTTGCTTACGATAGTACCCATTTTTGTTGGTACACCACCTGCGATGCAGGTGGGCCAAACGCCTATAACTTTACGGTGGTAGCCAGTGATGATGGATGCCCACCCAAGCAAACCTATGTAGTGTACACTATCAATGTGATACCTGTTACCTCTAATGCTGTTATTCAAGGGCCTTCTGTTATTTGTGATCCCAATGCAGGGCCATTTATGTTCTATGTTCTCAACACCAACGGAGATACCGCTAATTACAATTGGCTAGTTAGCAACGGAACCATTGTTGGTGGTGGGCCTGGCTCAGATACCATTTATGTAAGCAATGTAAGTAATGCGCTAACCGTTACCTTTTATGAAACTGGGCCTAATGGTTGTAGTAGCGATCCATTATCGCTCACCGTACCGGTTGGCTCAGGCATACCTGTACAGGCATTTAGCAACGACACCATCTGCGAGGGAGAGTCAACAACGCTTTCTGCATCCGGAAGCATTACCTATGTCTGGAGTGATGCAGGCGGAGTTATCGGAACCGGCACTTCCATCACCGTTTCGCCAACAGTTACAACAACCTATACGGTAACGGGTACAGATGATGTGGGCTGTACTTCCGAATCTTCAGTTACCGTTACAGTAAATCCGAATCCCGCGCTATCAGCTATTGCAGGCGTAACCTCTGCATGCCCCAATCTGCTTGGTGCTTTGTATTATGTGATAAATGGAAATCCCAACTCAACATATACATGGACCGTTACAGGAGGGACACTAATTAGCGGGCAAGGTACCGACAGTATTATTGTCAATTGGGGAGGTTTTGGCACAGGTACAGTTACCTTATTTGAAGTAACTGATGGGAATTGTACATCCCAGCCTGTTAGTATTAGCGTGTCGATAAATTTATTTATAGCTGTTCCTACCGGGCCCAATCAAAATATTTGTATTGGTCAAACCGCACAACTTGGCACTGCGGTTGTTTCGGGCTATTCTTATTCCTGGAGTCCCGCATTCGGACTTTCGGGTACCGACATCAGTAATCCGGTTGTTACAATCAACAATACAGGAACATATATATACACGCTGACAGTAAGTGATACTTCCGGATGTAATAATACCGACTCAGTTGTTGTAACTATCAATCCATTGCCATCCATTAGCGTTTCGCCTTCTACTAATGATACGATATGTGCAGGCGATACAGTAACATTAACCGGATCAGGAGCCGGGACTTTCGTTTGGTACAACAATGATTCATTAATTAATTCGATAGGCACCGGAAATCCTTTTACTGTGAATCCTGTTTTAACTACTACCTATTATACGATAGGCAGCGATGTCAATGGCTGCGAGGATATTGATTCTGTTACCATTTATGTATTTACGCCTCCACCTACATCACCAGTTATTAGTGGCGATACAGCTTCGTGTACCAATACCCAAGGGCTTGTTTACACTGTATTAAATGTAGTTGGAACTTCAACGTATTTATGGAACATAAGTGGCGGTGTAATTGTATCAGGGCAAAACACGCCATCAGTAGTCGTAAATTGGACAGGAACAGGAACGGCAACTCTTTCTGTATACGAATTAACTTCCGATGGATGTCCATCAGTTCCTACCACCATCATTATTAGTTTAAATGTGCCTGCTCAGGTTCCAACGGGCGGACCTCAAACTATTTGCGAAGGACAAACTACTATACTGGGCGATTTTCCGATTCCCGGTTATACATATGCCTGGTCACCAGCCTTTGGGTTATCATCAACAAGCATCAGTAATCCTACCTTAACCCTAACTCCTGCAGGTACTTATTTGTATTATTTATATGTGACCAATGCAGCGGGATGCAATAACTTCGACTCGGTAGAGATTAATGTGTTGCAAGCGCCTGCTATTTCGCTGTCGGCTCAACCATCCACTATCATATGTCCGTTTGATACAATAATACTTACCGCCAATGGAGCACTTACCTATACGTGGTATATAGTTGGTAGTGCAGTACCTATAGGTACTGGAACTTCTATTACAGTGACGCCATCTCAAACATCTACTTACTATGCTATAGGTAGTTTGGGCACGATATGCGATGGCTTTGATTCGATTACCGTAGTGACTCACCCTCCACAAACCTTTGGAGGTATTACAGGCGATTTAAACCCTTGTTACGATACAATAGTTTATGCCATTATTAATCCGGACTTATCGGCAACGTATACATGGACGGTTACTGGCGGTGTTATTCTCAATGGACAAAGCACACCTACGGTTACCATTTACTGGTCAAGTAATTCAGGCACCATTTCTATTACCTCGTTGGATACGAATGGCTGCGAGTCGCAACCATATCTTTTCAATATACAACAAGGAGCACAAACGACTTCGCCTTTAGCCACCGGGCCACAAACTGTTTGCGAAAATCAAGCAGGCAATTATAATGCTGTCGTTGTTCCGGGTGGAGCGTATCAATGGTTTGCATCGGGTGGAACCATAAATTCCGGGCAGGGAAGCAGCTCGGTAAATATTACCTGGAATGGCCCTGCACCTGCTACCGGTTATGTATATTATCAAATAACATTTAGTACCGACTCTTTTTGCTACGGCATGTCCGATTCTCTTACTATAGCCATTTTACCTTTGCCAATAATAAATGGAATAAACGGTAACAATTTACTTTGTGGTATTGATACGGGTTGGTATAGCATAAGCACCGCACCTTCGGCTACTATAGTATGGAGCACTACAGGGGGTACCATAATCACTACAGCCAATCCGGATAGTATTGGGTTGTATCTAAGTGCCAATGGAACATATACTATTACCGTTATTGCCACCGATACCATATCAGGATGTGTTAGTAATCCTGCATCACTTCAAATTACCAAGGGTAATTTAATTAATGCAACTGCCACGGGTGGAGGTATTTTGTGTCCGGGTGATAGTATTCAGATTGGAGTTACAGGCAATGGAAATACGTATCAATGGTTGCCCGCCACCGGATTAAGCAGCACTACGGTAAGCAACCCAAATGCTTCGCCTTCGGTTACTACGACCTATACAGTTACTACAGGTGATGGTAGCGGATGCACGGCATCGGCAAGTGTAACGGTAACTGTAAACGCACAGATAAATGCGCAGATAAGTGCAAACAGCACTACCGTGTGTCCCGGTGCAGGTGCTCAGTTAACTGCAAGTGGAGGCACTTCTTATTCATGGAGTCCGGCCAATGGCTTAAGCAATACAAGCATTGCTAACCCAACGGCCAATCCAAATCAGAATACCATTTACACGGTTACCGTTAGCGATGGTAATTGCACCGCCACGGCAACTATTGAAATTACTATCGGAACAGTAAATGCGGTTGCCACTGCAAATGCCAATTCAGTATGCCTTGGTCAATCGGTTCAACTTAATGCTAGCGGAGGGGCCACCTATGCGTGGTCGCCACCCAATGGATTAAGCGATCCATCTATCAGCAATCCAACTGCATCACCAACAACAGCAACTACGTATACGGTATTAGTTACAGATTCAGTGGGATGTACCGGCACGGATACAATTTCCCTGGCTATATTGGCCGCACCAACAGTTGCTATTAGCAACGATACTATTATATGTCCCGGAGCTCAGGCTCAGTTGTTAGCAGCAGGAGGAGTGCAGTATAGCTGGCAACCTGCCAATAATTTAAGCAGTGCCACGGTAAGCAACCCTGTTGCAACCCCGGGCAGCTCTACAACCTATACGGTTACTGTAACTAATACGGATGGATGCACCGCTACGGAAGATGTAATAGTAAGCATAGACGCAACCCTTGATGCGGATTTTGAATGGGAAGATTCGCTTGATTGTAATGGAGCTACTTATCAATTCATTAATAATAGTCAGAATGCTGTTTCTTATCAATGGATTTTTGGTGATGGTAGCAGCAGTACCGACCCAAGCCCAACACATACGTTTACACTTGGACAGGCTATACAGGTTACATTAATTGCTACTAATGGCACATGTAGCGACACCCTGGTGCAATTTATTAACATTGCTTCGTTAGACACCATGGTAAAAAATGCCCCCAATGTGATTACTCCTAACGGGGATGGGTTGAATGATTGCTTCGAAATAGGTTCTATCGTAAGCTTTAGAGAGTGTAGCACTTTTGAAATATTTGACCGGTGGGGAGAGTTGATGTATGAAACCGGAACCAAAGTAAACTGCTGGGATGGCACCAATCGCGATGGCAACGCTGTACCAGAGGGAGTTTACTATTACATTTTAAAAATCGATAAAGAAGAGTTTAATGGTTTTGTTCATGTAATAAGAAATTAAAAAATGAGAAAACGCCCGATAATGGGCGTTTTTTTTTGCATTTGGCAACTATTTATTCAGTCAATATTTTTATGTAAACTCATTTTTTATAGCAAGATAAATTCGATGCATTAATTGAACTTCTATTTCTGAATGTGCAAGGAGAGTCCTTTTTCCCAATCGCGATATTCGTTGGTATAATATAGGTATCCGGTACTTGCATTGGCACAATAGTTACCGGGAATTTCAGCACGCAGATCAAAATTTAATTCAATTTTTTCAGACGGTTTCATTTGACGATAATAAGCTATTAAATTGTTGCCTTTTAGTTCATAGAAGTCGAACAGTTTCTTGTCAAACATTTCCTTTAGCTGCCATGGTTGAACAGAACAGCCTGCCGGAATACCAATCACTGCCATCGTAGATGGTAGCCCCTCGTTGGTAGTATTTTTTATGGTGGCTGTAAGTCGTACGGTATTGCCTTGTTTAACTGTCTTTTCTGAAAGCGAAGTGTTTAGATCAATTTTGCATTTGTTTTGGCTTGACGGCAATTCAGAGTAATAGGAAACTGCTATGGTTGATGGCAATGGATTTTTACATCCTTTAAATCTTACTTCGAGTAAGTGTGATCCACCGGTAACATACTTTTCAAGATTTGACAATACAATGGCTTCACGAACACCTGCCTGATAATTTTTTTCGGTTACTTTTTCGCCATCCACATAGAATTCGATGGTGCCGTTTTCATGTGTACGTTTGCCGAATGTAGCAAATGCTGTTAGTGCTTTTAATGCAAGTATTGTGCTTTGTGTATTGCCAAAATCACCAGCTCCCTGACGAGATTTTACAAGGAAACTAGCGCCAAGATTTATCTTTTCAATAGATTTACGCTCAGACTTAAGCAAGGCCAACAAAGCCAGCGAAGTGGTTTCTATGGTAAGCGCCCGGTCGGTGCTGCAGGTTATACTTTGTGTTTTGCCAGTCCAGCTGCCGTCTGTATTTTGATTTTCCATAAGTGCCACAAGGAGCTCATTGGCACGGTTATCTTTACTATTTATTAAAGCTATTGCAGCAAGTGCAGTTATATATGCGTCTTTGCTGTTGATGGCATTTTCATAAGCAAGGTCTAATTCTTTTTTAAGGTCTTGATAGTTAGCCTCTGTAAGGGCATAAGTGATGTAGGTGTTTGTTACATTGGCATTTGCACGTCCATAGCTGTCGGCAGCTTTATCGCTGCGCAGGTAGCCACCTTTGCCATCTTTTCGGCTTAGTAGCCAGGCGGCAGTGCGGTCAAGCATCTTCTTGTCAACATGACCATATACGTTTTGCATATCATTAAATTGCATGAGTCCGTATGCGGTTAATGCTTCATGCCCCGGAGCACTTCCAAACCATTCATAACCTTTTTGGCTTGTTTCAAAGCTGATTAGTTTTTTATAACCACGGTCAATCATAGCACTTGCACTTGCCATCATTTTTTCGTCTTGTTGCCCCGAGGTTTTTAAATAATCCATGACCATCACATTGGGATAGCTGCTCATGCTTGTTTGTTCAAAGCATCCTCCGGGCTCACGCATGATGCCTTCAATTCCTTTAAGTATATCGCTTACTACATTAGGAAAGGCAGTTACATTAACTTCAACAGAACCTTTTACTGCTGCTGAAGTGTTAATGCGCAAGGAGGTATATTTTTCATTATTGCTGATGCTTTCCGTAACCGGAAATCCTTTAGGCACAATTTTTATTTTCTTCTCAATTACATCTTCCATGCCTCCACCGTTTGCCTGAATGGTGATTGGGAATTCGCCTTTTGTAAAACCCGTCATGTAGCCATAGTGCACGGTTTTAGATTCTCCGGCAAGCAAGTCAACTTTATTTATTATTGGAGCAAATGCCGTAAGTGCATCGGTGGTTTTTATTGAAACATTTACCAATAATTTTTTGTCGCTATTATTTTTAAAAGTAACAGGAATATAAACTGCGTCTTCAGTAACGAGCTCTACAGGAAGGGTTGCATTAACAGAAAATGGAAGTTGAGTATAAAATAGTTTTTCTGAATGTCCTACCAAGCCATTCTTTCCAATTCCTTCTGCAATGGCACGGAACGAAGTGATTTCATCAGATGCAAAGAATTCAGCTTCGGCTATGCCCAATTCGTTGGTATTCAAAACGCCATCAAAGAATAACGTGCTTCTAAAGTCATCGCGCACTTTAGTTTTTGTATCGGCATAAGTGACTGTTGGAAATTCTCTTGCTCGATAAAACTCTGCTACTGCAGGAGCTTCGAGGGCAATGGTGTCAGGCATTGGTTTTTTATTTCTGTTATCCCGTCTTTCAAGTTTTAGATCCATGTCTAAGTCATGGGCCATTAATTCTTTTCCGTTGGCTTCGTTTTTATTTTCTTTTTGTACAGCTTTAATTTCATCCTTGGCAATTTCTCGTTCTGCGTTTTTCGCCAATGTTTTTTTCTTCACTGGGCTAGGTGGCGAGTTTCTTATTCTATTTGCTTTAGCCTGAATACGATTATCGTCCGCAATTTCCACCATCTGCATGGGTGCATCTTCTCTCATTTGCATTGCTTCTTCCACAACAACTACTTCATGCAATGCCACAGGTATTGCCCGTTGCTTCATTTCCATTTGATAATATTGTTCGGTGTATGATAGCAGCGATTGTTCTAGTTGCTCATACTCTTCAGCTTTTACTATGAGTTTCTTATACTGACTGATATCAATGCCTTTGAGCAGGAATTTTCCATCTCGATTGGTTCTAACTAATTTGTTGCCCGCCATTACTTGAGCACCTGCAATGGGAGATCCATTGTTCGATGAAATTACAGTTCCTTTAATTTCGGCTTTTTCAGGCTTGAACGCAAATGGTGCTATGCCTTGTTCAGTAATTTTACTCCAGCTAAATCTTCGCCATCCGTTAGTCATTAATAACAAGTCAAGCGTTTGCGTTGCCTTTGGATGATTACTGAAATAAAATGCTGGTTCTTCAATTTTACCTTTGAGGTCGGGCTGCAAAAGTAATTCGCTGATAATGTTTCCTTGTTTATCATCGGCCATACTTAATAACTGATCGTTGGTTACGCAAAGCGATAAAGATGCTGCACAAGGTGCACCCAATTCATTTTTTGTGGTGATTTTTAATTTCACTTTTTCGCGAGGCAGATATTTTTCTTTATCAGTGTGAACGCCAATTTGGAGCGTTGTCTGCTTATTGATAAAGGCCAGGCGCTCGCATTGCGCAGTAACCGAAGCATCAAAAAGTGTGAACTGTGCAACGCCCATCGGCATGCTGGTTTTGTTTATGGTTACAGTATTAATTCCTTTTGTGCAAGCCACCGTGTTCGAATAAATGAGTTGCTCGCGCATGCGACCAACAATGTTTACTTCGCCAGCTTCGGGAGCATATATGGTCATAGTTGTAACTTTATTGTCTTCGTTTTTTACATTAAGGCTATATCCATTTTCAAGCGCAAGTGGTAGTTCGAATGTTTTATCTGTATTAATCGAAGTTAGGTAGGCGGTGTAATTTTCTCCAGCTTCAGGGGTAAGCGCAAACGATCCCATACCAAAATGAAATGATGTGAAGTCGGCCACCTTACGGTTCCGACTATCTTTTATTACACCTGTAACATCTGCAGGCTTGCCAAATTCGTTTAACGCCTTAAACGCAATACGGCCTTCAACTCCGGTAATCATATCGCCACCCTCAGGGTAAAAGCTAAGTTGAATATCGTTTAATACAATGGGTATGCTGCGCGAAATACTCTCGGTTATACCATCGTGCTCAATCATTACATTGAGTATCCCATCATTTGATTTTAGTTTTCGCGGTAGCAAAAAACGTATATAGGTGCTGCCATCGTTGCCCGTGCTGCTTTGCGACTCTATCAGGTTTTCGCCATCAATGGAAGCTTTAAAAGATAGAGGATGGTTAAAAAGGGGCGTGTTGTCGTTGGTAGCAACATCAAGCTTTGCCATAACTTCATCGCCTCCGGCATACGATTTTCGTTCAAAGTCGAGTTTCATTTTCAAGTGCTGATTAATCATTTGTTGTACCGTAATTTCCTTAATAAAGAATAAGCTATCGGGTTCATTACATTGATAATGCGTATATGCTTTAATCTTATAGATACCACCTGCGCATTCATCCCCCAACTGAAAATCGCCAGAAGCCCGGCCACCTTTTACTACCAGAGCTATCTTTTTTTCAGTATTTCCTTTTGGTCCAATAAGTTCGGCATACATGATATCGCTAAGTTCAGAGGGCTTCATAGTTGCCGCATCGCGCAAGTAAGCACCAAACCAGATAGACTCGCCAGGCTCATAAAGCGGTTTGTCTACTTGCAGGTAGATCCTTTCCTGCGGAAAATCTTCTGTATGTTTAATGTACTTGTCTTTTAGTTGCTTCAATAATTCGCTCTCGAAAATGGGGGTGAATACAGTGTCTGCAATAAGCAGCGCTCCTGTAATAGACAGAAAGCATAGTGTAGCCATGACCGTTACAGCAATTTTTTTTATTGACTTCATCGTGATTAATTTTTTTGATTGTTTATAAATTGATGCAACAGGGAAGGTGAATCCATAAGCCAATAAAAATTATTTTTGCCCACAGGCTAAAAAACGAATAGGGTGATGTATCGTTTTGCATTTCAATGTTCCACCAAACTTGCACTCCGTAAACCGAAAAACATTTTATTCTTCCAAATAGAATTGTATCAAGAATAATTATCAGTAAAATTTTATTTTATTTAACGCCATGAATGCAATAGAAGATCTTACAGAAGGTGTTAATTCCTATGTGCAGGCGCATAGGTTTATCTGGAAACATAAGCTTTGGTTTTACATCCTGTTGCCGGGCATTATCAACCTTGTTATTTTTATAACTACGTTTATGGTAATGTGGACATGGGCCGATACTATCAGTCAGTCAATAGTTGCTTTTATTGATGCGCGCGTGTTTACACTTTCTATTTTGGACTGGTTGAAAAGCGCAACCACTCTTTTTTTTAGCATCTTGCTTAAAGTGCTTTTTGTAATGGGTTATATGGCTATATATAAATATGTTGTATTGATAATCATGGCTCCTGCAATGGCATTGCTTTCCGAACGCACCGAAGAAATCATTACCGGAAAAATCAATGCATTTAATTTGACACATTTTTTAAAAGACGTGTTGCGAGGCATTTTAATTTCGTTGCGAAATTTATTTATCGAGTTATTTCTGTACCTGATTTTATTAATAATAAGTTTCATTCCGATAATAAATATTCCGGTACCGATTATCATGTTTTGCATTTCTTCTTATTACACCGGATTTGGAATGATGGACTACTATAATGAGCGCAAACGAATGACCATGCGCCAAAGTATTGCACTTTTAAGATATCATAAATGGAAGGCCATTGCAAATGGAGCAGGGTTTTATGCGATACTTGCTATTCCAATTATTGGATGGTTAATTGCTCCTGCCTATACAATAGTCGCTGCAACCTTGGTACGGCATCGCATACAAAATGGCTTACCTCGCATAGGCCATAGCTAATTACATTTAATAAAAAAAAATTCAACATTTGGCATTCAATCACTTTCTTGCACGCGTTTAATTTTTACAGATATGATAAAATCAGTAAGCTATTATAATTCGCCAATTGGCTCGTTAGAAATTGTTACCTACGATTTTGAAGTACATGGGTGCCGTTTTTTAGAAGATATGAATACGGGGACTTTTGCAGCTTCGCCATTCGGCAAAGTAGTTATTGATCAGCTCGAAGAATATTTTAATGGAAAGCGAAAGTCGTTTCAACTTACGTTGGGAGATGTTGGGACAAAATTTGATGACCTGGTGTGGGATGAAGTATGCCGCATTAAATATGGAACTACACAATCGTATCAACAAATTGCCGAGCGCATAAATGCACCCGACAGTGTGCGTGCTGTAGGTGCCAGCAATGGCCGCAACCCCATATTAATAATTGTGCCTTGCCACCGTGTGATTGCTACTGATGGGTCGCTCAAAGGTTATGCAGGGCAGGTTTGGCGTAAGAAATGGTTACTCGAACACGAAGCCAAAATAGAGTGGGGAGTGCAAACGCTTTTTACTTGATTGTACTTGGTGGTTAACTATATTTGCGCACTTTTTTAAAAATTCATAATAATGGGATTGAAGTGTGGAATAGTAGGATTACCCAACGTGGGCAAATCAACTTTGTTTAATTGCTTATCAAATGCCAAGGCGCAGGCCGCCAATTTTCCGTTTTGTACCATTGAGCCTAACATTGGTGTAATAACCGTGCCTGACGAAAGGCTGCTGAAATTGGAACTGCTTGTAAAGCCACAGCGTGTAGTACCTACTACCATTGAGATTGTTGATATAGCCGGCCTTGTAAAAGGTGCAAGTAAGGGCGAAGGTCTTGGTAATCAGTTTTTGGGAAACATTCGCGAAACCGATGCTATATTGCATGTGCTGCGCTGTTTTGATGATGAGAATGTGGTGCATGTTGATGGCAGTGTTAACCCTATTCGTGATAAGGAAATAATTGATGCAGAACTACAATTGAAAGATCTTGAAACAGTTGAAAAAAAAATGCAACGGGTAGAAAGGGCTGCTAAAGTTGGTACTGACAAGGATGCAAAAAAAACCTATGAGGTACTGAGCACCTATAAGCAAACCCTTGAAAGTGGCCGCAGCGCAAGGCTTGCACCACTAAGTGATGAAGATCGTAAGTATGCTGCCGACTGTTTTTTACTTACCGAAAAACCCGTGTTGTATGTGTGCAATGTTGACGAAAAATCGGTAACCCAAGGCAATAAGTATACGCAAGTAGTGGCCGATGCTATAAAGGATGAAAATGCAGGTATGCTGATAATTGCAGCAGCTATTGAAGCCGAGATATCGCAATTGGAAAGCTTTGACGACCGGCAAGTTTTTCTTGCCGATATAGGGTTGACCGAAAGTGGCGTTAGCAAACTCATTCGCGAAGCATATAAGTTGCTTAGCTTGTCAACCTATTTTACAGCAGGCGAAAAGGAGGTGCGTGCGTGGACCATACATCAGGGTATGACAGCGCCACAAGCAGCCGGTGTTATTCATACCGATTTTGAAAAAGGATTTATCAAAGCTGAGGTAATATCGTTTTCCAATTTTATACTCTACGGTTCAGAATCGGCTTGCCGCGATGCCGGCAAGCTTTCCATCGAAGGGAAAGAATATGTTGTAAATGATGGCGATGTAATGCATTTTAGATTTAATGTGTAATAGATTCTTGCACGCAGGTACGTAACAAATTATTGAACCACCTCTAATACAATAGCGTTTGTATATTATAACATTACAAATGCTTTTTTTGAACGAAAAGGCATTGGTATGCAAGTAATTTTTTTTTCAAAGTCATACCCTTAGGTTAGCGAGATTAGAAAAACTCAAGTGTGTAGTTATTACCTTAACCCACATTGCAGCTACCCCGATATTTTTGCGTATTCATTGTACGTACAATATCGCACCATTGTGTGTTTATGTTGTTTGCTTTTAGTTGATGCCGGATAGTGTTTACAGTCCAGTAAGCGAGTAGCGCCAGGTGTATGTGTGCCGTTGATGCTGCATCGGTTTTGTGATATATAGGGCGCAGGTCTATATCTGTTTTAAGGTAACGGAAGGTAGATTCTATTTCGCGAATGCTGTTGTAGATTTGCCATAGTGTGGCGTTGTCTTTTTTATTGAGCGAGGTGCGTATAAAATAAGTGCCGTGTGTGTTGGGGTGTTGGTTGACAGTCCAATTTAAATCGATAGCTATGTTGCCTTTGCATGCAATGTCAATGTTGTAGTGCTTGTGTATGGAAGGATATTTTTGTTTGAGTCGGCCGATGCGTTCGTGTACTTTTTCTTTTTGCTTTACTCCGCTTTTTTTTTGACAGTGCCTCTTTTATATTTTGCAAGCCGAGTTCAAATTTTTTAGAGAAGCTTTCGTCCATGCTTTTTTCTTTAGCACTCGAGTACACTTTTACAACATGGTCGGTGTTGCTTTTTTGCTTTAAGCTTTCTAGGGAGAGTAATTTTTTGTTACTATCAATGAGCACTTCTTGTGGTGTACTATCATCTATCTGATTGTGTTTGTAAGTTTTACACGATACGCATATATATCTGATAGGGTATCAATATTCACATATGCCCAAATTTTGTTTTATCCATTTAGCCGTTTTAAATTCTGATGCAGGATATACAGCGCGGCTGATGATGTGCGTATATGCTAACCGTATATGCTCATCGCTCCAATTCATTTGTTGTAAAAAACTTCCTATCCCTAACAGGTCCAATGCTTGCGAGCAGAGCCACTTCGAACCCACCTCTACTATATCTTTGTTTTCTATGGACTCAGTATCGATTGCTTGTATTTTATTGTTGGCCGATACATCCAATCGCTTTTTTAATTTTATCTCGTCAAAAAATGCGTTCGCTAATTTTTCTATAACATCCGTTTCGGGCGGAAATAATTTGCCCATGCCTGTTCGACTCTCCTGCACCAATTCGCTGATGCGGATACCTAATTTTTTCTTATCCTCAACCTCGGGTAGCTCTTCCAACAAACCCAAATTTAATATCACCTGATGCCGCACACTATCGGCCGTGCGATAGCTTTCGCATAGTTTATAATATAAACGTTGGTCGCCCGTAAGGGCACGTGATTTTCTATATGGTTTGAGGAACACGCAGCAAATCTATATACAAATTTTTGCTTATAAAAACAAGCTGGGGTGACTACATTTTAATTTTTTAAAAACATGACACACTCTTTGCAGCATTATCAATGGTTTGATTTTTTTGCCGTGTGCCATTCGCCAAATTGGCAATGGAATTTGGCTGTTTTGTGGCTTTTGCCCTGCAATGTGGGTTAAGGGGGCGGTTTAAGGTTTGTTCACTATTTTCAAAACCTGCGTACTTCCATCCAATCCTTCTACCCGAATAAAATAAACTCCGGTGGAGGTAAAACTGTTTTTGGAAATGATAATTTTCTGTGTTCCGGTTATTTTTTCTTGTAAAATAATCTTTCCGCTCATATCGGTGACGGCATAACCAACCAAAGGCATTTTGCTTTCAATCACAAAATTATCGTTGTTCCAGTAGGAATTAATTGTACTCAGCAAAACTTCGTATATACCTACCGTGGATGATATATTGGCCGACACATTTTGACATTGATTACTATCGGTAATAAGCACATAGTACACTCCTGCAGTTGATGGCACAAAATAATTATTGGTTCCTAAAATCAGGTTGGCATTATTAATATTGAACCATGCGTAACTTGCAGCAACAGTGGTGCACACGAGCGAATCGCCTTGCACTATAACTACCGGTGGTGACGGTACTTGCAACTCATTAATAAAGGCAGGTAATAAAAGCGTATCGCATCCGGCAGCATTGCACGCTATAAGTTGCACATCGAATGCTCCGTAATTATTGTAACAAATTCCTATTGGGTTTTGGTCGGTAGAAGTTGATGGGCTGCCTCCCGAAAAAGTCCACAGCCATGATGTGGGCGTGTTGATTGAAAGGTCTGTAAAATCAATACACTGCTTATCGCAAAAAATGGTATCACTTGATGATATACTGATAAGTGGCACACCACAAACTCCCTGAGTAACAATAACGGTATCGATAAGAAATCCGCATGAGCCGTTAACAGTGAGTATATACGTACCGGGTGCAGAGACAATAATTGTGGAAGTGGTATCACCGGTATTCCAAAAGTAAGTGCCAAGGTTTGGAGTTCCGGCAATAGTAACCGATTGACCGGGGCAAATACTTGTATCGGCCCCCAACGATAAATTACACGATGCTGTAAAGCCAAACATGGGCCTGGCAGTATTGCCAGTTGCATTGGAAGCGCCATTGGTTGCTGCATACACGCTTATAGGCACGCCACCATTTTCGGCATAAAAGGGAGCAGGAAACGAATTGGTTTGATATTCCATTTGAACCACAAGATTGTTTATGCCATCATAGGTAAAATTACCAATAGGAAAAGCGGTCCATTTATCGGAAGGAACATTCCATGCACCAGGCAGAGTGGTAATAGAAATATTAGGTGCATTGAGCACAACCTGCGATACTCCTACATTAAAGTTAGCAGCAAAATTATTTACCGGCACATTAAGAGTACTGTGGCCTATTGTGATTACCAAGCCGGTCAAATTCATTGTGGACGACATATTACTGCGCAGGAAAAGTGTGTCGAAGGACAAGGAACCCGTTACGGGCGATACCATAGATGCCAGTTCTGCTTGTGTATAAATGAAAAGAAATTTTTTAGATACTCCATCATTGAGGAACAAATTGTTTACCCCCACATTGGCAGGTTGGTGAAAATAGTGTGGTGGAGTTTGGGCAATGCCTCTTAGGCTCAACAACATCAATATTACAAATAGACTATTTTTCGACAGCATGATTTTTAATGATTAAGTAATGGCAAAGTTAAATATTATTCATTGATGAGGAAAATGCCAGGATTATTGATTTCTAAGGGTAAATAAAAAAATGCTGAGCAAGAATAAAATTATTTCACACCGTTACCCAACCCTTTCTTTTGTTAATGCATCTACATATAAAAAGATAGTATATGTTTGCTTTATCACTACACCTACAAAAGGACAATACTTCGGTTTCGATGGATGATACTCGAAAAAATATGCAGGTTGCAGTTATAGATGCTAAAGATGCAATAAAAGAAATAGTGTCGGGTTTCATTCGTAACGAAAGGGTTTATCAGCAAAAGTTATATAAGCTTTATGCCGGTAAGTTGCTGGGTATTTGCTTTCGGTATACAAAAAATAAAATGGAAGCTGAAGATTTGTGTCAGGATGCATTTGTAAAAATATTCAATAAACTCGGTTCTTTCAATTGGGATGGCTCGTAAACGGCTGGTGGGTGGTTGTTTACAGAAGGTACGCCTTGTGTGCCATAAACGCCAACGGCATTTGCAATGCTATCACCACTAATCCATGTCCAGGTACCTCCCTGAGCGTATATGGTTATGGTTACAAAATTTTGTAAGAGTAATATAAGTAAAATGGCGCAATGCTTTTTCATGACAATAAATCCATTTTTGAGTGTTATGATATAATAATTGAGAGCTGCTGTTTGTAAATGTAACTAAATTTCCTTTAGTGATTTCACTAATTATCAATAAGAAAATATTTTTTTCAGCACCTACTTGTAAAAATAACAAAATGTATATTTGTAATAAAAAAAATGATAACAAAAGAAAAATTAAAAATTCATATAGAATCCTTTTCCGAGAATATTTCGATTGATGAATTAATCGAAAGGCTAATTTTTATTGAAAAATTGGAAAACAGAATTGCTGAATCGCAACAAGACAAACAATTTCTGAAGAAGAACTAAAATTGGAAATGGCAAAATGGTTCAAATAAAGTGGTTACAATCTGCTAAAAATGACTTGCGAGAAATTTATGATTACATTTCTAAAGATTCCAAACGATATGCACAATTGCAAGTTGAAAAAATTCGAACCAGGACAGAAATATTAAAGAATCAAATTGAAATAGGTAAGGTAGTTGTGGAGCTTGAAAATGAAAATATCAGAGAATTAATTGAAGGCAACTACCGCAAAATTTATAAAATAACAAGCAAACACGAAATTCATATTCTAATGATTCAGCACGGAGCCCGAGATTTGTCGAGAAGGATTGAGTTTGGTGTATAATTATTACAATTTTTTGTAAAGGTTTATGAATGTTTATTGGGGCACAAACAATTGCAATTACAACAAAGTTAGTTTCCTGTTTTTTGATACGCACATTATCAGACACGCTTTGTACCTTGCATCAGAATATTAAACTGCATAATGGATAAAACAAAATTTGGGTGATTGTGAAAATACAAATTACCCTTTGCAAAAAATAATCAAAGATAAATTGTACTCCATCAGCAATCGCTTGTATGAGCAAAAGTATTATCTTGAAAAACACTGCTTACTACATATTAAAACCTTGATCTACTTGTGCTACAACCCGCTCAAGCGGGTAAATTTTTAGAAACACGACTTCACTTGCTTTTTAGAACAGTACTTGTTATTAAATTCAAAAAAGTTAAAGCCATTATCAAACGTCTTAGAAAAACCGTATCGCCATTTTCGCTTTTTTGCATTATCAAAAAGTGCCGCATGGCAATTATGCTTCCGAAAGAGCTATCAGAAATGCAAAAGTGAAAATGAAAGTATCATACCACTTTAAAGCATTAGCCTTTGCCTAAGGATAGGCTATTTTACATTCTGTAGTTGACACGACTATTAAAGAGTCTTAGAATATTTTGAGTTTGCTCTCCTTTTTTTCTAAATTAGCTGTTGAGTAGTTACTGAAATTTTCCAAATTAACCTTTTGATAAAAATATAAATCATTTATTTGCAATCAATATCCTGAAAATATTTTTATTATGAGAATAAGTAGCATAGCAGCAATTGTGCTGTTGGTGCAAGTAAGCTTTGCACAAAATAATGACATGCGCTTAATGCGTTTTCCGGCCATGAATGGCCAAACCGTAGTGTTTAGTTATGCTGGTGATATGTACTCCGTAAATCGCGATGGAGGCGTAGCACGAAGAATAACTTCGGATATTGGGCTAGAAATATATCCACGGTTTTCGCCTGATGGCAGCACTCTTGCCTTTACTGCTCAATACGATGGCAACACCGAAATTTATAAAATGCCTGCCGAGGGTGGCGTTCCTACTCGATTAACTTACACTGCTACGCTTGGCCGCGATGATGTGAGCGACCGTATGGGGCCTAATAATATTTGCATGGCCTGGCGAGACGATAAACAAATTGTTTATCGCAGTCGCAAACAATCGTACAATGACTTTGTTGGTCAATTATTTTTTGCAAATGTAAATGGAGGGTTGAGCGAACAACTGCCGGTTCCTGCCGGAGGCAATTGCAGTTTTTCGCCCGATAAAAAACGTATGGCCTACAACAGGATATTTCGTGAGTTTCGCACATGGAAATATTATCAGGGAGGCATGGCCGATGATATTTGGATATACAACTTTGACACGAAAAAAACAGAAAACATAACCAACAACAAAGCGCAAGATATATTCCCTATATGGGTAGGCGAGCGTATCTACTTTTGTAGCGACCGCGATCGCACCATGAATATATTTTGTTACGAAACAGCAACACATGTTGTACGCAAGGTGACCAACTTTACCGACTATGATGTTAAATGGCCAAGCCTTGGAACCGATGGAATTGTGTTTGAACACGGAGGCCATCTTTATTATCTTGACTTTGTAAGCGAGGTGCCAAAAAAAATAACGGTTACTATAAACGAAGATTTTGCTATTGGTCGCGATGAGTGGGTAGATGCAACGAAGACCATCAGCAACTGGTCATTTTCGCCTGATGGCAACAGAGCCCTATTTGCTGCACGTGGCGATATTTTTTCGGTTCCTGCCAAAACAGGCATTACACGCAATTGTACCAGCACCTCTACTACCAACGATCGATCGCCTGTATGGTCACCCGATGGAAAATGGATTGCTTACCTTAGTGACAAAAGTGGTGAAGACGAAATTTATATGCAAGCCGCTGATGGCCTTACACCTGCTAAACAACTTACCAAAAATGCTGATACCTATAAGTACTCTATTACCTGGTCGCCCGACAATAATAAAATAGCCTGGTGCGACCAAAAGAAACGCCTTAATATTATAGAAGTAAACACACAAGCTGTTACTGTTGTTGCAACAAGCAAGACTTCGGAGATCAATGATTTTGCTTGGAGCAGCAATGGTAAATGGATTGCTTACTCCGATCGCATGCCTGCACACATGGACCAGATTTTTTTATACGAGATAGCAACGCAAAAAGCTATGGTCATTACCACCCAATCGTATTCATCTTATTCACCAGCATTCAGCAGCGATGGAAAATATTTGCTTTTTGTTTCTGACCGCGACTTTAATCCCATATACAGCAGTACCGAATGGAATCATGCATATGCCGATATGAGCCGTGTGTATATGATTACATTAAGCAAAGACACCCCTCATCCTTTTGGACTAAAAAACGATTTAGTCAAAAGCAAAGAAGCCGAAAAACCTGCTGCCGAAAAAGAAAGCAAAGACAAAGAAAAATCGAAAGAAGAAAAGAAAGAAGAAAAGAAAGTACTCAAGGAAGTAAAAGTTGATTTAGATGGAATACAAGAGCGCATTACTGTTCTTCCGGTAGATGTAAGCAGCTATTGGGGACTGGCCTGTATTGACAACTCCATTTATTATGCAAAGCGCAGCCGCAGTGATAATGCCACCATGCTTAAGCATTTTGATATCAAAGAAAAAAAGGAAACGGAACTTGGAGAAATAGATGGTTACGAAATTAGCGCTGACGAAAAGAAAATGTTGATTGCAAAAAAAGGAACTTATTACATTATCGATTTGCCTAAAGGCAAATTTGAATTGAAAGACGCAATTAATATGAGCGATGTGCGTGTGTTAGTAAATCGAAAGCAAGAGTGGAAACAAATATTTGATGAATGCTGGCGACAAATGCGCGACTTCTTTTACGACCCAAATATGCATGGTGTTGACTGGAAATCGATGCACACCAAGTACTCAGCTTATTTACCATATGTAAATCATCGCACCGACCTTACATACGTTATCGGTGAAATGATTGGCGAGTTAAATGTAGGCCATGCTTACGTAGGTGGAGGCGATTATCCCAAAGCTGAGCGCATAACGCTGGGATTGCTTGGGGCCGAACTTGCGCGCCACGAAAGCGGCTTTTATCAAATAAAAAAAATACTTAAGGGCGAAAATTGGTACAGCTCTTCGCGCTCGCCATTAACCGAAATAGATGTGAATGCTGCCGAAGGAATGTATATAGTTACCGTTAACGGAGTGCCAACAAACGATATGAACGATATCTATGCCTCACTTGTAAATACTGCCGGCAAGCAGGTTGAGTTAGGCTTAAACGCTTCACCGGCAATTGCCGGTGCACGCAATGTGCTGGTAAGTCCTATAAGCACCGAAGCAACCTTATACTATTACAACTGGGTAGAAAAAAATGCCGAACGGGTAAATGCTGCTACCAATGGTCAAGTGGGATATATTCACATTCCTGATATGGGTGTAAATGGCTTGAACGAATTTGTAAAACATTTTTATCCGCAACTACATAAAAAAGCGCTAATTATAGATGACCGAGGCAATGGGGGCGGCAATGTTTCGCCTATGATTATCGAACGCCTTAATCGCGAACTAGCCATGATTAGCGTACAACGCAATGTGGCCCCTTATACCAATCCGTTTCAAATGATAAACGGGCCAAAGGTTATGCTCATTAATGAATACAGTGCCAGCGATGGCGATTTGTTTCCTTATCGTTTTAAAAAATATGGAATGGGCAAAGTTATAGGAAGGCGCAGTTGGGGTGGAGTTGTAGGCATTCGCGGGTCACTTAACATAATGGATGGCGGATATCTGAACCGTCCGGAATTTGCACCCTTCGATACCGAAGGTAAGAGCTGGATAATAGAAGGCTATGGTGTTGACCCTGATATTGTAATAGACAATGACCCCGCCACAGAATATTCCGGCACCGACCAACAACTTGAAAAGGCTATTGAAGAAATAATGAATCAACTTAAACAAGCCAAAGACATGCCTTTACCTCCTCCATATCCACTAAAAAACAAGTAACAGCTATGGCAACAAAAAAGAAAAATCTTTCTCAGGTTGATCATTCATCACTGCCCAATGCTGTTGATTTTCGGATAGCTATAATCACCTCGGAATGGAATAGCGAAGTAACCTCCGCATTGCAACAAGGTTGCATGCGGATATTGAAAAAAGCAGGAGTAAAACCCCGAAATTTAAAATTGCTTGAGGTGCCCGGCACCTTCGAATTACCTGCTGCCACAGGCATGCTGCTTGCTGCGCACGGCAGCAATGAATACGATGCAATAATTTGCATCGGTTGTGTTATACAAGGTGAAACCCGTCACTTCGATTTTATATGCAGTGCGGTAGCTACTTCATTGGCCCACTTAGGTGCAGCCAATGCTATGCCTGTTATATTTGGTGTGCTCACTACAAACACGATGGAGCAGGCTCTTGCCCGTGCCGGTGGCAAACATGGCAATAAAGGGGTTGAGGCCGCAGCGACCGCTTTGCAAATGATTGCACTTGCAAAAAAACTAGGCAGCACTGCCTAAAAGCCTGGTGGGAAGCGACCTTAAGTGCGAATTTTTTTTCGTAAGTGAGACCTCGAATAACTAAATGGAGATAAAACGGATAAAATCACTTTACACACATTAAACTGACCTCCATTTGCGCTTAACCTTCCGAAGTCTTCGGAATGAATAATTTCGATTTGTTAATTATTTTTTAGCATTTTATTAATAATCATAAATGAAGTACTCGTATTTGCCCCACTCGTAATCCCTTGTGCCAAAAAACAAAAATCAGATTTTCATTCACGTGGTTTTTAATCCGATTGGCTCTTTTCCATTACGATAAATTTTAATATTTCAAAAATTATTTACCATTTAAATTATCAACCTATCTTTTGTTAAAAAATACAAAGGCTTGTCAACAAAATAAGCTTTGTTAGCGCTTAACTTTATTCAAAATTTGTAACCCTGAAAAATAGCCGTAAGCATAACAAGCAAATCAGTTATTTAAGGTCTGCGTTCTTAACTTAGTTGATACATCTTTTTAACTGTGCATAATATACACCTTAAACTGTACCAAAGCACCCGCAACAGAATAAATCAACTGAATATGAAACAGACAAATCAGGAAACATTTATTTAGTAATTTATTAATAATTAAATTCGGACTATGGAAGTATTGCTCGAAGAAAATAAAGACCGCTTTGTTCTCTTTCCAATAAAGTACCCCCAAATATGGGAGATGTATAAAAATGCAGAAATGAGTTTTTGGACAGCTGAGGAGGTTGACCTGCATCAAGACCTACGCGATTGGGAAAAACTTAGCAAAGACGAGCAACACTTTATAAAGCATGTACTGGCATTTTTTGCTGCCAGCGATGGTATTGTAAACGAAAACCTTGCAGTAGGCTTTTTAAGCGAGGTGCAAATTCCTGAAGCGCGTTGCTTTTATGGTTTCCAAATCATGATTGAAAACATACACAGCGAAATGTATTCGCTGCTTATTGATACTTATATTAAGGACACAGCCGAAAAAAATTATCTCTTCCATGCAGTAGATACGGTGCCATGTGTGCAGAGAAAGGCTTCGTGGGCATTACGTTGGATTCAAAATGGAAGTTTTATTGAGCGCCTGGTGGCTTTCGCATGTGTAGAAGGCATTTTCTTTAGTGGCTCGTTTTGTTCTATTTTCTGGTTAAAGAAGCGTGGCCTTATGCCCGGCTTAAGTTTTAGCAACGAACTTATTTCGCGTGACGAAGGTATGCATCGCGATTTCGCTTGCTTGCTTTATGGCATGATGGAAAACAAATTGTCGCAAGAGCGCATTTATGATATGATTAAAGATGCTGTAGCTTGCGAACATGAGTTTGTTACAGACGCACTTCCGGTTTCGTTAATAGGAATGAATTCTAAACTAATGTGTCAGTATATTGAATTTGTGGCTGACCATTTATTGGTTTCTTTGGGTTACCCAAAGATTTATAATGTTGAAAATCCATTTGATTTTATGGACATGATAGCGCTCCAGGGTAAAACCAATTTCTTTGAAAAGCGTGTGAGTGAGTATGTTAAAGGATCGGTAAAATCGAAAATGGTAGAGTCAGCAATGAATGCTCAGGACGAAAATCGGGTAACTAATAATCTGAGTTTTGATGAAGATTTTTAAAATCTGAATGTAAAAAATATAATTGGATATGCGATGTGGTTACCGGTGTGCGTTAACGGTAATAGTCAAATATCTAAATCTGTAGAGGAGTTGTTCTAACCTTAAATCACCAACCAACTTTCTACTCTTAACTGTTCACATTAACGCAATAGATTCAGTGGCTTATTCAAAAGCCCAAAACACGTATTTTTCAAACTAAATCAAAAAAATCCCTTTACACTATGTACGTAATTAAACGAGATGGAAAACAAGAAAGCGTAAAATTCGACAAGATTACTGCGCGAATTGAAAAGCTTTGTTACAAACTAAATCCACAGCATGTAAATGCACTAACGGTAGCCCAAAAAGTTATCGAAGGCTTGTACGATGGTGTTACCACTACTGAGTTGGATAATCTTGCTGCCGAAACTGCAGCCACCCTTACGGTGCGTCATCCAGATTATGCTCAGCTTGCCTCCCGCATTGCTGTAAGCAATCTGCATAAGAATACGCTAAAATCATTTAGCGAAACCATGCGTTTGCTGTATGAATACATTGATCCAAAGACCGGAAAAAAAGCACCCTTGCTTGCTGATGATGTGTGGCAGATAGTGGTAAGAAATGCTGACTTGCTCGACAGCACGATTATCTATGACCGTGATTTTGGATACGATTACTTCGGATTTAAGACACTCGAAAAATCCTATCTTCTAAAAATAAACAATAAAGTTGTAGAGCGCCCACAACATATGTTAATGCGTGTGTCCATCGGCATACACAAAGAAGATATAGAGAGCGCCATTAAAACCTATGCCTATATGAGTGAGCGTTGGTTTACCCACGCAACTCCTACCTTGTTCAATGCAGGTACACCAAAGCCTCAGCTATCATCTTGCTTTTTACTTACCATGAACTCGGATAGTATCGATGGTATTTATCAAACACTGCATCAGTGTGCCAAGATATCGCAGAGTGCCGGAGGCATTGGATTAAGTATACACGACATACGTGCTACCGGCAGTTACATACGCGGTACCAATGGCACAAGCAATGGCATTGTTCCTATGTTAAAGGTATTTAATGATACTGCACGCTATGTTGATCAGGGTGGTGGTAAGCGCAAAGGCTCTTTTGCAATCTATCTTGAACCATGGCATAGCGATATTTTTGATTTTCTTGATTTAAAGAAGAATCAGGGTAAAGACGAGATTCGTGCGCGTGATTTATTTTATGCCTTGTGGATACCTGATTTGTTTATGAAACGGATTAAGGAAGAAGGCACCTGGAGTTTATTTTGTCCTAACGAGGCTCCGGGCCTTAGCGATTGCTGGGGTGCTGAGTTCGAACAATTGTTTGAACGATATGAAAGCGAAGGTCGTGCACGTAAAACCATTCCTGCCCGCGAGTTGTGGATGAAGATACTCGAGAGCCAAATGGAAACAGGCACGCCTTACATATTGTATAAGGATGCTGCCAATGGCAAGAGCAATCAACAAAATTTAGGAACTATAAAGAGCAGCAACCTGTGCACCGAAATTATTGAATACACTTCGCCCGATGAAATTGCTGTTTGCAACCTAGCTTCTCTTGCACTCCCACGTTTTGTTATCGATGGCAAATTTGATCACAACAAATTGTTTGAAGTAACGTATGAAGCTACCAAAAACCTGAACAAGATAATTGATGTAAATTATTACCCGGTTCCTGAAGCACTTACTAGTAACATGCGTCACCGCCCTATAGGCCTTGGTGTGCAAGGTTTGGCCGATGCCTTTATCTTATTGCGTTATCCGTTTGAAAGCGAAGATGCACGTCTGCTCAATCGCGAGATATTTGAAACCATGTACTATGCCGCGCTTACAGCAAGTAAAGATTTGGCAAAGCGCGATGGTGCCTACGAAACATATGCAGGCAGCCCGGTAAGCAAAGGCGTGCTGCAGTTTGATATGTGGAATGTAAAACCAACCGACCGTTGGGAGTGGAGTGTACTTCGTGATGAAATTGCCAAATACGGTGTTCGCAATTCCTTGTTAATGGCACCAATGCCTACCGCTAGCACATCGCAAATATTGGGCAATAACGAATGCTTTGAACCATACACAAGCAATATCTATGTAAGACGTGTATTAAGTGGCGAATTTATCATAGTAAACAAGCACCTGCTAAACGACCTTATCAGCCTTGGCTTGTGGAACAGTGATATGAAAAATAAACTTGTAGCAGCTAATGGTAGCATACAACACCTAAAAGAAATTCCGCAGGAAATACGTGACTTATATAAAACCGTATGGGAAATTAAACAGCGCACCATAATTGATATGGCTGCTGAACGCGGTGCGTATATCGATCAAAGTCAAAGTATGAATGTATTTATACAAGACGTTAACTTTGCCAAGCTTACAAGCATGCATTTTTATGCATGGGAAAAAGGGCTTAAAACCGGCATGTACTACTTGCGTACCAAAGCGGCAACCGATGCCATAAAATTTACGGTAGAGAAGAAATACATGGACGAGGCTCCCAATTCCTATCCTACTGCAGAAGCCATTGTACCTAAAGCGGTTGTCGCACATACCGACACCGTTACACATGCCGCTACCGAAACTATTGTTGCCACCGATGTTGATGCACAAATAAGTTGTTCGCTTGACGATCCGGACGGGTGCTTGTATTGTGGCTCGTAATGCAACTTTCATTTAACATCTATACAAAACGCAGGAGTTAACTTCTGCGTTTTTTTTTCGCCTTTATGATAATGGCATCTTACCTTCTTTTGCTTTAATCTTCTTACGATTTAGAACACAAACAATATAATACGTTATTGTCGAAAACCAAGATAACGATGAAACATCAAAATAATTAAGCCATGCAAATAAGCAGATCAACTCAATTTGCCGTTACGGCAAATCTTATTTTATAGGCACCATTAATTACAACGGTATAAACTCCTGGTTTAATAAAACTCACGTCTACTTTGCCTGCGTTGGCTTTTGATTCGTGCACCAATCTTCCATCAATGCTATAAATGCGTAATGTACTTGCAAAGTGCTGTTGCCCTACATACAACATTTGCTCATCGGCATTATAACGTATGCCTGAGTTTTTATAGTCAGGCACATCGTCAATGCCTATTGTAATACCTATTGTAGCCGAAGGCACCTGACAGCCGTTACTATCGCTAATAAGCACAAAATAATTTCCTGCTACCGCAGGCACAAACCATTGGTTTGTGCCAAGCACCTGAGTTGCATTATTTACATTATACCATTGATAACTGAATGCAGTAGAAGAAAACAAGGTATCAAAGTTTGTAGTAAGAACAGGTTGCTGAGGCAATTGAAACTCAGTGATAAATGCTGGTAAGAAAATACTATCGCACCCATTGGCATTGCAAGCCACCAGGGCTACATCAAAACTTCCGTAATTATTATAACAAATATTTTGGGGATGCTGATCGGTAGAAGTAGTGGGCGATGCACCTGCAAAATACCATTGCCACTGTGTAGGAACAAATTGCGACATATCAGAAAAATTAATGCAGTTTTTGTCGCACCATGTGGTATCGCTGCTGCTAAGTGCCGCAATAGGCGGCAGACCACCACAGTTGGTAAATGATAGCACAACACTATCAGTGAGGCTACCACAGGAATTGTTGGACACACTAACCCAATACGTGCCGGGCGTTGTTACCACTATGCTTGCATCGGTACTGCCATTACTCCATAAGTAAGTGTTATAATAGGTACCCGCTTGTAAAGTAATGGTATCGCCATTGCAATAAGTGGTATCGTTACCTAATGCTAGAGTGCTTACCACTTGACTATTGGTAGCAGCAGTATCTATTAGCATTTCAAAAATATTATGCATCAAATTCAAATCATCGATATCAGCAGTGCGAATCCAATCCTGATCGCTGGTTGTTGCTATATTACCAATGCCTGATGCAGCGGGCATAAACATGAAACCCAAATCTTGCCCCAGATGAGCTAATATAGGCGATTCATCTACTCCAGCGCAACCCTTTATACCATACCAAAAATAATTAAGTGGATTTACTACATTTGGTGTAGTGGCAAAGGTGCTGTATGCAATAGTTGGAAAAAGATCGCCCGACAATTCTTGAATCCAACTAAAACTACCACCGTTATTATTTACAATGTATTGATAGGCTTGCGAAGTAGAATATGCCATTTGATATTCTGACTGCAGGTAAACACTTTTTCCACTCAACAGGAAATCTTGAATGGTGGCAACCCTGTTAGCCGGTAAAGTAATTATACCGGATGCTACAATTAGCACATCGGTAGTTGCAAAAAAAGAATTGTTATCAAGAATAGTTTGCGGAGAAATCGTTACGGTATGCCCTAAACTTGTTAGCAACGAATTCCATACGGTATCCATTACATGGCCCGCATACGATTGGCTTTCAACCACAACAACATTCAAACTGTAGGCTTGAATAAAATTGCCAAAAAGCAACACGAAGAATAGATGCAAAAATCTTTTTTTGAAAATGTTTTTCATAAGCGACATCATTAAGAGACTGTTAAAGTTTTAATTTTCGTAAAGCTATAAAATAAAATTTAGCCAACTTAAATGGCCTTAAACTTTTTTCTTAATTTTATCTCTTTCGTTGAGTCACCATTTTATGCGTAATAGTAAATATGAAAAAAAAATTTACTTAGAGCCTGTTGAATGCTGTTTTGGTTGACTCATGATGACAATAAGGGCAATAGAATTTTTTTATTTTTAAAATATTTAGTGTAATGATATTGATAAATTTTCCAATACGCGATTTTCTTATTCTCACCATTTCATTTCCACATCTATTGCAGGTAACACTTTCAATTCTTGCTGCACTATAAAATATTAAAATTGACATTTTATTTTTTTTTCAAAACTACTTACAGGGTATTATTACAAGATGAAACCAATATTATCTTTATACTATTGGTTTTACATTTTAACTTCTTTGCAAATTAATTTTGCAATTCCTAAAATTTCTCATGTATTACGAATTTAATAATTTCACTTGATAAGGTTTTGGTAATCCTAGTATATTATTGATTTAATGTCGCAGTAATACTAACGTAATATCCACAGTGCATTTTTGCGGCATCTTTTAAAAATCAAAAAAAAAATTATGAGAAAAAATTTCGCATTCATCGCTACTGCCATTTTATTAATAATGGCAAATTGGGTACACGCAGCTTTAGTAGGTGTTTCAGCAAACATTACGAGCAACACTACCTGGACAAGTAATAACACTTACTTGCTTCAGGGAAAAATCTTTGTGAAGAACAACGCCATTCTAACAATTCAACCTGGAACAATTATCGTTGGAGAAAATGCTACACAAGGTTCGTTGATTATTACACGAGGTTCACAAATCATCGCAAATGGAACTGCAGGAAGTCCTATCGTTTTCACATCAGAGCAATCTCCGGGATCGCGTTCATACGGTGATTGGGGTGGTTTAATTATATTGGGAAATGCCCCACTAAACAGTCCGGGGGGTACAGCCATTATTGAAGGCGGATTTACAGCTCCAGATGGAGAATATGGTGGAAACAACCCTACAGACAATAGCGGCATATTACGTTATGTTCGTATTGAGTTTGCAGGTATAGCCTTTCAACCAAATAGCGAAATAAACGGACTAACATGCGGTGGTGTTGGCTCGGGAACCATCATCGATTATGTAATGGTGTCTTTTTGTGGTGATGATTCGTATGAATTTTTTGGTGGCACTGTAAATGCAAAACACTTAATTGCATATCGTGGACTAGACGATGATTTTGACACCGACTTAGGTTACAACGGCTTAGTTCAATTTGCAGTTGGGTTGCGCGATCCTAATGCGGCTGATGTAAGCGGCTCTCATGCTTTCGAAAGTGATAATGATGCTACTGGATCTACCAACAGTCCGTTGACTAGCGCACGTTTTTCAAATGTTACACTATGTGGACCTTACCCCACAACAGGCGGCACTGCCAATGCGAATTATAAGGCTGGTGCTCGTCTTAGAAGAAATACAAATCAAAAAATATATAATTCATTGGTGATGGGATGGAATTTTGGTCTGTGGGTAGATGGCACATCATGTGAAAACAATGCAAACAACGGAGCTTTGGAGTGGCAAAATGTTTTAACGTCAGGAGTGCCCAATGCAACTACACATACGCAGAATCCAGGAAGCAGCTTTAATACAACCACTTGGGCAGCGACCGGCAGTTATAATAACCTAACCTATACCAACAACAGCGATATTATGTTGACTGATGCATTCAATCTGGTTAATCCCAATTTTTTACCAATGGTAAACTCTCCGGCTTTAAATAGCGCTGCGTTTACAAACGGAAATTTAAGTGACCCATTCTTTGAAGTAGTCAACTATTGTGGTGCCTTTGGAAATAGCGATTGGACAAAATGCTGGGCAAACTTTGATTGTCAAAATACAGATTACGAAAACTTATATACTAATGCAGGTGTAGGTATTAACAATGCACCAACGGTAACTATTAGTTCTCCTTCACCATTACAATTTTGTAAATCGAAATTGATAACAAGCAGCACCTCTCCTGTAATAGCCTATCAGTGGTTTAATGGCGCCACTCCTTTACTTAATGCAAATGCAGCTACCTACACTGCTACAGCTACAGGCGGCTATAAACTTCAAGTAACCAATGCCGCAGGTTGCAGCAGACTATCTAACAATATCAACCTTACTCGCAAACCAGATCCTGCTACTCCGCAGGTAGGAGCATCATGTTTAAATAACGTAACAAGTTTGGGTGTTACAATTGCATTTCCTGCTTATCAATGGAAGCGGAATGGATTTAATATTAGCAATAGCAACACTAGAACTATTACTCCAACACTTGCAGGAAATTATAATGTAGTGGTTACAGGAAATAATGGTTGCACATCTTCTAGTGTTGCCAAAACCTTTCCGGTAAGTATAACTCCTACGCAATTAACTGCTGCTAAGTGCAATAAGAATTATTCTGCTACCACAGGCTCATTAGCATGCGTTGCAGTAACAGGCACCAATAAGGTGCTTTACGAATTTAGGAACGCCAACAACCCTACCGTAGTGTATGCAACTAAAGTTGGTAATTTAACTGGATTTGTGTTGAGCAATGTTTCTCCTGCATTACAAGTAGGCCAAACATATAATGTAAGTGTTAGAACCATAATTGGCAGAGATACAGCCTGTTTTGGAGCTTCTTGTCCTATAAATATAACTACTGCACGCGAGTCAAACGACTTAAGCTTGCAACTAAACGCTCCAATGTCGGTATATCCTAACCGGGCAACAAACAACGCTAATATTGAGTTCGAGCTAAATGCAGATGCAATGGTAAAGGTTGAGGTAGTAGATCAACTTGGAAAAGTAATAATGTTGAATGCAGATCAAATGCATAATGCAGGCAATAGCTTAATTAATATAACTACTAGTGAATTGCCAAATGGTATTTATACCATTAAAATGTATATCAATGGTGAATTAAACAGCACCAACCTGCTATCCATTGTAAAGTAAGTTTTTTTCTATTTTTAGTTTGGGGGAGCAAAGGCTCCCCCTTTTTTATTTCTTCAATATTAGTATAACCTATGCAATAACAATTTGGTTATTTATTAGTAATCTACATATAACATACCATAAGGTAAATAGGTAAACATTTGCAATCTCTAAAAAACCTAATTAAAAAAGAAAAAACAAAAAAAATGAAAAAAACATTTATTCTAGTATTCACTTTATTCTGCGCATATGTTAATGCTCAAGTACCAAACAATGACTTTGAAGTTTGGACAAATAATGAACCAAGTGATTGGTACACGAGTATTCAAAATGGTTACGATAGTACCATTTATCAATCGGCAAATGCTCATGGAGGTCAATCCTGCGTTCACGGTGTTGTTGCCATAAATAGTAATGGGCAAATAGGCGGACCACAATTAACTTCAGCAACGCTATCAAATAATTTTCTAGGATTTCCAGTAAGTTCGAATTATGATAGTGTACGATATTTTTTTAAGTTTAATCCGGTAGGAGGCGACATGCTCATTATATCTATTGGAATTCATGATGCAAACACACTATCAGATATTTGGCTTGACCAGGAAATTATTACAACCCCTATTTCGAGTTGGACAGAAGTAGCAAAGAAAATTGATTACTCGCAAGGTGGAAACGCCACCAATTTTTATCGATTTCTCTATAGTTGATTATTTAGAGCCTATGACTCACTCCACATAGGTACAGATTTTTATATAGATGATGTTATATTATTTAACACAACAGCTGCTTTATCGGCTGAAACCAACATGGGCAATGTTAAAGTATATCCTAATCCATGCACCGACTTGATTAATGTTACTTTGGATCATGCAAATGAGAATGCTACATATATGTTATATGATTTAAGTGGCAACAGTGTAAATACCCAATATAGCCGCCAAAACCAATCGCTTATAATAAACACATTGGGCCTGCCTAATGGTTTTTATTTTTTGAGCGTATCTACTGACAATAGCATTCAACATATTAAAATTCTAAAAACCAACTAACCCTGTTTTACATTTTGTTCACAAATTGTACATGCGTAAAAGCATGTGCAATTTGTTGTCATAATAATGACTTACCCACTTTTTGTTTTTTATTAATCACCAACTTATTCAATAAAATAAATGAAGTATTTATACTTAGTTTCATTGTTGTTTTTTTTTCTTTTACTTAGTCAAAGTACCTTGGCTCAAGGTACCAAAATTGAAGGTATCGTTATAGACAAGTCAACCAAAGAGTTGCTAATTGGTGCAAGTGTTGTAATAGAAGGAACTACCACAGGCAGTATTTCAGACCTAAATGGCAAGTATTCCATTATTTGTGATTCTACGCAAAAAAAGGTGAACCTAGTTGTTACCTATTTGGGATATAAAAGCACAAAAATTTCTGGCATTGAAACAAAAAATAAATCAACAACCATTGTTTATATTGAAATGGAAGTTGCAGGCGAAGAAATAGCTACCGTAGAGGTTTCTGCAGAAGCAAACAAAAGCTCAACCATGTATCTAGTCAACTTGTTACAAAACAGCATTAGTATGTCTACTGCTTTGGGTCAAGATGCGATTAAAAAATCACCTGATAAAAATGTTGGCGAAGCACTTAAACGATTGAGTGGAGTAAGCGTAGTTGAAAATCGTTATGTAGTAGTGCGTGGCTTAATAGATCGCTACAATTATGCCATGCTCAATAATATGCCATTATCAAGTTCAGAACCCGATCGCAAAGCATTTAGTTTCGACTTACTGCCTTCTAGTTTAATTGACAATGTGATTGTTTCAAAAACGGCCTCTCCGGAAATGCCTGGCGAATTTGCTGGGGGATTAATTCAAGTTAATACTCGTGATGTTAACAATGAAAATTTTATACAAGTCTCAGGCAGTGTTGGTGGCAACACTCAAACCACCTTTCAATCTGCAGTGCAATACGCTGGCAGCAAAAAAAACTGGCTTGGTTATGATAATGGTGATCGCAATTTACCAGAAGATTTTCCGGATGCACTATCATACAAAAAACTATCGTTAACAAATCAAGCATTACAAAGTAAAAGAATAAATAATGATTGGTTGCTTGAAACAAAAGATAAAGTTCCCCTCAATCAAAGTTTTCAAATAGCTACTTCTCTTAGTTTTAATTTATTTAAAAACAAAGGAGGAATATTGCTTAGTGGGTTTCGTACATTAAACAATCGCATGATAATTGCCGAAGAACGCAACGATTTCGATTTGCAAGGCAAATTATTCAGCTTCACCGACACAATTTATCAACAGCAACACAATTCCGGGTTACTTTCTGGTATAACCTATAAGATACGTACTCACGGAAAATTATCTGTAAAATTATTGCTAGGGGGCAACGCTACCGAACGAAACCTGATGCGCGAAGGAATCAGTTATACAGCATCAAGGCTTGAAAGAGCAAACTCAAATGAATATGTAATTACCAATTTTGCCTCAGGACTTTTACAATATGAGCAAGAAATAAAACCATTAAATGCTAAATTGACCTTAGGGTATTCGGTCACTAATCTCTATCGCAGTATTCCCAATTTAAGAAAAATGTTATTTACCACTTCAGACTTGATTGATACCACCACCTATTTTGCACAAGTGCCATTTGGCAGCAGCAATCCCGCCTTAGCCGGTAAATTTTTCAGCACATTAAATGATATTACGAATACGTATAAAGTGGATTACTCCATGCCATTAAATCTTAAAAATAAGAATCAACTTATTAAAGCAGGTTACCTTCAAATTGACCGCGAAAGAAGTTTTGGTGCACGCGTGCTAGGATACGTATTGGGCAACCCACTTAACTATAACCTTACACTTTTGCCTCAGGATTCGCTTTTTTTAGCAGAAAATATAGATGCAAAAAAATTCAGACTGGTTGATATTACAAACGATATTGCCCAATACAAAGCCACTTCGGCAAACAATGCAGGATACTTAATGCTTGATAATACAATATTTAAATCAATTACGTTAAGATATGGAGTGCGTTACGAAAAAAAGTCACAGACCTTGTGTACAACTGTAAATCAAAAAGATTCGGTTGCCACCACAACTTTTAAGAATTGGCTACCTTCAGTCAATGTAATAATAAATACAAGCGCCAAAACGAAAATTCGTTTGGCTTATAGTAATACTGTGGCGCGGCCTGAGTTTAGAGAGCTGGCACCTTTTGCCTTTTATGACTTTATCGAAGTATCATCCGTACGTGGCAACTCGAACTTAAAGTCTACTACTATTTACAATTATGATTTGCGCTTTGATTTCTATCCAACTAATGGTCAGTTTGTTTCTGCCTCGCTGTTTTACAAAAATTTTATCAGTCCTATCGAAGTAGTTTATGATAACTCGTCAGGCGGAGGTTCGCGTATTTTCACCTATGCTAACCTAACCAGTGCGGAGTGTTACGGCATCGAATTCGAAACCAGAATAAAACTCGCGAGTCAAGGTTTTTTAGAGAATAGTAAGTTTTTCAACAACCTTTTTTTGGTTTCTAATATGACCTTTTTACAAAGTAATCTGGATTTATCATCCATACCTAATTCTTATGAGAGCGAAAGGGCACTGCAAGGACAGTCGCCTTATGTGATTAATGCAGGGTTGGATTACCGAACAACTAAATCAGGACTAGGAATCACTATTTTATACAATAAGATAGGACGTAGGGTAATCGTTACCGGAAGCGATAATTTTCCTGACATTATGCAAGCACCCCGCGAGCTGGTTGACATTTCTATATCAAAAACGATTTCAAAATTTGGTGAAATACGATTCACGCTAAGTGATATACTGAATCAACCCGATACCTATTATCAAGACGTAGATAAATCAAAAACATTTATTGCAGAAAATGATAACCTTATGCGTAAATTTATTTATGGCAGCGGTGGAAGTTTGCAGTTAACTTTACGCTGGTAGTAAGTTACCTTGTTGATTTGATTTATGGGTTTCATACAATGCATGCACTATGCCATCGGCCAAACCAATTTCGGGCACCACAAGATAATTGATGCCTGTATGTTCCATTATGGTAATAAATATTTTTAATGCAGGTTCTATTACATCTGCCCTGTCAGGTTTTAGCCCCAAAACTTCGATGCGATCGTTAAGGCTGTAACTTTTTATGTTATCATTTATTTCATGAAGTTTTGCAAGTGTAAGTGGCTTGTTTTGCTTTTTTGCCATCTTTATAATCTTATTGATGTTGCCACCGCTACCAATGCCTACTAGTGCTTTGTAGTCCGCTGTTAATTCTCTTATCTGACTTTTGAATTCTGAAAAATATTCTTTGCTTACCTTGTTTTGCAACATGCGGATGGTACCAATATTATAGGAGCGCGAAAAAATTGTTTTACCATTATAGAATAGGGTGCACTCGGTGCTGCCGCCACCCACATCAATATATAAATAGCCAATGTTGGGTTCGAGCTCTTCTGCAATGTGATTAGCATAAATAAGTTGAGCCTCGGTGCTACCGTCTATCACTTCAACATTAATCCCTGTTATTTTTTTTATCTCCTCTAAAATTTGCTGCCCATTTGCTGCTTCGCGCATGGCAGCTGTTGCACAGGCGCGGTATGAAATTACCTGACCAACATCAATTAACAAAGAAAAAGCATGCACAATTTTTATCAGGCGTTCTTTCTTTTCATCAGATATGTAACCTTTTGAAAAAACATCTTCGCCCAACCTTATAGGAACACGGAACAGCTCTTCCTTTTTAAAAACTATTTCTTTTTCTCTTTCAAAAACATTGCAAAACAGCAGCCTTGCAGCGTTACTTCCTATATCAATTGCAGCAAATTTCATGATTGAAGTTTAATCAATTTTTATTAATGTAATAAAGGCCTCTATGCCTTACTATTTTTAAGACAAAGACAGTTTATTAAGTCTGTAAAATTAGCAGTTAGATAGTTTTGCCGTCTGTAATAAAAATTTGTTTTCAACAACAGGACTTGTAGCTCAACATAATTTTTAATTGAATTCCCTTCAAGCTTTAAGCCGTTGTTTGCATCCGCTATAGACCTTAAGCCTGTGTAGAAAATTTTAATTGCTGATACTGCCATTCCTGATAGTTCAACTTTTTAGCACCGACTTGGTTTGTTTGCAGACGATATTGATTTAATGTAGCAATATTTAGCGACCTTGCCTTTACCTTATCCTGCCATTGCATTTCTAAATTCGAAATAATAAATTTTTTAATTTCTTCATCAAGTATTGGAATTGCTACCTCGGAGCGGTTATCTAAATTTCGCGACATCATGTCGGCCGATGAAATGTACACTTTAGGGTCGCCCTTATTTCTAAAACAGTACACGCGGGCATGTTCCAAATATCGGCCTACCAGACTCATGGCTTCTATGTTATCACTTATCCCCGGTATTTTGCATTGTATAGAGCAAATGCCTCTTACGATTAGCCTGATTTTTACACCCTTTTGTGATGCTTCGTATAATTGCTTTATTATTGATTCGTCAGTAATGCTATTGGCTTTAATAATTATTTCTGCTTCCATTCCCTTTTCGGCAATTTCAATTTCGGTTTTAATAAATTTTTCAAGCTTTGGGCGCATGCTATGAGGAGCAACCAATAGCTGTTGAAATGAATGACGCTTGATATTGTCCATGTAATAACCAAACTGTGATGCAATTTCAGATGTTATTTTAGAATTTTTGGTAAACAGACCATAGTCGCTGTAGATGCGAGCGGTGTCTTCGTTAAAATTTCCGGTACTAATATAAGCGTATCTGCTTAGCTGCTTATCCTCAAGCCGTGTAATAAGCAACAGTTTGCTGTGCACTTTATACCCGGGAACACCATAGATTACATTTGCTCCTTCTTCAATTAATTGTGCTGCTTGCTTTATATTATTCTCCTCATCGAAACGAGCTGTAACTTCAATAATGCATGTCACCTTTTTTCCATTCTTAAGTGCGTGTATTAATGCATTTACAATTTTGCTATTGCGTGCAACGCGATATAAGGTGATAAAAATCTCTTTGGTATTTATATCCAACGATGCTTCAATTATAAACTCGAGTACATGATTAAAGGTGTTATATGGATAATAAAGTAAAACATCCCTTTTCGAAATTAGGTTAAAAATACTCGATTTTAGTGGCATCATGGCATGTCGCACAGGATCGTTTGTGTGAAAACGTAATGCTGCCTTCCCAATATTCGGGAACTTAATAAAGTCTCTGAAATTATGATAAATGCCACCCGGCAGCACATTGTCGCTTTTCATTAGTTGCAAGCCCTTCATCAGCATGTTCAGAATATAGTTTGGCATATTGTCATCATACGCCAGGCGGGTAGGCCTGCCTGTTTTTCGTTTCTTAACACTGTCTGAAATTTTTTTGACAATGCTTTTTTCCAAATCATTATCAATAGTTAGCTCGGCATCACGTGTAATCTTAAATGTATAGGCGTTAATTTCTTCGTAATCCTGGTGATAAAAGATATCTTCCAGGCAATGCCTGATAACATCATCTAGTAGGATAACATATTTATTTTCGGGGGGCAATACAATAAATCTGGAATGCGATGCGGTAACAATTTCAATAATATAAACAGAACGTTTTCCGGCTTTCGAAAAAATTTCTACCGCAAGGTAAGCAGTGCGGTCTTTGATATGAGGAAATTTATTCTGCGAATTTAAAAACACAGGAGCAATGTGCGTGCTAATTTCAGTCTGGAATAATTGCTTAATATAGCTTGATTGTGTTTTAGATAATTGCTTATTGTTAATGATGAAAATGCTATTGAGCACTAGTTCTTTTAATATTTGGGTATAGGTTTCTTCAAACTGCTCGCTTAACTCAAGTACCTTTTCTTGAATTTGATCGAGCAAAAAAGTTGGATCAACAGGTATGTGCAATTTTTTTAAAGTAGTTTTATCGAGGCGCTCCAAGCGTTTATAGAAGGCTACACGTACACGATAAAACTCGTCCTGATTATTAGAGTAAATTCCCAGAAAGCGAAGACGCTCAAGCAATGGGACACTCTTATCTTGTGCTTCCTGCAACACACGCTCGTTAAAAGAAAGCCAGCTTAATTCGCGGTTTATAATTGGAACATCAGCACTCATACCAAGGGTAAATAATGTCTCAACTCAGCTGTATCAAAAAACTTGCTCCACGTTGCTGCTTTTGATTGCAACACCATGGCATCGCCCTTTTGCATGCTATACATTTCCTTAAATTGCAGGGAGGCTATCACCTCATCCAGGCAAGGATTATGACCTACCAAACACATCCTTTGCTGCTTATTATCAAACTTACCTACAACTTGCAGTAGTGTTTTTGAGTCGCACATGTACAACTCTGGAAGAAAGTGGATGCGGCTAAAATCCATATTAAACTCAGTTGCTAAAACCAAGGCGGTATCGTAACATCTTGCTGCAGGGCTTGAGTAAATATGACTAAAGGAAACCTTCTGATTATGTAACTGGGCACTTGTTCTTATAATTTCAGCAACACCAGTTTTCTTAAGGGGCCTGCAAATATCGCCAAAGCTCCCACCCTTTACTGCTGTTCCATGCCTTATTAACACTAGCTGCTTCATATACGTTTTGTTTTTATTCCGGTAAAAATGCCAAATATTAACATAGAAAGCATACTGGTTAATTAAAAACAATAATTAAGTAACGAATACTTAATAATTATTTCACATATACTAATGCCATAATAAACTGCAAGCTAATCTCCAATGCTTGCTTAACCTATTTTTATACACACTAAAAATGAAGTCAGTGTTTATTGGCAACTGCTTTCTACCCATACTGCAACTTGAAACGCTATGCTTGCCGCTATACACATTTTTGTAATAAGTTCGAATTTAACGTAACAATTAAATACCAAGACAATTGAATGCGATTAGGTGGGTAGCGATTTCAATTTAGATTACCCTTCGCTGTAACAATAACCATATACGTTAGGGTACACTTTGCATAAACTAAGTGTAATTAAAAATTTTAATCCTGTTCTTTTAAATAAATGGGTGTTATTTTTTTTAAAATGCACAGTGAGGTAAGTCAAACAAAAATATATGCTTATTGCACGTACATTTGCTGCCAAGATAAAATATGCAGATTGTAAAAATTATTTTTGGTAACCTTTGGCGTTGGTGGTTTTTTCTGGTTGGAATATGCCTCTTTTTACTGTGGTATCCGGTGTTGTATATTTTGTTAAGCAATCCAAAATACTTTCACATTGGCTTTAGGCTCATGCGTTTCAATGCTAACTTGCTATTTGTGCTGTCGGGCATTCGAAAAAAAATTTCGTTTACGGTGCCATTAGATAAGAAAAAAACTTATGTGTTTTGCATCAATCATTCATCCTATCTTGATATTGCAACAAGCTACGTGGCTATCAATCATTACTTCCACATCATGGGCAAGGCAGAATTAACTGCCATTCCGCTTTTCAATATTTTTTTTAAAAAGATGAATATCCCTGTAAACCGAAACAGCATGAAAGAGTCGCATGGCTCATACAAGCGCGCCAATCACGATCTGCAAAAAAATATTTCAATTGTCATCTTTCCCGAAGGCACCATTCCGGTTCATACACCTGAGTTGGGTAATTTTAAGAACGGAGCTTTTCGCCTCGCGCTTGAAAACAAGGTAGATATTGTTCCGGTAATATTTTTAGATAATCATCAACTAATGCCTGACAACCGCACCATGCGCAAGTTTGGCGGCAGGCCGGGCCTTTGCCGCATACACTTTGAAGCGCCTGTGAGCTCCTCCCATTTGCAAAACAGCGATGTAAGCCAATTGCGTCAGCACACATTTAATGCAATTAATAAACACCTTACCCATAAGTAAGATTAATATTTAAACTATTTTTGCATCTCGCAAAATCTTACATGGCAAAGAAAGATACGCTTACCCGTAAGCAAGCATATAACAAAGAAGAGTATAATTTTACATTGCTCGGCATCAATACACCTATGCGCGACTATCGCTTATGTCATGAGATAAACCGCGTACTCGATATAAGCCTCGAAAAAGTGGATGATCATTGCATTAGCTTTGGCCTCAAAATGGCTCCGGTTGGTTTTAGTAAATATGTTTTTACAGATACTTCCAATTTTCAAACCATACTGATACAAAACAAAAGCAACGAACACCGCCTTATTCCCGAAATGCAACTGGCAGATTACTTTATGATTTTTTTGCCTTACTACCCGGGCAATATTGAACCCTTGCATAAGAGTTTGTTTTCGATAAAAAATGTACAAATGGTTTTTGATATCGTTGCCTTAAAACTTCAACACCGCGATAATTTACTATTTTAATAACTAGCAATAACAAAAAGAGATTCTTGATAAATGATAATGAATAAAACAAAAATAATAGCAACCATAGGTCCGGCATCGCAATCGCCAGCGGTGTTGGAACAACTCATATTGGCCGGTGCCAATGTATTGCGAATTAATGCTTCGCATGGTAAGCGCGAAGATCAGAAGCAAATTATTGATGATTTGCGCAAACTGAATGACAAGCTGAAAACCAATGTGGCCATCCTCTTTGATTTGCAAGGCCCCAAAATCAGGATTGGTGAAATTGACAGTGCACACGCAGAACTAACTAATGGCCAAGAAGTTGCATTGACCACCAAAGAAAGCATTGGCAACAACAAGCGCATCTATGTAAAATATCCTTCTTTTATAAAAGACGTCAAAGCAGGGGATAGAATATTGATAGATGATGGAAATATTGAACTCAAGGTACTTAGCAATAACAATCTGGACGAAGTAAAAGCACTGGTGGTTGATGGGGGCATACTCTCAAGTAAAAAAGGATTAAATCTTCCTAACACAAAAATTTCGCTTCCATCATTAACCCCTAAGGATAAAGAAGATCTGGAATTTGCACTGGACAATGATGTAGAATGGATAGGCCTTTCCTTTATCAGAAGTGCGCGCGACTTAGAAGCATTAAAAAGTGTAATACGGTATAAGAATAAAACCAGCAAAACAATAGCCAAGATAGAAAAACCTGAAGCGGTTGCTGATATAGACCAGATAATAGCTGTAGCTGATGGTGTAATGGTAGCCCGTGGCGACCTTGGCGTTGAGATTCCGTTGGAAGAAGTGCCACTTATTCAAAAAATGATTGTGCAAAAGTGCATAGAAGCGGGCAAGCCAGTAATTATAGCAACCCAAATGATGGAAAGCATGATAAGCAATCAGCGCCCAACCCGGGCCGAGGTAAACGATGTGGGCAACAGTGTGATTGATGGAGCCGATGCGGTTATGCTTAGTGCCGAAACATCGGTAGGCAGAGACCCTGTAAATGTGGTGCAGCACATGCTACGTATTATTATGACTGTGCAGAAAAACGAAGGAATTTATTACCACAACCACGCCCCCAACCGGGAGTCGCGCACTTTTATTAGCGACAGCACTACCTATAATGCCTGTGTTATAGCACAACAATGCAATGCAAGCGCCATTGTAACCATGACCCACAGTGGCTATAGCGCGCAGCGCATAGCAGCCCAACGACCCAAAGCCAACATCTATGTGTTTACTGACAATCATTTGCTTCTTACCCAATTCAGCCTTGTGTGGGGCATACAGGGCTTCTTTTACGATAAATACCACCACACCGATGAAAACATTACAGACATAAAAGAATTTATCGAAGAAAAAAAATATGTAAACAAGGGGGATATAGTCATACACATTTTCAGCACTCCGTTGCAAGCGCGCGGCCGTGCCAACACCATAAAGATTAATGCTATTGATTAAATCCTGATTTTAAGACCTCCCGTAATTTTTTATTTCCGTTTTTAAAATAAATCATTACATTTGCACCACGATAATGAAAGGATAAGGGGAACGAAAGTCCCCTTTTTTGTTAGCTATGAATGTGAACGATATAAGCAGCCGGGTGGCATCATTATTAAAAGATGATCAGTTTTTAGTAGAGGTAAAAATGAGCCTCGGCAAAGTAGCTGTAAGCATAGATAAACCTGCCGGTATTACCATCGAAGAATGCAGCGCCCTAAGCAGGGCATTGTACGATCAAATGGAAGCCGTGGGGCTAACCCTTACGCACGAACTGGAAGTAGGTTCTCCGGGCATGGATACCCCATTAAAGGTACCTGCGCAATACTTGCGAAGAATAAATCGCGAAGTGCGTGTATTAGATGCCGATGGAAAAGAATACCGGGGCATACTCAAAAGCGCTAATAATCAAGGATTCAGTGTTGAAGTACAAAGAAAGGTAAAAGAGCAAAACAAAAAAATTACCTTAACCGAAGTTGTCAATTTTGAATACGAAAAGATAAAAGAAACTAAACTGATATTGAATTTTTAAAAAAAACAAAACGCAGGATAACCTTACCAATGCCTGCATAAAAAAGAAACAGCAATGGACCACAAGATTTTAATTGAATCGTTTGCCGAGTTTAAAGAGTTTAAAAACATTGATCGTGCTACCATGATGAACATTTTGAAAGAAGTGTTTTCAGCCATGATACGCAAGAAATATAACTCAGACGAAAATTTTGACATCATTGTAAACCCCGATAAAGGTGACCTTGAGATATATTGGAATCGCGAAGTAGTAGATGATGAATTTGCCGAAGACAGTTTTGACTATGATGAAAATAAACACATCAGTCTGATAGAGGCCAAAAAAGTGGACGATGACTTTGAACTTGGCGATACAGTAACTACAGAGGTAACACTCGACTCGTTTGGGCGCAGGTCAGTGCTTAATGCACGCCAAAATCTTAAAAGCCGAATTCTGGATCTTGAAAAGGAAACCATCTACCAAAAGTACAAAGACCGAGTGGGCGATATTATTATTGGAGAAGTATATCAGATTTGGAAAAAAGAAATTTTGCTTAAAGATGATGAAGGCAATGAATTAATACTTCCAAAAGGAGAACAAATACCAACCGATTTTTATAAAAAAGGAGACAATGTACGAGCAGTTATTTTACGCGTTGAAATGACAAGTGGCACACCAAAAATTATTTTAAGTCGCACCGCTCCTGAATTTCTTGAGCGTTTGTTCGAGTTAGAAGTTCCCGAAGTAGGCGATGGATTAATTACCATAAAGAAAATTGTACGTGAACCGGGAGAGCGCGCCAAAGTTGCTGTTGAATCCTATGACGACCGCATTGATCCGGTAGGAGCCTGTGTTGGTATGAAAGGATCACGCATACATGGAATAGTGCGTGAGTTGCGAAATGAAAACATTGATGTAATCAATTTTACCAACAACATTAATCTACTTATATCTCGAGCCCTAAGCCCGGCAAAAATTTCAGAAATTAAACTTGACGAAAATTCGAAACGGGCTTCGGTATTTATGAAACCCGATCAGGTAAGCCTTGCTATAGGCAAAGGCGGCCATAACATACGCCTGGCAGGAAAACTTACCGGTTACGAAATTGATGTGTATCGCGAAGGCGAAGACGAATCCGAAGATGTAGATTTAGATGAATTTACAGATGAAATAGATCAATGGATACTTGAAGAATTTAAAAAGATTGGTTGCGATACCGCAAAAAATGTACTGTCATTGTCCTTTGATGATTTAGTAAAGCGCACTGATTTGGAAGAAGAAACTATCCGCGAGGTAGTAAAAATATTAAGATCTGAATTTGAATAAAAGGAAGATTCATTTTCAGGAAAAAAGAAGTCATACCACTAAAACATATTAATGTCGGAAGAAAAAAGCATACGATTTAGCCAGGCACTGAAAGAGTTCAACATTGCCAAAGATCATGCAATAGAAATATTGAGCAGAATAGGCTTTGTATTGGACAAAGGCCCCAATACCAAACTGAGTGCTGATGCCTATCAGTTGCTCGAAAAAGAATTTGCGGGCGACCGCAAAGTACGGGAGGCGGCCGACAACCTTGCTAAAGATAAGGGTCGCAGAGAAAATGTTGTAATCGACATTAAGTCGAAAGCTAGCGGCACAGGTCAGCGTCAGGAATCAGACGAAGGTGATGAACTGGACCTTAAGGATATGCTTGATAAGATTAAAGAAGATAGTGTAAAGACTCCAGGTAAAAATGTTATAAATACAAAAGAGGAAACACCCAAGGAAGAGCCAGTAGCCGTGGTGCCGGAAGCACCGGCCGAAAAAGAAGTCGTGCAGGAATTGGAAGTTGTAAAGGCCAAGATTACCAAGAAAGCGCCCAAGGTGCTTGATAAAATTGACTTGGATGAGGTAACACCTTCAAAGAAAAAATCTACGGGCACCAAAGCAGAAGAGACCGCAGAAGCAAAAAAAGAAACCAAAGGCAAGAGTACAAAGAAAACAGAAACCAAAGTTGAATACCCAGTGAGCCTGCAGTAGCTGATAAGGCTGTGGTTGAAGAAGTAATAACACCTGCAGCCCCACCTCCACCGGCAATAATTATTGAGGAAAAGAAAGAGCCGGATGTTATTCGTGCTACCGACCGTGTAGAAAAATCACTCGGGCCAAACGTTATCAGTAGAATCACTCCGGAAGAACTGGCAAAAATAAACGCCAAGCCTATTGGCAACGTTCCTCCCAAAAAATTAGATGACAAAGGATTAAAGAAAAAAAGAAAACGTACCGGTCGCGAAGCTTCGTCCAGCGATACTACGTTTGACAAATACCGCAATAGCGACCAAAGGCCTGCTGGCACAGGAACCGGCCCTACAGGCGGAACCGGCCCAAGACCTCCATTTAATAAGCCACATCCAGGTGGGGGTGCCAAAGGAAGATTTGATAAAAATCGTAAGCCAGAAACTGAGAAGAAAGAAATTACCTCGCAAGAAATTTCGGAACAGCTAAAGCGCGTGCAACAAGCCATGCGTGGCAAGCAAAGTGGTGCCGACAAACGCAGACGTGAAGAAAAAGAACGCGTAAGGGCACAACAATCGGAAGAGGTTGTTATAGACAAGAAAATTCAGGTAACCGAATTTGTAAGTGCCGATAACCTTGCAAAAATGATGGATGTTTCTGTTACCAAAATTATTTCTGCGTGTATGAGCCTTGGTATGTTTGTGTCTATTAACCAACGCCTCGATGCCGAAACTATTACCGTAGTTGCCGGAGAGTTTGGCTATGAAGTAGAATTTGTTTCTGCCGAAGTTCAGGAAGCCATTAAAGAAAAAGAAGATTCTGCTGAAGATTTAATATCACGCGCACCTATAGTAACCGTTATGGGACACGTAGATCATGGTAAAACAAGTTTACTTGACCACGTGCGAAGTGCCAATGTTATAGCAGGTGAAGCAGGAGGAATTACACAGCACATAGGAGCATATGAAGTAACATTAGAGAGCGGCAAGAAAATTTGTTTTCTTGATACTCCCGGCCACGAAGCTTTTACAGCCATGCGTGCACGTGGAGCAAAAGTAACCGATGTGGCAATTATTGTAATCGCAGCTGATGATAGTGTAATGCCTCAAACCATAGAAGCCATTAACCATGCCTCTGCTGCAGGTGTTCCCATTGTATTTGCCATCAATAAGATTGATAAGCCCGGAGCTAATTCAACCAAGATATACGAACAACTATCTGCCATGAATTACCTTGTTGAAGAATGGGGAGGCAAATTTCAAAGCCAGGAAATTTCGGCAAAGAAAGGCTTGAATATAGAAAAGCTGTTGGATAAGGTATTGCTTGAAGCGGAGATGCTTGAATTAAAAGCAAATCCAAATCGTAATGCAAAAGGAACCGTAATTGAAGCAACTCTTGACAAAGGACGCGGATATGTTGCGACCATGTTAGTACAAACCGGCACCATGCAAATTGGTGATGTAGTATTAGCAGGATGTCACAGTGGTCGTATAAAAGCGATGTATGACGAACGTGGGCATCGTTTAAAAAGTGCAGGCCCATCTACTCCGGTAATGTTGCTTGGTCTTAGTGGTGCGCCACAAGCAGGCGATCAATTTAACGTCATGGATGATGAACGCGAAGCACGTGAAATTGCCAATCGCAGAGCACAATTACAACGCGAACAAGGTATTCGTTCTCATAAACATATTACTCTTGACGAAATTGGAAGACGTCTTGCAATAGGTAACTTTAAAGAATTAAATCTGATTGTTAAAGGAGATGTGGATGGATCGGTAGAAGCTCTAAGCGATTCGTTATTGAAACTAAGCACCGGAGAGATTCAGGTAAATGTGATACATAAGTCAGTAGGACAAATCTCCGAATCAGATGTATTACTAGCCTCCGCATCCGAAGCAATTATTGTTGGTTTCCAGGTACGCCCAAGTCCGGCCGCGCGCAAGCTTGCCGAAACGGAAGAAATAGACATTCGCTTATACAGCGTTATTTATGATGCCATCAATGAAGTAAAAGCCGCTATGGAAGGCTTATTGGCACCTGAATACGAAGAAAAGATTATCTGCAATATTGAAATTCGCGAAACATTTAAGATTCCGAAAGTTGGAACCATTGCAGGATGTATGGTACTTGATGGAAAAATAACGCGAAATACTAAAGTCAGAATAATTCGCGATGGTATTGTAGTATTTACAGGCGAACTGGCATCGCTTAAGCGTTTCAAAGATGATGTTAAGGAAGTTTCATCAGGCTATGAATGCGGTTTAAATATTGCGAACTTTAACGATATCAAAGTTGGTGACATTGTAGAAGGTTATGAAAGTGTTGCAGTAAAACGCACCTTGTAACCAAGCATATATACGAAGTATAAAGCCGGAGTTTGTAACTCCGGCTTTTTTTTGTTGCCTTAAAACAACCAATTTGTTAAATTTAAAAAGTATGAGAAAGCATTCAAAAATATATGTAACTTCCATCCGTTTATATTAACATAGCCTTGTTAGTTAAGGGCATCAAGTAGTGCAAACATAAGCTGATATATAGTCTATTATTGCATACCAATGAAGATGACAAAGAACATATCACCAATCTATACCATGCAGATATTTGCATGGCTAATGTTGTTTTGCCTAAACCTAAATGCGCAAGTAGAAGTACCCCAAGAAGGTAACGATTGTGAAGACGAACCCGAATTCATTGCCTTAGACGACACCACCCTCTCTCTCGTACGCGAGGCTTCTGACTACGATTCAAGTTTTATATATACCATTAACGACTCGCTGGTAAAAGACGAAAATCTTATTAGAGCAGGTTTACTGTATGACCTTGAATCAAACACCATTGTTTGGGAGAAGGAAATGAATACAGCCTACCCAATTGCTTCTGTAACTAAAATTATGGTAGCATTAATTATCATAGAGGATATTGAAGCAGGTCGTTTAAAATGGACCGATAAAATTACTACCACACACTACAAGTACGTAGGAAAAAGGAAACGCAAACGTAAAGTATACTTTCACAACACCTACTCGCTGCGCGATATGCTAAAGATGGTAATGATAGAAAGTAATAACTATGCTGCTGAGTTAGTTGCTACACATGCAGGTAATGGCAGTATGTATAACTTTATTAAACGGATGAATACCAAAGCTGCTGAGTTGGGTATGTTAAATACTCAATACTCCAACCCTTCGGGTTTGCCCGCACGTACAGCTGATAAAGATAATCATGCTTCACCTCACGACTTATTACTTCTTGCTAAAGTTGCTTTAAAAAACAAAGCCCTGATGGAGATTGCAAATATGGGCTATGCCGAAGTATACAACGGACGTAACCATTATTGCATACGCAATCACAATGGACTTACTCGTGATTTTGTTAACGAGGTAGATGGTATTAAAACCGGATTTACCACCCGTGCAGGATTTTGTCTTGTTAGTAGTATGCGTAGATATAACCATCGACTTATAGCCATCGTACTTGGTGCACACAGTTCATATAGTCGTAATGCTTTTATCGCCAATATGGCAAGCAACTATTACGAATCAATTAAACTGGGGCCTCTCGGAATTAAATTAAATGACAGTTGCCTGGCTGCAGTAAAGCCAAATTTAAATAATGCTGATTTTAATTACCCTTCTATTCGAATTAACCCTTACTATATGCCACAGTCAGCTCCTATAGACAACACACTGGTAACTTTTAAAACCGTTTATGTGCAGGCCAAGAAATACCATAAAGTAAAATATGGTGAAACGTTAAGTGGCATTGCCGACAAGTATAATGTTGGCATGTCGCAACTCAAGAGCTGGAATAAACTTCGCTCAACTAATATTCGTTCAGGGCAACGATTAGCAATAGTTACTACGATTAAGAAGCAAATTCCGGTAGCCTCACAAGACATGAGCAATTCAACTGCCGGTGTTGTTAACGACACTGAGCCTAATGACAATAATGAAAATACACTAACAGGGACCAATGTGGCCAAGCATACGAAGACTGCTGTTGAATCAAAGGTCGTAGGAAGTGTAAAAGGCCCAAAAGAGGATTCTAATTCAGTTCTAAAAACAGGTGCTATTGCTACTGAAAAAAAATATTCGGTTAAACCCAAAGATGGCCTTTTTGCAATTGCCAAAAAGTATAACTGTACCGTTACACAACTTAAAGAATGGAACAACCTGAAGTCGGAGAATATTGAGGTTGGGCAAGTACTGGTTGTAGCCCCGGGTAACAATACCAACGATAATCTTGCATCAAATTCTTTGGGCGACACGACTAACACTAAAATTACAGCAGAAAAAAAACTGACAAATACAAAGTCGCAAAAAATTAAATTCGTTTATCATACTGTACAACCAGGAGATACCCTTTGGACAATTGCTCAAAAATATGCCGGTGTAACCGTATCAGAAATAAAAAAATTAAACGGAATAAGAAATCACAAATCGCTATTACCGGGTACTAAAGTAAAAGTTCCACTTACGTAAATAATTATTATCCAAATGAACAGATTGCTTATAATTATATTGTTGACATTCGTATGCATGCAGGTAAATGCGCAAAGCAAACCAGAAACAGAGATGCCGATAGATGAGACAACCAAATTGGTTACCTACACCAATGTGATTGAGATGCCTGATAATGATAAAGGAAAAGTTTATGACAAAGCCTTGGCCTGGGCTAATGCATTTTATAAAAACCCTACAGATGTAATCAGAGATAAAGATGTGGCTAGTGGCATCATCATTTGTAAAGCGCGGTTCAAAATTATGAATGTGCCTAAAAAACGTAGTGACATAACAACCGATGCAGGCATGGTACAATATACTTTAAAGATTGAAATGAAAGACAATCGATATAAGTACACACTAACCGACATTAATTGGAAACAGGTTTCTTACTATGCCATTGAGCGCTGGATGGATACACGCGCACCAGGGTATAGTGATAGCTATGCCGACTACTTAAATCAAACCAATCAGGAGTGTAAAAAAATTATTGCTGATTTGGTTTCTACGATGGTCAAAAAAGATGCAGCCAAATCAACTAATGATTGGTAAAAATTTGAAAATACTACTTACATTGTTTAAACTCAATTACTACAAAAACCTTTTTAATATATATTTTTAAAACACTATCAGTTTTACAACACTACGCAAAGTGTGCGCACATTGCTCAGGCTATATTTTTCAGGCTCACAAAATAAATCAAAACCACACAAATTGTAGTTATAAAATTACCATAAGCTTAGCAAAATTTTGATCTTGAAAAAATAACTTGCATTAGAAATTGAAATCCATTTTGGGATATGCTATCTTCGGTAACATTTTTCTTACAAAACTCGTAACCATGTCAAAACAATGTTTATTATTGTGTTGAATTTTACAAGATGGATAATTTTTGACTGCCACACATGAGAATAAAGACAAGCAACACTTACATCAGATTAGCCTAGAGAAAATAGTTTACCGGCCGCAGCCAAAGATTATTTGTACTGAATCTCAAATTTGATTTTTATAATCTAATTATATTTTAGTCTAACAATTTAATACTCTTAAAATGAAAAAGCCTGAAACTGTTTTAAATTCTGCCGCATTGTTTTTTTGTGTGAAGAATAATGCTAAATGCGCTGTGTCTGCTGCTGCCCCCCCCCCCCCGGGTAAGTTCACTTATAATAAAGTTATTAATTTTAGTGATGGCATTATTTCAATTTTCAATTTGTAAAAATTTAAATGCTCAAATCTACAATGACCCTGATGGCAACGCACATGACTCTGTGCTCATATTTGATAGATTTGGAAATACCTACGATATACGAGAGCTACAAATACCAGATAATGCTGCTCTAATAAGCATGTTTAATCCTTGCAACGCAGGTATATTTCGATTAGACTTTATGGATATAGGAAATACAGGTTTCAATAATACTACAGATGGGGCTGCATATAGAGCAGTTGCTTGTCAAGTCTTTACTGATTTATCTGAATTATTAATCGCAGCAAACAACCCCTATACTAATTTGCCTAATCCACCACCATTTGTTGACATCAGTCTCCGCGCACATACTGCGAGTACTGCAGTTGGCATTGGTTCCAGTTTTTATAATGAACAATTTAATAATGTACTATGGAATAACACAACCAATAGAGGTTTACTTGATGGAGAGGTATGGAAAACTATTAATGGAGGTATCAATTCCTTTAATTCAATCAATTTACTAGTGCCATCAAATGTATTTCATGGCTTCATCGAGTTGAATTTCACTTCAGGATTTACATTGAATACTAACTTTAATATTGCTACTCCGCCCGGACAATTGGATGTTTATGAAATTATATTACATGAAGCATTACACATGCTTGGTATTACTTCATTCATTAATAGTGCTGGAAATAGCATTCTTGCGGGTTCAAATTTTTATACAAGATTCGATTCACATTTGTTTTTAAACAATGCAAGCACTCCATTATTGAACCAAGTAAATTCTTGTGGCAATCAGACTTATTCAAATGCAAATTTAACCCCAGGTTTATGTAATATCAGATTCATAGATGGAGGGCTTAATCTGCCTGTTTTTTCACCTGCAATATTCGGACAGGGGCAAAGTCTTTCTCACTTAGATGGAACCTGCGCCCCTGTAACGTCTTATGTTATTAACAATGGAGGCGGTGGTTTTGGCTCTAATAGAAGGCATCCTACACAACAGGAAGTAGATGTATTGTGCGCTTTAGGTTATCATTGCTCAAGTGAATATGGAATTGCAGGCTCTGGTTTTGAAAACCATTTCGACACTTACACAGCATGCGGCAGTAGAATTGCCGGAGTTGATGACTGGTTTCATTTTAACACCACAAATCCATATGTTTATTTACAAGGCAATCCGCCACTACTACTTGATGATTTTTTATTAAATGACGAAGATGAGAGTTCGCCCGATAACAATCCTCATGCTTATGAATGCCCAACTATTATTTACGGAGCCGGTAACATAACGAACCCACTAGCTACATCCTTTGAATTTCAACCACCAGCTAATTATTCTGGATTGGCAGTTATAAGATATATTCCATTGGATGCAAATGGAAGAAAAGGCAATTTTGCTTATATTTTTGTTCAAGTGAATGATCTTACACCCGATGAAGCTTGTGGAAACACTGGTTGTAACATTGTAATTGATGGGTGCCTAGAACAAATACCCCCCTTAGGGCCACCTGCAATGCATTATTTTATAAACACGCACAACCTACAAAGCAATGCCTTTACAATAAATGGAAGTACGACTAATTCACCAGACCGCTATGGATGGGATGGATTTACTTGGTCAAGGTATCCACCTGCTGGTGTCACTATGCAAGGACTTGGCTGCGATGGAAATAATATTATAACAATAGCTCAATCGCATAACGGCCAACCTGCAAATAATTTTTATGCTGGATTGATTAACGCAGGTGCTAATCAAGAAGGGCTTTTCTTTCAATTGAATGCACCATTACAAACCGGAGTTACTTATTCCGGTTCATTTTGGGCATCTAGAAAAGATAGCTGTCCCACAGTTGTTGAAATATACAGCACAATAGGTATTCCAGGTAATGTTAACACGGCAACATTAAATCTAATTAGTTCTAATTCTGTGGTTGCTACCTATAATACCTGGGATAATTATGCATTTAGTTATACTCATAATGTTGTTGGGCCTGCACATGAATATTTAATTGTTCGTGTGGTTCCTACTCAAGGAAACAATTACCCTTATGTATTTTTTGATGACCTTTATATTGAGGCAGAGTTAAATGTTACAGCGAATCTCAATCATCCCTGCACGGGCCAAAATAATGGTAGCATTGATTTAACGGTAATTACACCTGGAGGTCCTTATACTTTCTTATGGAGCAACAGTTCCACCAATGAAGACATTACGAATTTAGCAGCAGGAACATATACAGTATCAGTTACAGATAATCACAATTGCACACATACTTATACTTATATACTTAATGATGGTGGATGCGACCCCGTTTCCATTATCAAAACAGTGCAACCAACTACTACTTATGCAGGAGATCCGGTAACATATGCTATAACAATTTGTAATAACACCACTGCGCCTATAACAGGTACTTTTAGCGATATTTTTGGTAACCCTGCAAATTTTTCAATCAATTGTAATGGCACTGCGAATCCATTCGACCCTCCGATCCCGTTTATTTTGCAGCCGGGATGTACCACTTTAACTTTTACAGGATGCTTTGTAGAAATAGGAAATGACCAATGTAACCTTGCCGTATTTACATATAATGGCAATACAATAAGTTCCGAAGCATGCGTAGATGTATTGGTTGGTTGCCCTATGATAGTTTCTGGTTTTGGGGATTGTGCACCAGGTTCAAAATTAAATATTTGCTATGGATTACATACTGTGGTAAGTAATGTAAATGGTTTTGATGGTATAATAATTTATCCCGATTTTCTAACTCCAACAGCCACTTTAGCAAGCACTTCAATACCTACAAGCTTAGGTGTTATTTCAAATGTTACATTTACAAATGTTGGCGCCTTGTCAACATATACTGATCCATTAAATTGTCCGGGTTGTGTGTATAGAAGCATGCAAGTTCAGTTGGATTATACCGGACCACAAACTTTTACAGCTTGGCCTTATACTTTAGGATGTTTCGAATTTGAGATAACTGGTACAGTACCACTTGGCCACAATCATTTTATACTAAGTTGCCAAGACCCTACTACACTTGTACTCAATAACACACAGCTAAACACCCAAGCTGGCCCGCTGCATTATTGGACACAATCGGGTCATTTATTATTAAACGGATGCCCGGGCATGCCTGCTTTACCTGACGCTGGCTTTAATATCGATAAACTAAGTTGTACCGGCCAGGTGACCGTCACCGCTACAAATACTTCTTCTACTGCAATACATAAATGGGAGTTTGGAGATAATAGAACAACACCTGTTCTTGGTGCCAATCCATATACTTACGACTATTTTGCACCAATTACCCATAGCAGTAACGGTGCAATCATACCACCTATAGACCCAGCGCCTCCGGGCACTTACACAATAACACATACAGTTTTTGATGGAGGGCTATACAATCAATCAACCCAAACAATAGATTTGTATCCTACTTGTTGCCCTGCAGATGTAATGATAAAAAGTGGCGAATCATCGAGCATGTATGGTTCATCAATTCTTGCTAATACCATTGATATTGAAGGTGTATTTAATAGAGATTAATTCAAAAAACTCCCTCCCCCCTCCCCGGGCCCCCCCGCCCCCCCCCCCCCCGCCCCCCCCCCCCCGGGTTTCCCTTTTTTCCCCCGGGGCCCCCCCCGCCCCCCCCGGGGGGGGGCTTTGCCCCCCCCCCCGGGGGCCCCCCCGGCCCCCCCCCCCCGGGGCGGGTTCCTCCCCCCCCCCCCCCCCCCGGCGCCCCCCCCCCCCCGCCGGCGGGCCCGGGCCCCCCCCCCCCCCCGCGCCCCCCCCCGCGCCCCCCCCCCCGCCCGGGCCCCCCCGCCCCCCCCCCCCCCCCGCGCGCCCCCCCCCCCCCGCCCCCCCCCAATATTGACAATAATTTTTCTTTCAATAATAATCAAATTGTTTACATGGAGCCTAAAGCTGAAATATTTGTAAAAGCGGGTGCTACTTTAGAGATTAATAGTGCTATACTTAATAAATGCACATATATGTGGCGAGGAATAACGGTAGAGAGTGGCGGAAATATACAGGTATATAACAATGGCGTTATTGCAGATGCCGAAAAAGCTATGACTATGGAAGATGAAACATCATTTACGCTCGATAATGCCAATTTAGTAAATAATGTAACAGGTGTATTTGTGCCTCAAAATCCGGTAGATGCAATGTGGAACATTAACGGATACTGTGCAGCTTCTTATTTTGCACTTACAGGTCCCTTGGCTTCACCCTATCCCGGGCAAACGCCATTTGGCAAAATACCTTATGCAGGTATGGATATAAGCAATGTGTATATGACCATTGGAGATAATTCAAAAATGTATAATACTTTTGGTGAGTTGAACCTTGGGATATTAACACGTTCTTCTTTTCTCGAAGTACGCAATAGTTTTTTTGCTACCATATTCAAAGACCTTGCTTATGGAAACAACAAACATGATGGCAGTTGCATTGCTGCTTTTGGTGGACATGGTACTTCATTCAGATTAGATGTTTACCCAATTTCTCCACTTGCACAATTTCCTCCACCTACAATGACACAAGCAGACCGCGGAGTTTATTCGAAATTCATAAATACAAAAATTGCAGGAGTAAAAATGAATTCGATGAAGACGGGTGTTGAAACCGAATTATGCACAAACGGTATGGAAACAAAAGTGTTTGATTGTGAAATAAATGCGCGAGATTATGGCATCAATTGGTACAATAATGCAGGGTCGTCAAATATGCTTGCAGCAAATAATAACATAAGGGTACACGGCAACAAGTTCGGTGCATGTGTGCGCATTGCCGAACTTAACCAATTTGCAAACTATAAGATTACCGACAATGATTTGTATGCAGTAGAAATACTAAATGGAATAGTAAGCACTGCTGTAGTGAAACCGCAAATTACTTATAACAGGGTTTATCAAAATACGTTGGGAGTGAATAAGCCTTCGTCAGATGGGATTACCATTAATGGCGGCTTTGGTGCTATGCTTACTTGCAATAATGTATATACCAACTACCCATACTTAGGTAATACAAGAGGCTATGTAATTAATGGCAGCCAATCTTACCTGATTGAATGTAACCATTGCTATGGTCATGTTACCGGCTTTTATTTTGGAGGAGATTGCAGCAATTCGCAAGATGCATTTAGAGGCAACAGCATGAGCAATTGTTTAGAAGGGCTTTACTTGAATAATACCGCATTAATAAGTACTCAAACACTGCGTGGTAACCAGTGGCTCGGTAATGCAGGACCTTACGGTGCAGAGAATCAGAATACTGGATTCTTAAATGCTTCCAAATTTGAAGTAAATAACACGCCAATCCAATTTCCAAACACTCCTACATTTATGCCTAATAATATTGGATGGTTTTCAATAAATCCATTAAGTGTATATGATTGCGCAACCAATTCTACTTGCATTGCACAGGCACAAGATGGCGATGATGATGCAGCCTTTCGATACCAGGTAGCACATGATAGTACAATAACTGCAGCATATATACCCGAAGCAAAAAATATTGCACAGCAAAATTTGTATGATGCATTAATGTCTGTTAGTACAACTATATACAGCGATAGTGTGATGTATAATTTTTATATCAATAATGCTAACGGCAACATAGGAAAGTTATATGAAGCAAAGCAAAAGTTTTATGCTAGCAACGAGCCTAATCCATATAAATTAATGCTGTTAAAGACCTGTGACAGCCTTATACTTGTAAAGAAGGACAGCATTGAACTGATAGATAGCCTAAATAACAATGCAGCATTAATTGGATATGAAACATTGCGCGAAAATTTAATTAACAGTATCAGTTCGATTGTTCAATCACAAGCTATAATTTCTGCACAAATAAAACAAGATGCTGATAATGCAATTAGCATAATGGAAACTGAAAATAGCGCAGTACAAGCAACTGAAGTGCCCGAAACTAACGAGAAATATATTAACGAAATACATGTGTTATATAATGACCAAGGATTAGACGGAATAAAGACACATTATAACGATATACTTGCTATTGCCCAACAATGCCCATACAGTGGTGGCAATGCAGTGTACATTGCCCGCAACTACATAGCTCTGTTGGGTGATACGATTGTTTATGACGATGCAGCTATTTGCTTACTGCAAGGAATATTCCGAAATGCAAGTACCAATACAAATGCAATTGAAATCTATTTAAAACCAAACCCGGCAAATGATTATGTAGAATTGTTTATAGCCAACAACACCGGTACAAATTGTAGTGTAAGTATATCAGATGCAATAGGAAAAGAGCATTTATCAATAAAGGTTGATTGCAAACTGAAAGCTGTAAAAATTAATACACAAAAATTGGCTATCGGATTATATACTGTTTCATTTAGTGCAGAAGGCTTAGTTCTGAAAACTCAAAAATTAATTATTGAGCGATGAGTAAGTTTTTTGCTTTTATTTTTGTCTTGATGGTTTTGCCTTGTGCCTTAAAAGCACAAGGCAAAACGCACCATTGGTTGTTAGGCTATTTACCTGTATTAGTGGATTCAAATACAACATCCACCAAAGCGAGGTTTTTAATAGACAGCATTTCGTTAACAGTAGTACCCGAAAGCCGCAAAATGCCTTTTGGCAGCACACAAGCAACTATGAGTGACGAAAATGGCAATTTAATTATTGCAACCAATGGTTGTTGGATTGCTGATGCAACAGGTGATACTATGTTGAATGGGGGAGGCTTGAATCCAAGTTATATAACAAACGGTGGCTGGTGTAATAGTACGAGTGGTCTTGGAACATCTCATGGCAATATTATCCTTCCATTCCCAAATGATAGTAATAAATTTATTTTATTTCATCATACTTGGGACACTGTTGTAAATAGTTATTATCGGGCATTACGTTTATATTTAACTTCGATTGAAATGAGTTTGAACGGTGGCTTAGGAGCCGTGCCTTTTGGTCAAAAAAATAAAATTGTAATAAATGATACATTAGGTGAGGGATTAGCAGCGTGTAAACATAGTAATGGTAGGGATTGGTGGATAATTGCAACGAAAGATAGTACAGATATTATCTTTCAAATGCTGTTAACTCCTAATGGAATTGATACCATTTTTACCACACATCTTAATGTTCCAGTTGCTTATGTTAATCAATGGCAACCGCAATTTTCACCCGATGGTAAAAAGTTTGCCTATGCTTTTACATATCCTATTCCTTTACCAGGTCCCTGGTATGCAGATGTAAGAATATTTGATTTTGATAGGTGTACAGGGATTTTCAGTAATCCTCACGTAATTGATATTTCTGATACATACCCAGGTATGGGAATACAATTTTCCTCAAATTCAGAATATTTATATTGCGCCACACAACAACATTTACATCAAATAGATATAGCAACACAAACCAAAACATTGGTAGCAACCAACGATGGTTATTATTCTCCATATTTTCCATTTCAAACAGATTTTTGGGCAATGTATCGCGCTGCAAATGGCAAGATTTATATTTCATCGGGTAACAGTGTAATTGATATGCATGTGATAAATGAGCCTGATAGTGCAGGGCTATCCTGCGATGTGCAATTGCATAGTTTGCATTTACCTTGCTTTCAATTTCGCGCAAATGTTTACCACCCAAATTATTATTTAGGGTGCGATACTACGCTGGGCTGCCCATGCCTCTCGGCAACTGGCATACAAGAGTTTACAAAACATGATTTTAAATTTTCGGTTGCTCCTAATCCAACTAATGGTTCCATTAAAATTATATATTTATTGCCGCAAAATGCTACAGGCATTTTTGAAATTACAGATATGCAAGGCAGGGTTTTGTTTACTTATAAATTGCCACCATGGAGTACATTGCAAAATTTTAATTTAAGTTTTTTGAGTGGTGGAGTGTATAGTTGTTGTATAAAAAGTGAAAGCCAAATGGCTACAACAAAACTCATAATAATGCATTAAAAAAAATAAACAAATGAAAACAATTAAATTTTTTATAACACTAATAATCACATTCGCTTGCAGCGTGAATACAGCAAAAGCACAATTTTGCACACTTAAAACAGAAATCAAAGTAGCTACCTATCCTGATTGTGTAAATGGCACAGCAGGCCAGGTGCAGGCAACATCAACAGGAAATAATGGACTTGTAAGTTATAATTGGAGCAATGGTACTACAACTTATTTTCAAACTATAGATACCAGCTTGATAGGATATAAAATTTATTTATATGCATCAGACACGTTAGGCTGCTATGCAACAGACTCTTTATTAATTGGTAATTTTGATGTAGGTTTAACTGCAAATTTTCCAACTTGTAATGTATGCACTGATGGCACAGTATTTTCCAATCCGGTAAGTACAGGCCCTTTTACTTACGTGTGGAGTAACAGTGCAACCACACAAAATATTAATAATGTGGGGCAAGGTACTTATTACGTTACAGTAACAGATGGAAATGGGTGTAAGGGATTCGATTTTATGCACCTATACCTTGATACTTTGGATGCTGTGGTCTATGGTTCCGTATTTTATGATACCGACACTGATGCAATATACAACATCCCAAATGGCGATCGTCCCTTTCCTAGAAAATTATTGATTCAACCCGGGAATTATTATTGCTACCCAAATAACTTGGGCAATTATTTTTTTGAAGCTGGGTTTGGTTCCTCATATACTGTAGGTATAGATTATGATACAGCTTGCTTGCATTTTACTACACCCAATCCGGTTTACAATTTAACTATTACATTACCAACAACAACAGATATAAATTTTGGATTACATTCCGATTCATGCTATATATTTCATCAAAGCGGCATTTATGTTTCAAGCTCCCGATGCGGTCAACCAGCTGAAATAATTAATGTAAGTCGTTTGTTTTCTTATTTCAATAATATGAATGTAGAATTAAAGATTACTGTACCTCTTTTAACCATAAATGGTTATTTGCCTTCTCCCCCTCAAACAATAAGTGGCGATACAAATATTTTCAACTTTCAATTGGGTGATTCAGCGTATATGCATGACACAAAAATTCTTGTTACCATGCCTGGCCCAGGTGTTAAATATGCTGTTCACATGGAAATAAAACTTAGCGATACATTAGGCAACCTAAAATATTTTGATTCGCTTACCATTTATCGCACAGTAACTTGCCCTTATGATCCCAATGAAATACTTGTATATCCAACAGGTGATAGCGTACAACACCTCACACCCCCGGGCACAGAACTTGAATACACCATAAACTTTCAAAATACCGGTACTGATACGGCATACCGTGTAATAATATTAGATACGCTGGATTCAGGATTTGATTTTAATACTTTTGAATTGCTGCATACCAGTCATAATTGCAATACGGTATTGGATTCTAATGGTCAGATTACTTTTACCTTCAATCAAATTATGCTGCCGGATAGCAATATTGATGAACCCAATAGTCATGGCAGCATTATATATAAAATAAAACCCAAAGCAAATCTCACCATTCCCTATCAGGTAAACAATACTGCCTATATATACTTCGACCAAAATGAAGCGGTGCAAACAAATACAGCGTATAATTTGTATTCTTTCGGCTCTATTGGGTTGCCGGAAACTGCCCAAACAGATTTTACTTTTTATCCTAATCCCGGTGATGGAATATTTTATTTTAATAAAAATATGAAAGATGTAATAGTAACGATATATGATGTGTTTGGGCGTGAATTAAATAATCAAGTTGTATTTGAAAACAAAATAGATTTGAGCAATCATAGCGCTGGAATATATCAAGTACAAATCAATAGCAAAACTAAAAGAGAAGTTTATCGGCTGTTGAAGAAATAACAATATTCGTTAATCTCAATACCTGCCTTAGGCAGGTGCGCAACCGCTGTTAACTATAACCATATACGTAGTAAGCGGGTAGGTGAATGGAGCCGGCATAAGACGGTGGAAATTGCTAATTTTGTAAGTGGGTTTTATTTTTGTAAGAAGAGATGGAAGAGTCCCCTGCAGCTATCAGGAGGGTAGTTGCAGGACTATACCAAGCGAATTATTCTTGAATAATTAAAATTAAAATCTCCATTTTCTAAAAGCACTATTCCCGGAGATTTTCCCGTTTCGATACTTCCCAAATAATTTTCACAGTTAAAAAATCTAGCCCCATTGAGCGTGGCAAAGCGTACCAATCTGCTAAAAACTTCCAATGCAGGTAGTTGAATTTTGTGTTGCATTAAATAATCGAAAATGATTTTCAATTCATGTATAATATTCAATTCCGTATTCGAAGCCAAACTATCAGTACCTACCACACAATTATCCTTTTGTAAGAAAAATGTTTCCAATGCCGGTAATTTATTTTCGATAAAAAGATTTGCACCCGGACATAAGCACCAATAGTTTAATGGGTGTGAATAAGCATTAATTAGGTCTGGTGTTGTACAGGTATTGTGCACAAACATTTTTCTTTCGTTATGAGGTAAGCTATCATAATATGACTGAAGTGATGTTTTGCCGGTAGGCTCAAAACCATCAAGATTAATACCCCAGTTGACCAATCGCTCTACTATTTCTCCCGATTTATTCTTAAACATATCATCTTCTGCAGCAGATTCCTGATTATGTATGCTGACTAATTCTTCTTTACCATGCTCTATTAGCGAAAACAATTTGTTAGATACACTATATGGAGCGTGCGGTACTATTGACTTATCGGGAGCACTAATACATGCTTTAAGCGCCTTTATTCTTTCGTAAGCAAATTCTGCCTTCTGCTCATCAATGCCATAGACCTCACAAAAATGATAGTATTTGATTTTGCTTTCTTCCCTTACCAATTGTGCATCAAGCGTATTGCAAACATCGCCTACATACACAATTCCATTTTGGTACATTTCATCATCTGCCTCGTATGCACAATGCAGGATATGGCCTTTATCTGCACTCTTTAGTTTTTCAACCTGCGTTATAAAATCACTTAGGCCGGTGTGCTGGGTGATTCTGCTTTTTAAATACGACAGTTCGAGGTGGCAATGCGCATTTACAAGTCCGGGAATAATTATTCCATTCATCCATTGTACTGATGACTGCTGCCCCGGATGTGCTTTATCAAAATCCGATTTTGAATAAATACCGGCAATACAATCTCTGTGTAAGGCGATTATACCATCTTGTAAAATACCGTTTGTAACGGTATCTATATATGTTGCTCCTAAATATTTTGTTTCTTCCATTGTACTAAATTGAAAAGCGGGTTAATGCCAACAAATCTAACGTAGTAACTTATACAACCTATTTTTATTTTATATAAAATACCAACATCGGAAAATTCACATTGTCGATAAACCCCAATTTCACTTTTTCTACAGAATGCCATCAATTCAGGTATCAGATTTGAATATTGGCTTTAGCCATAAACCTTTGAGCAATGCGGATACTAAAACTTGCCTGTCTTTTAATACTCATTTCACATACAATTAACTCTCAATCAATTGGTAATGGAAAAGATGGCTCGCCATCCATTGCGGGAGTGGTAAATAATTATGCCGGTGTATTATCAATAACTGCATCTAACTGCAACAGCGAAATTCAAGTATCTAACTCAACCGGCTTTGCCATCGGTGACCTTTTTATTATCATGCAGATGAATGGTGCTACTATCTCTCAAAATAATGATAGTACCTATGGAACCATTTCAAATTTAAATGGCGCAGGCAACTATGAGTATGCCCTTGTATTTGATATAGTTGGTAATAAAATTTACACGCTTGCACCATTAATGAAGTCTTATCTCGTATCTGCTGCAGTACAATTAATACGAGTGCCACAATATGCAAATCCTGTGATAGCTGACACCCTAACTTGCCTGCCATGGAATGGCAGTACTGGAGGAGTGCTTGCTTTGGATGCTACCGGAACTATCACACTTAATAATAACGTTCATGCCAATGGGCGCGGATTTCGTGGTGGAGCAAAAGGCACATCAGCCTATCTAGGTAGCCACGTAGGAAATTATTTTTATACCTCTATCTCGGACTCAGGTGCCAACAAAGGAGAAGGCATTGCCTCATCTATGCTGGGCTTAAAAGTAAAAGGGCGTGGAGCACCTGCGAATGGTGGTGGTGGTGGCAACAATCACAATGGTGGTGGTGGTGGTGGTGCTAATGCCGGTTGTGGTGGCAACGGTGGATATGGTTATCAGAATCCTATTTTTGGACCTAACTTTATTATAGCAAATGGAATTGGCGCTAAAGATAATGCCCCGTTATTTCAGTTGAACCAACTCATAATGGGTGGTGGTGGTGGTGCAGGTCATGCAAATAATATTAATGATAATGCTGGTGGAAACGGTGGTGGGATCATTATCATTTCAGCCAATGCAATAGATGCAAACAATAACCTGATTGAATCCAATGGAACTAATGCAGCTGATGTAATTATTGATGGTGCAGGTGGTGGCGGAGCCGGTGGGACAGTTCTGATAAATTGCAATACCTACATATCGCCAGCAAAACTATATGCCAAAGGCAATAATAGTGGAGGTGTAAATCCACAGGCCGGCACAGATCATGGGCCCGGTGGTGGTGGCGGAGGTGGTGTAATTTTATTTAATCAAGCTTCGTTACCATTCAACATTACCGGCATTGAAGTAACAGGTGGTTATAATGGGCTTTGCAACACTGCTGCCCACGGCAGCAGTGCCGGTTGTGATGGTCAGGTATTGTTTAATAAACAAATAAACATTCCAGCACCACAGCTAATATACACAAGTCGATTAGATACTTCCTTTTGCGGAGTTGCTAACATTCAACTAACAGCATCGGCCGGTAATAACTTTGTTTGGTCAGGAGCTACGGGCCTCTCATGCACTACCTGCCAATCGCCAACATTAAACACAACCAGCTCAGGAACATATATAGCTATCGTTAACAATTCCTCGTGCCTGCATATTGACAGGGTAAACACGGCACCTGTTGTAAATTTTAGTATAAACCCAACCTGCATCAATCAGCCTGCATTTGCTCTGTCTAGCGGCATTCCATCAGGGGGTACATATGCAGGCAATGGTATCAGTACAAATATTTTTTCTCCTGCGGGTGCAGGAGTAGGCAATCACATGCTGATATATACTTATAGTGACAATAACGGATGCAGCTCTGCTGACAGCGCGCTAATGACTGTTTTTGACAGTCCTCAATTTCAAATAACTACACCACCGGCTGTATGTGCCAATCACAGTAGCTTTGTACTAAATCTGGTAACGCCTGGCGGAGGAGCATATACCGGTACCGGTACAAGTAATAATATTTTTAATCCCTCGCAGGCTGTAGGGTCTAATACCATAACTTACAACTATACCGATACCAATGGATGCAGCAACGATACTTCATTTACACAAATTGTACATGCGCTTCCTCTTGTAACACTTGCTTCCTTTAACTCTGTGTGTGCAAATGCAACACCCTTACAACTTGCTGGTGGCTTGCCACTAGGAGGAAATTATAATGGTAATGGAGTTTCATCTAACACATTTTTTCCGATGCAGGTTTCAGCAGGGTACAATACAATAGTCTATAGTTATACCGATACAAATGGATGTGTAGCCAGCGACTCTAGTACAATTAAAGTATTGCAAGTAAAGTCCTTAACTGCTATTGCTGCAGATACAATATGCACAGGCATGCAAACTGTGCTAACTGCCACAGGAAGCACGAATGTGCAGTGGTGGCCCGGCACAGGCATCAATTGCACAACATGTACTACAGCAATTGCATCTCCATCTACCACCACAACATACGTTTTGTCTTCGAGTGATTCGTGCACTGTGAATGACACCATCATCATTGAAGTTATTCCGCAAGTTATAGTGCATTTAGGTAATGATACTGCCATCTGCCTTGGAGAAGAAATGCAATTAGACCCCATTTCAAATTATAATTCATTTAGCTGGAGTAGTAACCCCTATATTGCTTGTACAAATTGTGGCGAGCAATGGATATCGCCATTGCAGTCATCAACCTATACGGTTACCGTTACAAATGGTTATTGTTCATCAAGTGATAAAATACATGTAGAGGTAATCGAAGTAAAGGCAGAAGCTATGACCAACTTAAGCCTGATAGTAGCAGGCGAAATGGTTGAATTGTCGGCTTCAGGGGCTAATGCATACAGGTGGGAGCCAGCAGATGTTGTATTGAGCGACAAAGCACAAATTACCACCGCACGACCTTTGCAATCTACCTGGTTTACAGTTACCGGCACTATTGGCAGGTGCAGCGATACTGCTTCCATTTTTGTAGAAGTGTATGATTCAAATGATGGTTTGTTTATTCCAAATGCTTTTAGTCCTAACGGAGATGGACAAAACGAAATCTTTGCAGCCATAAAAGCTGGGGACTATTTATTTTATAATCTAAGTATTTTTAATCGTTGGGGTAAAAAAATATTTGAAACAAGCGACTTACAAAAAGGATGGGATGGCAGTTATGATGGCGAACTTTGTCAAGCGGGTGAATATTACTATCAAGTCTATTTAAAAACTGCACGAAACATTCAAAACAAAAGTGGCAAAGTACTTCTGCTTAGATAAGGTCAAACTTGAAATGCACCAAAGGTGCATTTACTAGAATATTCTAAATGGAATTTCGCATTACAATTTTGCATTTGCACAGCATTCATCTTGGAAATTTATACATCAAATAAATTATAAAACTTTATTGCTGATACGCTAAAAAGAAAAGACCTTAAAGAGAAAGTACCTAAGTGGTCTAAGAAAAGTGCACGCTATTCTATTAGTTTTTTATGCTGACCTAAAATCCCTTTTCGAGATTATCAATTTTCTTTACCAATTCTGGTAAGTTACGGAAAACAACATACGACTTACGATAATCTCCAATAGCAAATGCCGGTGATCCCTGATAAATAGCGCCCTCGTCTAGTATGCTTTGACCTATACCCGATTGTGCAGCAATCTTTACATTGTTTGCAATAGTAACATGGCCCACAATACCTACCTGCCCTCCTATCATGCAATTGCTGCCTATTTTAGTAGAACCTGCAATACCGGTTTGTGCCGCAATCACTGTGTTCTCACCTATCTCTACATTGTGTGCAACCTGTATCAGGTTATCAAGTTTTACGCCTTTACGTATAATCGTGCTACCAAGGGTAGCACGGTCAATGGTAGTATTAGAGCCTATTTCAACATGATCTTCGATAATTACATTGCCAATTTGAGGAACTTTTTTATAGGTACTATCGTTAGGTGCAAAGCCAAACCCATCGCTACCAACTACCACACCTGAATGCAATGTACAATGACTTCCAATTATACTCTGACTATATACTTTTACTCCGCTAAACAGGGTTGTATTATCGCCTATGCTAACTCCATCTCCAATACTAACATGCGGGTATATTTTTACATTATTTCCAATTTTACAATTGGAACCAATGTAGCTGAAGGCACCCAAATAAACTTGATCGCCCACAGTTGATTTACTGCCTAAATAATGCGGCTCTTCAACCCCTGTTTTATTCAGTTGGATGGTACTGTAAATTTCGAGCAGTCGTGCAAATCCCTGATATGCATCGGGAACACGGATTAACGTAGGTTTGATTTCCCTATCAACCACAAAATCATTATTGATAATTACAATACTTGATTGCGTAGTGTATAGAAAGTCGTTGTACTTTGGATTAGCCAAAAAACTCAATGTATGTTCCAGGCCTTCTTCAATTTTAGAAACATTATCTACCCAAACTTCTGCATTTCCTTCTACACTACCGTTAAGTGTTTCGGCAATTTGTGCCGCGGTGAATTTCATTCCCATTATTCATGTATTCTGTATGCACGAAGGTATAAACTTATTTTAATTTGGCGGATACATTATTTTATACTTTTGCCAATAAGTACGTGTTGAAATCATTTGTAATTTATATCTCTGTTGAGATTGCGCCAACCGTTTCAAAACTGTTTTTTTAACCTTTTAAATATTTAAATCGAATAACCAGATCGGATGAAAAAGAATATAGCCAAAGAAAAGCCGGAACAAAAAGCAGCTTCACCAGTAGTTGTCAACCTAACATCCATCCATCGCATGATGCTGATTATTTGTGCAACATGTGCCTTCCTATTGTATATAAACACCGTTACACATGAGTACACGGTGGATGATGGCACTGTTATGGAAAATAATAAAATAGTAAAGAAAGGCCCCTCGGCCATAGGCGAAATTTTTACAACAAGCTATCGCAAAGGATTTTGGGACCGCAGCGAAAGTCTGTATCGCCCAATGTCGGTAGCCATGTTTGCTATTGAATGGGGCCTTGCACCAAAAAATCCGTTGCCCGGGCACATCATCAACATCTTGCTTTTTGTGGTAACAGCAATTGTGTTATTTACCTTGCTCAAAACCATGTTGCAGGCACATCATCCGTTGCTTCCTTTTTTAATTACGCTTTTATTTATTGCACACCCGGTGCACACCGAAGTTGTAGCAAACATAAAAAGTCGTGATGAGATACTTGCATTTTTATTTAGTATAAGTGGTCTGCTGTTTACACTCAAATATGTCCAATCGCAAAATATGCTCAATCTTGGTTATGCTGCTTTGTGTTTATTGGTTGCTAATCTTTCGAAAGAAAATGCACTTACCATGGTTGCTGTTGTACCACTTACTTTATGGTTTTTTACTAAAGCACAGCGTCAGCACATAATTACTGCATCGCTTGCAGCTGTAGCTGCTGCAGCCATCTATTTTGGTATGCGTGTGATGGCAATTGGCAGTGTGAGCAACTTTACCGACATTGAACTGATTAATAATACCATGGTAGGAGCACAAAATATGGGCGAGCGTTTATCAACTGCCTTTATGCTTATGGGAAAATATTTTCTGCTCATGTTTGTGCCATATCCTTTAAGCTTTGATTATTCGTACAGTGTATATAAGGTGGTGAGCTTCGGAAATGTGTATGCCTTACTATCAACCATAGCCATCATTGGCCTGATAGTTTATTGTGTAATAAATTTCAAAAAGAAATCACCCATTGTGTATGGCATTTTATTTTTTGCTCTAACTATTTCTTTAGTAAGCAACATCGCCTTTCTGATAGAAGCAACCTTAGCCGAACGCTTTGCATACATGCCTTCGCTGGGATTTTGCATTGCCATTGTATTTGTATTGGCCGGTTTACTAAAGCTAAATGAAAACAAAAAAACATACACAAGTTTGCCAAGCTTACTTAAAGCCAATGGAAAATTAGTTGCCATCATTGGTGTTGCCTTTGTACTTTTTTCCTTTAAAACCATACATCGCAATACCAAATGGAAAAGCAACATGACCCTGCTTGAAACCGATGTGGTTAGTTATCCCGAAAGTGCTCGTATTCGCTATGCCTATGGCAGCGCTTTGATTATTGAAAAAGGATTGAAAGAAGAAACAGATCAGGCACTTAAAGAAGAATATATGCGCAAGGGAATAGAGCAATTGCGAGAAGGCGTAGCGCTGGTTCCTACTTACAGCGATGCGTGGTATCACATGGGAATAGCATACAAAGAATTAAAAGATAATAAAACAGCGCTGGAGTGTCTGGAGCGTGCAGCAAACGATAAGTATAAAAAAGATCCTGAATTTTTAATAGCTCAAGGAGTTTGCTATGGCGAAACCAAACAATACGACAAAGCATTTGAAGTGCTGGATAAGGCTATTGCGATATTGCCAACTTCGAGCGAGGCATACAATAACAAAGGAATATATTTAACTGATGTTGGGCGATTAGATGATGCCCTGAAGTTGCTAAACAAAGCGGTTGAATTGAAACCTGATAATGAAAACGCCATTTATAATATTGGGAATGTATATGCTAAAGCCGGGCAGTATAAACAGGCCATTGATCAGTATGCAAAGGCTATACAAATAAAACCAAATTATCCAGATGCCTGGAACAACACCGGCAATTGTTATGGTATGATGAAAGATTTTCCAAATGCCTTATCCGCTTACAAGCGATTGTTAGAAATAAATCCAAACAATGCCAATGCCACAAATAATATTGGCATCACTTATATGATGCTTGGAGATAGCGTGCAAGGAAAACAGTACGTAATGCGCGCAAGGCAAATGATGGGGATAAAATAAAACCATACCATTCTATTTTTTTCAGAACACTTACTTATGAAAATAATCACCTATAACGTTAACGGTATACGTGCGGCCATAACCAAAGGATGGATGGATTGGCTTAAATCTACACAAGCAGACATTGTATGTCTGCAAGAAATAAAAGCACAACCCGAACAGCTTGACCTGCCTGCATTTGAAAAGTTAGGGTATCACCACTACTGGCATGCTGCCGAAAAAAAAGGGTACAGTGGCGTTTGCATTCTTACAAAACAAAAACCCGATAAGGTAGAAGTAGGTTGCAACATCAAAGACTACGATATGGAGGGGCGGGTATTAAGAGCAGACTATGGCGATGTAAGTGTGATTAGTGTATATGTGCCATCGGGCAGCAGCGGCCAAGAAAGACAAGACTATAAAATGGTGTGGATTGCTGATTTTAAGAACTACATAAATGAACTGAAAAAGAAGCGCAAAAAATTAATTATATGTGGCGATTATAATATTTGCCACCGGGCTATTGATATACACAACCCGGTTAGTAATGCAAAAAGCTCAGGCTTTTTGCCTGAAGAGCGCGAATGGATGGAGCAGTTTATTCAAAGCGGATTTATCGACTCATTTCGCTATTTCAATCCGGAACCACATCACTATACATGGTGGACATATCGCTTTAGTGCCCGCGAAAAAAATCTTGGATGGCGTATTGATTATGCATTAGTATCTAGCACACTCGAAAAAAGCTTGAACTCGTGCCGCATACTTCCCGAAGCTAAACACAGCGACCATTGTCCGGTTATGCTGGAGGTGGAATTTTAAAGAGAAGGGAAAGTCCACGAAACAATCTACTTGGAAGGAATTGTATCGGTAAGGGTATATGTTGGAGGACGATTAAAGTAAATATTATTTTTCGTTCAAATACTTTTCCATTAATCGTGTCAATAGCCAAAGTCAAAATACTACAGATGATGCATGCGCTGTGCCGCAAGTCTTTACTGGCAGGCGCGAACTTGTTGTTCGCACTTTAGTGTATCAACTCACCCAAGGTGTAGGCATTCGGGATTTTTGAAATTGCAGTTTCAATTCATCCTAAACTATAGAAATAACCAGTTCATATTACTTGTAGTTGTTTGGTGTGAAGTTCAAGTTAGTGCTAGCAGGCGGTTCCCAACCATTCGATATTACAGACAAGTATCAAATCAATTAAATACTAAATAAAAGGGTACGGTTGCGAATCAAATGAAGTCGGTAAATAATTACAGCCAATTAGCCGCAAACAATAGCACTATTTTTGAACAGTTGTAATTAAATAAGCACTTACAACATTCTAACAACAAGGCGGATACTATAAGTAAAGAAGGGATAATTTTAGGCAGGCAGGTTTTTCAACGAAAAGTATTTTACTGTAACTTGCCGGTTAATAAAATTATCCCTCTTACTTTTAAAACGAAACTTAAGGATAATAAGCAATAAAATATAAACAGCCGAAAGAGGGAACGAATAACATCACCCTCTTTTTTTATTTACAACCAGTTTTTATCGGCAAGATACTCGGCAATCTGAATGGCATTGGTGGCAGCACCTTTGCGAAGGTTGTCGCTTACAATCCACATATTTAATGTGTTGGGGCGTGTTTCGTCTCTGCGGAGGCGACCAACGTATACTGCATCCGTATCATGGGCATTAAGCGGCATGGGGTACAATAGCTTTTCAGGATTATCCTGCACCACTATTCCGGGTGCAGCCTCAAGTAAATCGCGTACCTGTTGTAAGTCAAAATTGTTTTCAAATTCGATGTTAACCGATTCGCTATGCCCGCCCATTACCGGAATGCGCACGGCAGTAGCAGTAAGTTCTATGCTATGGTCGCCCAATATTTTTTTGGTTTCGTTTACCATTTTCATTTCTTCTTTGGTATATCCATTTTCCAAAAAAACATCAACCTGTGGTATCACATTCAAGTCAATTTTGTAAGCATAGGCTTTAGGCCCTTCTATTCCTGCACGTTCATTCATAAGTTGATCAACAGCTTTTTTGCCTGTGCCTGTTACACTTTGGTAAGTTGAAACTACCACACGTTTTACGTTAAGTACATCGTGCAAAGGTTTTAATGCCATAACCAATTGAATGGTGCTACAATTGGGGTTGGCAATAATTTTATCAGCTTGGGTAAGCACATGGGCATTTACTTCGGGTACAATGAGTTTATTGGCGGCATTCATGCGCCATGCCGAACTGTTGTCGATAACGGTGGTTCCTGCAGCTGCAAACAAGGGAGCATATTGTAACGATGGTCCGCTACCGGCACTGAATAGCGCTACATGCGGTTTCATAGCTATGGCATCATCTACACTTACCGTTTCATATTCTTGTTGGTTGTAGCTTATTTTTTTACCAACCGATTTTTCGGAAGCTACCGGTATAAGCTCGGTAACAGGAAAATTTCGTTCGCTCAGTATTTCCCGCATTTTGGTGCCCACAAGGCCAGTAACTCCTACTATTGCTACTTTCATACGTATTTATCTTGATGGTTTATTTGAATGGCTATGACGTTATAAAAAAAGAAATGCTAAACATACCTGTACAACCTTCGATAGGAATAATACATTTGGGTTATATCAGGTTTTTTATTTTGATTTTTTATATCAACTAAAAATGGCTTTTAACTCGGTGGCTTCTTCCGGTTTCATTTTGCCTGCAAGTATTAAGCTCAATTCGCGCCTTCGTAAGGCACTTTCATATCGTTTGTGCTCTTCCTCGGTTTCGGGTATCAGTTCAGGTACGTGGATGGGTGCACCTATTTGATCTACAGCTACAAAAGTATAGATGGCTTCGTTACATTTTATTTTTTTGTCATTCACATTATCTTCTACCCACACTTCAATATACACTTCCATGCTACTATTAAATGCACGCGACACTTTTGCTTGCAGCGTAACTATTTGCCCCAACTTAATAGGTTGGTTAAAAGCTACATTGTTAACACTTGCAGTTACTACTACACGATGACAATGCCTGTGCGCGCTTATGGCAGCCACTATATCCATCCAGTGTAACAGGCGGCCACCCATCAGGTTACCTAGTATATTTGTATCGTTGGGTAATACCAACTCGGTTTGTACAGTCAGTGATTCGCTGGCTGTAACTTTTTTTCTTGCCATGGTCTAAAAAATTTTCGCAAAAAGTATCGAATTGTTTATTCTTACTCTAATAGCTGCATCATTCGAATTCCTAATATTTGTATAAAGTTGTAAACTCGTTTGTTATAGCCACGGCCTCTTAAAGGTTCTTAATATTTAAGTTGTGTTTTTGCATTCAAAATTTGTTACTTCACGCCATCAAATGTATTTATTGAAATCTCCTATTTTTAGAAAATGAATTCGCAAAATTTTGAAATAAAGTTACCTGTATTTGAAGGCCCTTTTGACCTGCTCTTATTTTTTATTGAACGCGATGAGCTCGATATTCACAACATTCCTATTGCATCGATAGCCAACGACTTTCTTGATTATATGCATAAGATGGACCAGTTAAACATTGAGCTGGCAAGCGAGTTCATATTAGTAGCAGCTACCTTAATGCGTATTAAAGCAAAGATGCTGTTGCCACGATATACCAAAGATGACCAGGGAAATGAAATAGATCCGCGTCAGGATTTGGTACAGCAACTGCTGGAGTATAAGCGATATAAGGAAGCGGCCGAGGAGTTTCGTGTGAAAGAAGAAGACCGCTTACAGCGTATTGAGCGCGGCAATATTCAAAATGACCTGGCACGCATAGCATTGGAAGCCGATCAGTATAATTATCAAAGCGAATTAGAGACGCTTACCCTGTTCAAATTACTCACCACCTTCGAAAAGGTGATGGACCGTTTTAAGAACAATGCACAGAATAACCATCATACCGTAGTTACCTATCCTTACACCGTAGAAAAAGAAAAGGATTTTTTGATATCGCTGGTTCGCAAAAAACCTCGTTGCAATTTTGTAGAGATATTTGAAGCCTGCGAAAATAAGTTGCATGCTATTTTTACGTTCCTCTCCCTGCTCGAGTTAATACAGCAAGGAGTGCTTTCTGTTGTTACCGGGGATGGGTTTAATAATTTTTGGATAAGCATTGCAGAGAATCAGGCTATCTATGCAAACTAACGATGATAGCATACTCCGCTCGTTTAATGTAGGCAAGGTATTCTTACCAATCCTGCTTGGTTTGGGTGTTGCTACCATACTCTTTATAAAGGATTTTGACCGCGCAGCATTTGAAGCTGTCAACTGGACGTGGTTCAGCACCTGGTGGATTTTTTTAGCCCTGCTAAGTGTTTGTGTGCGCGATTTATTTTACATGATTCGTATTCGCATCCTTACCGATAACCATCTTAGCTGGCGCAATAGCTTCAATGTAATTATGCTGTGGGAATTTGCCAGTGCAATTGTTCCTGGTATGTTGGGCAGCGGATTTTTCTTCGCCATTTTTATTCTCAATCGCGAAAAAATTAACATGGGTAAAAGTATTACTGCCATTATGTTTTCTAGTTTTTTAGATGGCGTTTTTTTAGCAGTGATGGCTCCTCTATTATATTTTACAATTGGGAAGAGTGCATTATTCAATTCGGTAATCAGCAATAACCAGCAGATGACGTTAAGCTTTGGTGCCGGTTTTTTTTATACCTTTTGGTCAGTTTATTTTATCATACTTGCTTATAAATTATTTGTTGCTTACGCCTTATTTGTAAATCCTCATTTTGTAAAACACATCCTGGTAAAAACCTTTAGCCTGCCACTACTTAAACGGTGGAAAGAAAATGCCGTAGAAACCGGAGAACAATTGCTAATAGCAAGCAAAGGATTGCAGGACAAAACGTTTAATTACTGGATGGGCGCACTCTTTACAACTTTTGTTACCTGGACAGCGCGTTACTCTATTGTAAATTGCATACTCAATGCTTTTTCACCGGTCGAGTTGGATCACCTTGTCATCTATGCACGGCAGGTTATTATGGGAATCATTGTATTGTTTAGTCCAACACCCGGTGGCAGCGGCATTGCTGAATATATATTTACAAAATTCCTGAGCGACTTTATTGGAGTGGGTCTGGCACCTTCGCTTGCATTGCTATGGAGGCTTTTAAGCTATTATCCTTATCTCATAATTGGTGCTATTATTTTGCCGCGATGGGTAAGGCGGAGAGTGATGAAGCACCAACATACTAAGTAGTTGTAGCAGTATTTCTTTGCTTCAAAAGGTATTCTGCAATTATTTTTTTATCCGAGGGAATTTTGATTTCTATTTTCTTTACCCTTCACATAATTGCAATCATTTTTTTCACCAATCAAGAGGCGGTTTAAGATTTATCCCGTTGTCATTTTATAGTGAGTTTTCCGATGACCATCGTTAATCATCCAACCGTGTAGACTCAATTGCCCCAGGGCAATTGAACTAGACCTTGATTCGTAACTATAGCCTGCAAGAATGCTTTGCCTTTCAAAAATTTGCTCTTAAAAAATTCTAAATACAAGTCTTAAACAGGCTCTAAACTGAAAGTGGTTTGCACTTTAAATTTTGGTAAGGAAGCTTAAAAAAAAATACCGTTGTTGTGTTTTTATCCTGCTTCAATGCATATCTATTTTACCAACATTAATTTTCGATAAAAGGTATAATGCACATGAAATGAAAAATCGAAGATGCTTAATCAATCTTAATTATTTTTTCTCTATGTAAACTGATGCCATCCATGTCAAGCAGATGCAAATAGTAAACCCCTTGATTTAAAAATTCTAAATTTAATTGATTTGAAAATTTGCCTTCAAAAATTTGTCGACCCGACAAATCAAAAATTGCAATTTTGGAACAATCAACACTGCTTTCAATATTCAACATATACTTGGTTGGGTTTGGATAAATAGTTATGTGCGCTTCGTTATGTAACAACGAAGGCAACTTGCATGGTACTTTGACTTGTACTTCAGTAGATGTTCGGCTGCACCCATTCGGTTTTGTAACTCTTACGGTATACTTTCCAGCGGTTTTGACAGTGTATGTTTGCAATGTTGCATTTGCAATCACATTATTATTCTTGCGCCATTGATACGTGCCTACTCCATTGGTTTGAAGTTTTACACTATCGCCATTGCAAAAAGTAGTGCTACCCAAGGGAGTAAGTGTTATGGCAGGGTTTGGTTGTACCACCACGGCTTTGGTTGCAGACTCAACGCTGCATCCATCAGTATTAGTAATTTTTACCGAATATTTTCCTGCTGTGGTTGCGGTATAGCTGCTTGATGTTGCGCCATTAATAGGAGTGCTTCCTTTGTACCATTGGTAGGTATAAGAGCCTGCATTTGTTGTAAACTTTACACTATCGCCATTACAAAACGTGGTAGAGGCACTAGTATCTATTTTTGCATTTGCATATTTCACTACCAGTTTAGGTCTGCGCGAGGGTGTACCATAATCACCCGATGCAAAATGTACTGCGCCTACAGGATTGCCGGCTTCGTTATACCGTGCAAGCATCCATCCATTATTATCTGCTGGGTGCAGCGACCATTGCTTAACTGAATTCCGAACGTCAATATTTTTAACATCCTGATAGGAGGTAGTGCCATCCGCTATTTCTATTCTGCCTAAATCTTTAAAGGCTGGTTGTGTATTCCAGGTTACGGTTTGTTCATTCCATGGTTGGGTAATTTGTCTTATGACAAAAGATTTATGTATAGTGCCGTAAGTTGAAAGACTGTCGCTGTATAAGCTGAGTTTTGCACTTATAATTGGGACACCGGCAGGAATGGAGTTTAAGTTAAACTTTATCAAAGTGCGATACAACGGATTTCCTGTAACATAATTAATTGCAAGAAGCGAAGGGGTATTTCCATAGTTAGTATTTGGTTGCGATTTTTCAATGTAAGCATCAATTCCTGATGCATTAGGTTGAAGTACTTGGGTAACCGAAGGTAAGCTTGCCGATGATTTTGCTACCAATACCGTAGTGTTCGATTTTTTGGTACAACCTTGGGCACTTGTTGCAATGCAATAGTAACTGCCGCTCTCCGGAACAAAGAGTGTATTGGTTTCAGAAATAGGATACACGTAATTGGTTTTGTACCATTTGTAGCTCGCACCATTGGTTGCAGTAGCTGTAAAGTCTAATCCATTGCCACTACATAGGTTTAGTGTGCCTGAGGGCGAAATGGAAATAGTTGGATTTGCGAAATAGCTAATTGAAACAGGTTGGCTCACACTGCATTGTAATCCACCGGTAACAACCGTATAGCTGCCTGCGGTTTTCACGTAAATATTTTGTTGAGTAGCGTTGGCAATATTAATATTGTTTTTTTTCCATTGGTAACTTACAGCGCTATTGCATGATAATAATAGAGAATCTCCCGGGCAGCCAAGCGTATCATATGCTGTAATTTTCGGTCCGGTTAACACAGAAACCACAATGCTATTTGATGAAGTAACAGAGCATCCATTTGAGTTATAATATCCCATTTTGTATGTGCCTGCTAATTTTGCGTTGTAATTGTTTTGGTTTGCATTTGCTATTATACTACCGTTGCGCTCCCAAAAATAATTTGGCCACGCGCCATTTACAGTAAGGTTTACACTGTCGCCATTGCAAATGGTTGTGTTTCCTAAGGCTGATATTACAGGTGCCGGAGGCAATGTGGTTGTTATATTTATGGTATCGGTTGTTAATTCGGTGCCACAAGCCAAAGTTAGCTTGTAGTAATATTTTCCTTTGTCAGGATTTACTAACTCATGATAACTTGTAGGATGTATTGCTCCATCTTTATACCAATTACCCGTGCGGTTTGGTACATTATATAACAATGCATAAAAAACTATTGGGATTAAAAATTTTCTGCAACCGAAATTATATTCCCAGTATGGAATTTTATTTCCGGGCAATAAAGTAAGATTAGTACCTATCATATAATAATCAAAACCATAAGTAAATCCTGTATTGTTATCTGTAGCAGTAATATTTACGCGGTTACAATAACTCGATGAATATGTAAGCGAAGTTACCCCCGAAGCCAGAAGATTATGTATCATACCTCCGTTTTGGTTAAATGCTGTATAGTCTTCGTCATACCAATCATAGGTATAATTAGGGTCGGGGCTATTTATTGTTAAAGTGACATAAGCAGTGCCATTACAAAAGTCATTTTGTGCAGGAGTAGCTGTCACCAAGGGTTGCTGCGCTGCCACGGTGTAAGTGGTTACAATAAGTAAGGCAAATACTAACCAAAAAGATGATGTTGTTTTTTTCATAATGGTAAGTTTTTAAAATTTGAATTGAGGTTAGGAGCTTTCTTTTGGCATCAAATATCATGCTATTTAATAAACAGATTGTCGCGGGGCTGCGGGCTTCCTGCAGCAAGAAATGGTTGGCATTTTTTTTCTTTCACAAATTTATTGCTCAGCATTTCTTTCTTCGTTTAATAATGCAATATGGCATTGCATTTCGGCACCAATACACCCCAAACCATTTATGGGGCTTGCCTTTGCTCGGCTTGGGCTTTTTGTTTAAAGCGAATTTTTGTACATAAGTGCAACATATCTCACCTACCATCACATCTAGCAGAAATTTTTCATAGTCCGGTAGTTAGCAGTAAAATAAAAAAAGCAAATCATCATTTCGTATTTTATCAAAGAGCAAATGCATGCTTTCTAAAATGGCCAATAGCTAATTTGTTGTGTCTTCTATTTTGGTCGTGCAAAAGTGTTAGTGTATAAATCTTTAGCATGAATTAAATTTGCTTCTATTATGCCTAACTATTTTTTTGACTTGCAAATAGTCGCATACGGCAACCTGAATTTTAATTTTACAACACGTATAGTTATTGATACGAGGCTAGCAAAAGAAACATCACTCCTAAGATTGTAAGATCATTGCTATAAGCTGGTTGGCCTCATACTGTGGGCTCTGCATTATATTTCATAGTTTTGTGAGCAAATTGGTTTTGTAATTATTCATCATGTCCAAGCTCATTCTCATACCAACTCCCATTGGCAACCTAGGCGATATTACATTGCGTGCCATAGAAACCATTAAAACATGCGACTTTTTGTATGCCGAAGATACCCGCACTACACTTAATTTATTGAAGCATCTTCAAATCGAAAAAAAGTTATTTTCATTTCACATAAACAATGAACATAAGGTTTTGCAAAATGCCATAAGCCATATACAACAGGCAACTATGGTTGGTCTTGTAAGTGATGCCGGCACTCCGGCCATTAGCGATCCTGGTTTTTTGCTGGTGCGTGCATGTATTCAAAATAATATTGATGTAGAAACTTTGCCTGGCCCTACGGCATTTGTTCCTGCTCTTGTTAATTCAGGATTTCCCTGCGACCGTTTTTGTTTCGAAGGGTTTCTTCCGGTTAAAAAAGGGCGGACTACACGCCTCAAAGAGTTGAGTGAAGAAAAGCGTACGGTTATCCTTTATGAGTCGCCACACCGGCTTGAAAAGTTGTTGATACAAATTTATGAAATGATGGGTGCAGAAAAGGAAATTTGTGTATGTAGAGAAATTAGCAAATTGTACGAAGAAACCCGAAGAGGCCACGTTAGTGAGCTTTTGGAGCATTTTAAGGCCAATCCTGCCCGTGGCGAAATTGTGGTGTTATTAAGAGGTTGTTCATAAAGTGTGAACTTTTAATGAGCTTAGGGGAGTGTTAATATTATTTAGGCAAACAACCGTTTTTTTTATATTTTCGCAGTTCGGTTTCTAACCGTTCATCTCTTTAAACTTTTTCGTTTATTAATTCCTTTACCTTGTTTGGTCAATCAATATTTGATCATTCAAATCCGTCACATAGGTATTGATATTCTGAAAATCTTAAAAAACAAAGTCTATGAAAAAAATCTTTGCCGGTTTAATCATGATGAGTGCGCTGCTAACAGAATTAAATGGGCAGGCACCTTTGGTTTCTAATATCTGTGATTCAGGCGACCCTATTATTGCCACCATTGATAGTCTGGTAACCATTGATAATGTGGTACGCTTTAGGCAAGCAACCCAAGCCAATAAATATCCATTGAGTACTACCGATGTATATGATGTACCGGTATTTGCCGATGAGGTATATGCTGAACGTATTTCCAAAATGACTTCGCCCATTCCATTTACTTTCAACACTCAGGTTAAGGCTTATATCAATGTATATGCAGTTCAGAAACGTGAAGGCACCAAACGCATTATGGGGTTAAGCAATATCTATCTTCCTTTGTTTGAACATGCCCTTGAGCGCGAAAATCTTCCCCTTGAGTTAAAATACCTGGCCATGGTAGAGTCGGCCCTCAATCCAACTGCCGTATCGCCTATGGGCGCTACGGGTTTATGGCAGTTTATGTATAACACAGGAATATTGTATAACCTCAACGTTAATTCCTATACAGATGACCGCAGAGACCCTATAAAATCAACCGATGCGGCATGTCAGTATTTTAAAAAGATGTACGATATCTATCACGATTGGTTGCTTGTAATTGCTTCTTACAATTGTGGACCGGGCAATGTTAACAAGGCTATTATACGTAGTGGTGGCAAATCCGATTTCTGGAGTATTGCCCCATACCTACCTGCCGAAACCAGAGGATATGTACCCGCCTTTATCGCCATCAGCTACGTAATGAATTATTCGCGCGAGCATAATTTAATTCCGGTACCTCCTTCTATTACCTATTTCGAAACTGATACACTTCATATTACACAAGCAACTTCTTTTGCAGCACTAAGCAATAATCTGGATATACCGGTTGATGTGTTGTGTTTTTTAAACCCTACTTTTAAAAAGAAAGTAATACCACAAGCTAAAGGAAGCGAATACCATGTGCTGCGCTTACCACACGATAAGGTAATTGCCTTCGTGCAAAAGCAATCGATTATTGAGCAGGAAGCAATGGCAGAACTGTCGCGCACTCCTGTAATCAAATTAAGCAATGGTCGCACTAATTATAGCATAGCCGAAGAGGAAGCTAAGTATACTTATGTAACAAAAACCTTAAAAAAATTACACACTGTACGTAAGGGAGAAACAATAGACCGGGTTGCTAGCAGGTATCAGTGCAGTGCAGGAGAGGTAAAAGGATGGAACAAGCTTAAATCAACCAAATTAAGAAAAGGTCAGCGCTTAACCGTGTATGCAAATACACAAGTTAAAGTATTAAAAACGGAGGCAGAAGCATCCATGGCTACGAGTGTTCAAAAACCTGCTATCACTTTTACGGATGCTGCTGTTGCTAACAACAGCGAAAAGCAGGAAATGGTTACGCTCACAAAAAAAATAACATATAAGTGCCGCAAAGGGGAATCGGTAGCGAGCATTAGTAAAAAAATGAATTGCAGTGTTGCTGAATTAAAAAAGTGGAATAATATGCGCAGCAATACCATTCATCCAGGAACGAATTTAATCGTTTACAGAACGGTTAAAGCTCCCGTTGATATTAAGTTTCAAAAAACCGAACCTGCTATTCAAAATCTGGTTTCACGTACCGAATCGCTCGATACCACCATTATGGAATCTAATAATAGTGAACTTGCTGCTAAAGAGCAATCGGAGTTTAAGGTTCAAAACAAGGCAACAAACGATAAAAAAAATCCAACGTATACCTACTACACCGTGCAACCTGGCGATACTCTGTGGAGTATAGCCAAGAGTAAAGGGGTAACGGTAGACCAGCTTAAGAAATACAACAACCTGACAAGCGGTAAGCAAATTAAAAAGGGCTTGCGACTAAAGGTAAAGCTAATCGGATAATTCAAGGACAGATTTCCTATCTTAATTTTTTTGTTACGGTGATGGTATATTCTCCATACCGCTCATTTTTTTTGTACTACATTTTTTAAAGTGGTTATTACGTCCTTATTAAATTACCCAGCTAACTTATTTTCCACAGACCAGAAATAGTGGTTTGCTTACTAACAGTTTTCAGAAGATGGTTGAATAAAATTATTTGGCTAATTCATCCAAGTGTGTAGAATATTCATTACATTTGGATTTGCAATTTCGCAGTATTATCAAGCATAACAGCAAACACACATCAAATGATTACACTTAGAACAAGACTTTATTTTTCATTTCTTTTGCTATTTTTACCACTGGCCAATATGCACGCACAAAATGTGCGCATCGCAAATACCACTGGAGTCGGCAATGCTTCGTCAGTGCTTGATTTGGATGGTATCTCGGGATTACCTCAAGCCAAAGGGGTGCTGTTACCACGAGTAACAGAAGTACAACGAACAGCTATGAATCCTTTGCCGGCAGCGGCACAGGGACTACTAGTTTATCAAACAAATACGGCAACCAATCCCGAAGGTTTTTATTTCAATGTAAGCACTACTATTACACCATCATGGAGGGGATTACTGAGTACAGCTAACGGATGGACCACCACCGGCAATACAGGTACCATTGCGGGCACCAACTATATAGGTACCAACGATGCGCAGGCATTTGTTGTAAAAACAGGCGGTATTGCAGCTACAAACGAACGTGCTCGTTTTTTAAGCACGGGGCCATTTGTAGTTAATAATATTTCTGCAATAGCAGGCGATGTCTTTTCAGTATTTGGTTCAGGTACTACGAATGGAGCAAATACGAACACATCAGCACTTGGCGATTTTCCAATTAATGGATACTCGGCAGCTGCAGGAGCAGGTGTTTATGGCGAAAATGTAGGAACAGGGTATGGTGTAATTGGATTTGGAACTTCCTCTGGTGTATATGCATCTACCAATAGCAATACATTTACAACCGGCTTATTTGCCGAAAACTATAATGCAGTGCAAGCGTTGCCTGCAAATACCAGTATCTATGGAGCATATGCCTATACAAACCGCATAGCCAGCGGCACAGGTGTTGTGCGTGCATTAGCTGCAGTAATAGATGCTACAGTAACTAGTGGTAACACCTACGCATTTCAGGCACAAAATTCAAATCCCTCAAATGGTTCTTATGGCATTGTTGGTATGACCTTAAGTGCAACAGGAAACACGATAGCTACGTATGGACAGGCTTCTTCATCTAACGGTATTGGGGTTTATGGATTGACAAATGTAGCATTATCAAACCCCGCACCGGGTACCTTTGGATATGGAATACTAGGAAGGGTAGATGGTCCCGCTACAATTAACGGAACGCTTTACGGGGTAAGAGGCTTAGCCAATACAACTATTACCAGCGGTGCGGCTTATGGGGTATATGGTTCGTCAAATAGTGTGTCGGGATTTGGAGTTGGCGCTTATAATCTCAATGCAAGTGGAACCGGTTTATTAGCAGGTGGTCAGGGTGTGCCCAGCCTTTTGTATTTAACAGCTGGCAGTGGAATTGCAGCTAGTAGTAATACACTTGGAGTGTTTGCCAAAGCCACAACTGCAGCATCAGGCATAGGGTTATTAGCAGTAGGAAACAATGCCGCCAATTTAACCTCAGCTAATGGAGCAGGCGTGATTGGTGTAGGCACCAAATACGGAGTAATGGGTTTTGCTACCACCACGGTAAATACTGCGGGTAATGGCAACAGTGTAGCCAATGGAGTAAATGCCGCAGCAGGGGGTTATTTTGAATGTCAAAATGCTGGAGCAGCTATTTCTTGGGCCTATGTAGGAGTAAGGGATGGTGCAGGCACCAACTATAAAGTTATAGGCAATGGGGCAGTAGGTACGATTGTAAAAGATACCGAAGATAATTACAGAGCAATGGCATGCCCCGAAGCTCCTGAAGTATTGTTCCAGGATTATGGTCAGGGGCAATTAGTAAATGGAAAAGCACACATTACACTAGACGCTATCATATCCAAAAATATAAGCGTAAACGATCAAAATCCTTTAAGGGTATTTATTCAATTGCGAGGCAATTGCAGTGGAGTATTTGTACAAAATGAAAATGCATTTGGGTTTGATGTGATTGAGTTGAACAATGGAAGTTCTAATACAAAGTTCTTTTGGTCTATTGTGGCCAATCGTGCTGATGAGAAGTTGCCAAGTGGAGAAGTAAATGTTTATGCCAATAATCGATTTATTGCAGCACCGTCTTATCAGATTACCAAGAAAGTTACCGAAGAAAAAAGCGATACTTCGACTGAGCAAATAGCAAATGAAATAAAATTGCTAGCACCAGCTCAGGAAATCAAACCATCGGAAATGCCTATTCCTATCCGCTCTAAATTTAATAAGAACAGGTAATTCACATCTCGATTTATTCCATTGTTTTATTAGCGTTTATTGAAGTTGCCGCTTGTGGGTTATTGGAATGCTTGCATTGCAATTTTTTTTTGAGAACAATTAAATTATATTTGGTGTAAATTTCTAATCCAATTTAATATGAAAAAAGTAAGCGTATTAGCAATGCTGCTAATGGTATTCATTCAAGCAAATTCGCAAAGTGCAAAATGGAGTCATCGGGTTATAACCACTTCACGATGTGGTAGCACCAATGGGCACGATGTAGTTTTTGATAACCTCGGAAATACATTTGGTTTGTTTAATGTAACCAACCCAATTAATAATCCAGTTGGTTGTTTAGATCAAAATGATTTGGCTGTAATTAAATACAACAGCAGCGGTAATCAAACTGCATATTTCGAATACGACCTCGATGGATTAACCTCAAATGATTACCCTGTAACATTAAAAAGAGAGAGCAACGGCAATATTTATACAGTGGCTAATAATGGCCCATGGACATATCTCTTGAAATTGAATTCTGCATTGGTGTTGCAGTGGGAAGCTCGCTTTTATGGCATAACCGGAGTCGATTTGGTAATAGCCAATAGTGGAGCATTTGTTATTGCTAATAATGCTGCCGGTGCTGTTATATTAAAATATCGTAAGACCGATGGGCTACTCCTTGACTATGATATTAATATTGATGCTCAGGTTAGTGAAGCCCGTACCAGTGGGAGTGCCATAGCAATTACAGGATATAAAAATACCGCCACTAATGCCAAAGCCTGTTTTACAGCTTTGTACGATACTACCGTAGCGTTGCAATGGGAGAAATTGCATAACGGACAAAACGGAGCAACAGACGATTTTGGGGTGCAGGTTCAACTGATAAATAATAATGTTTATACGTTGGCAAAGTCGTTTCAATCTGCCTCAGGAAATGACTATGTGGTAATAAAATATGACTTGGCAGGCACACAATTATTCAATAGGAGATTTAAGAATTCGGGCATGGCAGATGATAGCCCGGTTGATATGGAAATAGATGCAGTAAATAACAATATATATTTTGGTGGCAATACTTCCATTAGCAACAATTGGATTTTCTATCGCCTAAATAGTAACGGTACTCAAAGATGGAAAAAAACATTTAATACAAATGCAGGAGTAATGAATCAAATAATGGCCATTACCATTAACGCAACAACAACAGATAGTGCCACTAAAGTATTTGCTTGTGGAAGTTATGATGTAAACTCTCCAGATTGGGGTTCAGGAGCCAGGTATTTTGTTTTGGGTCTAAATGCTAATAATGGCACAACTGCCTTAATTGATACAACCAACTTTTTCGAAAGCAATTCAAGTCTCAATTTAAGCGAAGTGAAAGTTAATAGCAGCGTTTCTCCCAAAGAGCTCGTAGTAATTGGCGGAGGCTATCCTCATCCCGGATTTGCCGTTGATGATAAAGAAATTTATATTAAATGCTATACCAATGCTTCGTTACTCAATCAGGATACCCGAACCATGAATGAGCAGGAAGCGGCTTTTCAAATTGTTCCAAATCCTGCTCTTGATTACTTTGTCATTGATGGCCTTAATGAGGATGTACCTATTACCGTATACGATGCGAAAGGAAGTATCGTTGAAAAATTAGTATATGATGGCAATGCACTTAATTGTAGCACATGGCTCAAGGGCATATACACGTTGGAGTTTACCATCAATAGCAAACCCGAAAGAGTCAAAGTAATTAAGTAGTTGATAATGCCCATCGGGCATTATAATTGTGAGGTGTTTTTTAGTGAGTTTTATTCCACATCAGAATTAACTTTTGTTTTGATCTAGCTGTTTGTACTTGTAGGAAAACAGTTTTATTAGCGAGTATTTATATGAAATCGAAACTGGAGTTAGCGCTTAGTCATTCAATAATTTTTGAAAATTTAGTTTTTGGCAAATCCTGCTTTTTGCTTCCAATAAGCTAACACCTTAACAACACTGCGAAACCAATCGAGCCGCAGCGACAGATAAAGAAACAAGGTCATTAGCCAGATTACAACAATGTTGCACAAGTAGGTTGGATAGTAATGTCCCAAAAAATATTTTTGATGCACGAAAAATGGAGCGCGAAAACACCCCTTCTCACTTATCATATACACTGGTTGATGCAACCTGATTAATTTACTGTCTGCCGCCTTAATTCGCTTGAGTTCCATGTTGTTTAGCACCATGTCGCTCAGGCTCTGATTACTGTAATGTTGTTCAAGTTGATTTAATGTGATGTCATTATCGCCCAGTTGCTTTTCTACCAAAGCCTGCTTTTTTGCATTGGCAAGATTATAGTCATTAACCTTTTGCTTTCTGAACTCTTCGAGTTTTGCTTGCAGCAAGGTAAGGTTATCTGAACTAATCTCATATGTACGATGATTGTAACCTGATAGCGCTATCTCTTTGCTGTTAATCTCATCGGCAAGCATGCACTTGTAATTTATTGGCACCTTTAAATTTTTAGAAACAAAATTTTTATTAATGCTCATTACCGAATCTTGTATAACGGGGAGCCAAATGTCTTTCAGATAATAGGCGTTGCTCAATTGAGCATCGTATGCGAAAAAAAGTTTGTTGTATTGATTGTTTTTAAACTGATGAACGGCCAGACCTTCAAATGCCCAACGCGAAGCCATAATCTCGCCTATCATTGGTACCTTATCATTGCAGGTAATAGCAGGATGCAGATTCTCATATTTTACAATCACCCCGCTCAAAATAATTTGAGGTATTATTAAAAGCGGAATTAAAATATAAATGGTTACTACCGAATTGAATGTTTTTGAAATATTGAGACCGAGCATATTGGCAAAGCAGGAAACGGTAAAATACATCAACCAATAATCGAAATACATTCCTCTTAATTCAAAAATAAAATTTGAAATAACTACAAACAAGGCAGCTTGTATGGCACTGATACCTGCCAGTAAAACTATTTTTGCCAAGAGGTAGCTATCTTTGCTTAGATGCAAGAATGCCTCGCGTTTAATAATTTTTCTGTCACGAAAAATCTCTTCGGCACTTAACATGAGCCCGGTAAATAAATGCACAATTACACCCATAAAAATAAATGCCGGCAGGTTAATATTTTTATAAAAGGAGTATTGCCCTGTGGTATGATAATTTTTCAGGAAAAAAGACAAAATAAAAGCAAGCGCAGGTGCTATACCAAGAGTAATTAGCAAGTATTGCCTATTATTAAGTTTGCTTACTAAATCGCGCTTTAAGTAAATTGTAAATTGTTTTAGGGCTGACGGCTTTTTTGTTTCAACAGGCGGAAGTGTTCCCGAAGGCTTAGTATGCGTGTTCAAAAAATTCCCATTCAATTGCAAATATATTTCGTTCCATTGCTTAGGACTTACTTTACGTTGGTTAAGTTGATTACCAAACTCATCTACCACCTTAGCTTCGGCAATTTCAAAAAGTTGTTCGGCATTTATATTTCCACAGGCATCGCATTCACTTACGCTGGCATCAGCAAAGTTGGCATTCTGTTTAAAGTGCAATACAGCATCGCTGGGATTACCATAGTAAATAGGATAACCGCCATTATCGAGCAGCAAGAGACTGTCAAATAATTTAAAAATATTGGAAGACGGTTGATGTATTACCACAAAAACCAACTTGCCCGAAGCGGTTATCTGCTTAAGCAAATCCATCACTGTTTCGCTATCGCGCGATGAAAGGCCGGATGTAGGTTCATCAACAAATAGAACAGCCGGTTCGCGCACAAGTTCAAGCGCAATATTTAATCTTTTGCGCTGACCTCCACTTATGGTTTTATCTAAAGGTGAGCCCACCTTTAAATTCTTTACTTCCATTAGCCCAAGTGCACCAAGTGTGTTATATACTTTTTGTAATAATGCAATGTTATCCAGATTGCCAAAGCACAACTTAGCATTGTAAAAGAGGTTTTGCTCAACTGATAATTCTTCTATGAGCAAATCATCTTGAGGCACATACCCAATCAATCCTTCAAGCGCTTGCTTATTGGAATGTATGTTGATACCATTAATACAAACTGAACCAGAAGTTGGCGTATGATTAGAGTTTAAAATATTCAGAAGCGTTGACTTACCGGCACCACTGCCTCCCATTATACCTATTAAGTTTCCAGAACGGGCTTCAAAACTAAGCGAATGCAAACCTACCTTGCCGCTACGAAATTTATAGGTAATGCTGCTAACCTGATAAAAGAGTTCGCTTCTATTTTGATTGTAATTAAGGGCATGCTCAACTTCGTTAAAATAAATTGGCTGCATACGTGGTCCGCGTATTACTGCGCCTTGAGCAAATACATGGGCATTTTGATCAACCAACAACAGACCATTAAGTGTAAGCGTGTTGTTGCCAAGGTTGCGAACAATATATAGGTTGGCTGTTTTTATAAATAGGATAAGAATCTTGCCGGTTAATGTTTCGCGCATCATTTGTGGCAACGATAATTGATTATCATTTTTTGCTGTGCATAATAATACCGCTGCATCACTACTAAGAATGTTGTCTGCAGAACTCTTTATAAACAACAGGCATCGAGTTGCATCGGCCAATTCAATGTTAAACGAAGACACAACCGTATCCAAAAATTCTTGTTCATCATTATTTATTTCCTTTCCCGATGAATAGGCAAATTCAAACAAACGCAAAAGCACGATGTACTTTTGCCGAATATTAAGTTCTGCATTTATATCGCTGCATATGCGCAGCACTTTAACAGAATTTACAGATACACGCTTTTTTTGCTTATCAGGGTCCGCCTTGCCTTGTAAAAAAGATAAGTACTCATCAAAAAAATTAAGATAAAAATCGACCAGCGAAGGATTGATTTGCTGATTAAGGAATGAATGAACAACTGCACGGCCATTACGAGCATCCTGCTCAGTGTTTGCTAATATAGCAAACAGTTGCATTAGTGCTTTTACAATTTTATCACTCATAAATGAAATTACTCAAGGGCGAGGTTATGCTGCGAATATACCTTTAGTAATCAGGTTAACAAAAATATTGTGACCTCATTGCGCTTACAGTATCAAGTTGAAATTATCTCCATTGAATTTACTAATGATGAATTACCGATATTCTAATTAAAAAGAATTCCACTATAATATGCTAATGCATTACCCCAGCTGTAATTTTGTAAACCCTAATAACGAAAATACCGAAAACAAAAAAAGGGCATTACGCCCTTTTTCCTTTATCATTTTTAAGCAATTACTTGGTTATCGAGTTGCGTATAGAACTCACTTTGGCAGCCATTTCGGTTAGCATTTCTTTCGTAATGGATTTAGCATCGGCAGGCTTCTTATATAGCTCAAGCAATTCTGCAAGTTCCTTGTTTAAGCCGGCAAGATCTTTATCGCTACTAAACTCTGAAGTGGTTTTTACTATATTTTCAAGATGCAAACGTTGTTCCCACACACGTTGATAAAGTGACTCAATAGCTGCTGTGCGCTCCTGATTTTTTAATGAATTCAACGTTATATGCTGACCTTCTATCCAACTACCAACCAATATTTGACTGGCAGTAGCAAGGCGCTCATTGCTGCGCAGGTACTTGTCAGTAGCTGCATAAGCCATATCGGTAATGCGCATAATTGAATCGCGATTTTCAGCGTTTCGCTGAAACGATTCAGCAAATTGATCAAAAGTAGCACCAAGCCCAAGGTTTTGTGCCAACGTGCGGGTGGTATTAAAATACTTTAATGCATCGGTATTGCGACCGTTTACAACCAGATATCCAAGGTCAACACCAAAAATACCAAAGTTCAAGGCCTGACTGCCGGCTGTTTTATAATTATCAATATTATCTGTTGAATTTATCAGTGAGCCATCGGCTGGTATATTAGCCTTAGCATATTCATCAAGCACCATTAATGGTGGTGGTATATTCGCTATGGTATAGCTAAACTCATAACTGGCTTTTTCGTCAACAGGGGTAGTATCCACCGCTGCTACATTGGCAGTACTATATGTTTCTGCCGTATTGTTAGTGCCGCAGGAGCTTATTGCAACTGCCCCGGCTATAGCTATTGCTAAGCAATATGATGCTTTATTCATTTGGTTTTTCTTTTTGATTTTAAGCGAAAACGTAAGCAAGGCAAACGTAATTGATTTTTTAGAATTGACAAAGCAGGTGCTAAATTTTACAATCTTTATATATCTTTGAGTACTATTCGCGTCAGACCAATACATATCTAGATAAAAATAGCTGAACTTATAATATAAGTTTACCTATGCAAAATATAATTTTTAGCGCTCTCTAAAAATAAACCGGGATTTCTTGCTGCTAATTTGTACTATTAACTATGAAGGCGATTTTTTTATGATTCCATTAGAAAAAAGGCTCACAACAGAAAATTGCGTAATAGCAATAAAACTACTTATCAATAAAAAATGATGTCAAAAAAATATAGCTGGCTCTTCATATTAATGATGTTGCACACATGCCTCAAATTGCAAGCTCAGGTTTTTGAAGAAAAATTTTTCTATGATATAAGCATGAATAAATGCGACAGCACACAAGCATATTACCAGGAAATATTAACGTATTATGACACCACCTATGGCCAAAGCATTGGCAAAATAAAGTTATTAAAAAAATATGGAGGCTTAATTTGGGATGGAGATTACTCAAGTATAGCAGATCGTAGAAAACAAGGAGTAACCACAACCTTTTACGAAAACGGTAATGTAAAATCATTAGCCAACTACAACAGCGATTTGCTCGATGGCGAATTGTTATCTTATTATGCAAATAATCAACTAAGACGTAAGGATTTTTATGAACGAGGCAGGCTGTTGTTTGGCAATTGTTATACCCAAGAAGGAAAAGACACTGCGCACTATGATTATAATATTATGCCCCAGTATCCAGGAGGAAACAATGAATTGCTAAAATTTATTGCCGAACAAATTGAATATCCCGAAGAGGCGTTAGATAAAGGAATAACCGGTGTGGTGTACACTAAATTTACCATAGATCTTAATGGCAAAGTAAAAAATATACATTTAAAACAACCTGTGCACAAATTGCTTGATTCAGCTGCATTAAAAATAATAGGTAAAATAAAATCGAAGTGGCTACCCGGATATCTTGATGGCGAACCCATTGAAATGGAAGTAGAATTACCAATCAGTTTTACTTTATGATATTGGCAAATGCATAAAAAGGAAGCTGTTAACTTAGCCATGCGTGGCAATTGTGGATTCGGCTATACTGTATTTTTAAATATAATTGCCCAGTTATAAACTCAAAATGAAAAATTTTGAGCCACGAGAATTTTAATTATTGTTCGCTATGCATTGAATAATTTTCTGCCTGCAAGCAACTGGTTAAGTTTAAAAAAGCTTGACGAAATTGCACTTTGATTTTTTCTTAGTTAATTCACCAATTCAAACTACAAAATGATGATAGCTACACTTCAAAATTTCAGAAGTCAAATTTCAGGAGTATTAATGCTAGTGACATTTTTTATAAGTTGTAATAAAAAGCAAAAAGCCAACATGCCACCACCAACTTCTGTTGTCAATTTGCTTTCGGAAGAAGAACGTGAAACCAGATTCGAAAATTGGTATGATTGGTTGCACAAAACAGCACCGGGCACTAACTGGAAAAAAATTGAAGAACAAAACATGCTGACCGATGCGGCATTAAAACAATCGCAACCGATGGAAATGATGGACGCATTTGCCAATGGTCAAATACAAGCAACATGGAGTGAGAGAGGCAGCCTAAATCAGGCAGGAAGGTGCATTGCCCTTGACTATTATAAACCGCTAAACCGAATTTATACTATTGGCGATGGCGGTGCTTTGTACCGTGGTGTGCCCGATAGCTCCAATTGGATTTCGGTAAACCATAATTATAAATTTAATAACCGCGTATTAAAGGTTGTAAAAAACAACAATAATCAGCCGCGCATTATTACTGCTGTTGGCGAAAACATTTTGTACAGCGATAACAATGGTACTAGTTTTAATACCTCAACGGGAATTAGTTTTCCGGTTAGTTGGGGCGGCAACTTTGTACATCAGGTAGTTGGCGTAGATGATAGTCTGCGCACGTTGTATGCAGTTACCCGTGCATGGGACTCAGGGCCTTGGGCACCAAGGTACTGGCTTTACAGAAGCACCAATAAAGGAAACTCCTGGACTAAAATATTTACTTTCAATTCAGGTAGCGACAACCGCCTTCAATTGTGGGTGCCCTATGGCAGCACAAAATTAGTGTATGCTTTAACGAACGAATCAGGGGGTTCTACCTCTATGTTATATGAGATAAAAGGAATAAATGTAGCCATCAAAAATACGAGCAATCAATTGCCTGTAAATACCAACCTCGACTTTAAAGGTATTAAGGTTGGCACAAAATATTTATTTTTTGCATTATGCAATAACAGCGTCTATAAGAGCAACAACTTTGGCGCCAACTGGGCATTGATGGGCACTACACCCGAGAATGTTAGTGTAATGGGAGTTTCGATAGTAGATAGCAACCGTATTTTTACCGGAGGGGTAAATGCATTTAGAAGTTATAATGGTGGTTTAAACTTTACCAAAATAAATGAATGGTGGGAATACTACAGCAACATCAATGGTAAGCTTCATGCCGATCTTTTTAACTTTCAGTTTTATAAGAGAAACAATGGTACAGAATTCGGAATTATAAATTGCGATGGTGGTATGTGGCGCAGCGAAAACTACTTATCGAGCGTTACCAACATTAGTTTAACAGGGCTAAATATTTCTCAGTATTACGATGTTTTGTACGATCCTTCGAACAGTAATTATATGTATGCAGGGTCTCAGGACCAAGGCTTTCAGCGCAGCAATACTGCGCTTGTACCAGGTAAAATAAATTTTGAACAAGTAATTAGTGGCGACTATGGCAAGATGCAGCTTACCCGCAACAACCAAACACTTTGGACCGAATACCCGGGCGGAAGTATGTACTACTATTACAATAAGACCGGTCCGTTGTCGGCCACGTACTCATTGCCCGGCAGCACTAAGCCGCTTTACGGTTGGATGCTGGCAACAGCAAGAGCTTATCCGTTAAGCAACAATAAAATTTATATGGGCGGAGGCAACATCAATGGTGGTTCAGGATCATATATAGCCACGTTGACAGGAAGTAGCAACGCAATCAGCGCAACCCAAATTAATTATGATTTCAGAGCGAACTCTTCCAATGGAACATCGGGTATTGCGGCAATTGCTACCACTCCGGTTGATGCCAACCGCATCTATGTGACCACCGAAGATGGCACCATTTTTTACAGTACCAATGCAGGCAGCAGTTGGACAAAAAATTCAAGTTTCACTGGCCCCGGACCTTTTTATATTACCGGCAACGCATTACTTGCTTCAAAGAAAAATGCGAACACCGTGTGGCTTGGTGGCGCAGGGTATAATAACCCTGCCGTGTATGTAAGTGCCAATGGTGGCGCAAATTTTACAGCAATTACTAACGGCTTGCCGGCAACACTTGTGTTTGATCTGGAGGCCAATGCTGACGAAACTGTTTTGTATGCTGCTACCGAAGCCGGCCCGTATGCATATATTGTTGCCGATAATATGTGGTATAATATTCGTGGCACCAAGGCTGCTTATCAATCTTACTTTGCAGTTGATATGGATACTACTGCCAATGTGGTACACTTTGCATCGTACGGTCGTGGTATTTGGGATTTTAAAATAACTTCATCTCCGATGGTTGCCAATCCTGTGTCGCGCAATTCCATGAGTACAAACAGTGCAGACACTGACAACTATCATTTTCCGGAATCTTTAAACCTAGTTAATTTACATAGTTTTGCAGCGCAACAACTAATTGATGACTTCACTATTTTTGATTTAAATGGCAAAGTCTTAATAAATGCAAATTCAAGCCCTGCTGACGTTCAAGCATTACCGGCTGCTGTTTACCTGGTGCGTGTGCAGATAAAAGGGAAAAATTTTGTAAGGAAAATGGCGATTATAATAGACAACTAAAAACCAACTTAGTATAAAAGAAATGAAAATTGATAAGGTTGATAAGATTACACACAAAGAGTTTTACCATGAGTATGTAGTGCCTCAAAAGCCGGTGGTAGTTACCTCTAACGTGATTTCCTATCCTGCATTTGGAAAACTCACTCCTGATTATTTTGCAAAAAAATATGGGCATCTCAAAAAGGAAATTAATGGCATAACCTATACATTGGAAGAAATACTGTTTCTGATGAAAACATCCACTGCCGAAAATCCATCGCCCTACCCATGCGATATGCACATAGACAAAGTTTTTCCGGAAGTACTTGAGTTGTTGCAAAATGATTTTATATATGGAAAGGTAGATCGCATCAATCATCCGTTAATGCCTAAAGCATTTACAAAGGCTACTAAGATTAATGAAATGTTTTTTGGTGGTAAAGGCTCTTTCTTTCCGTTTCTGCATATAGATGCCATGTATTTACATACTCAGATTACGCAATTATGGGGAGATAAAGAATTCTTTATGATACACATTGATCATACCGACAAAGTTTATCCGCGAACAGATAACCCTAAAATTTCATGCGTACGTAATATCTTCAACCCCGACATTGAAAAGTATCCGAAATTTAAAGATGCTGAAATAAGTTCGGTAATGGTTAAAGAAGGAGAAACAGTATTTTTTACATCTCAGTATTGGCACACTACCAAAATACATAGCGAATGTATTAGTTATGGCCGTGTTCATCTTAATCATACTAATTGGGATGGTTTTATGCAAGACAACTACGAATTGTTTAAAAAATACCATCCGGGTTTAACTCCTCTTGCAAAGGCGTATGAGTTTGGACTTGATAAGTTAATGAGATTGCAGGAAGCACTCAAGTAGTACTTCACATTATTTTTTTGAAAAACGAAGCGAAGTAGCAAATCCATCTATAGTGGTTTGCAAATGCATGCTGCTTTTGGTAAGACTTCGGATTACAAAATCAGCCTTTGGCATCATTAAAAAAGCTCCCGTATCGCGCACCAATGAATCTGCCATTACAGGTCCGTATATCCGTAACGATTTCTTTCGCTCTTCAAAATTAAAATTGCAATTAAGCGCTGGCAGCGAGTTGCTCAGCCCGCCCGCAACATATTCCTCCTGATAGCAAGTAGGGCAGTTGATTTTTAAACTTGTATTATTTTCAGTATCCTTTCGTTTAAAAAATTCGAACTCGCAGGTAAAACCATTTCGAATGTAATTTGAGGTAAGATTGTTATTATCGAAATTAATTTCGGTCAACTCCCATTTTCCCTCCAATCTGCCCAAGGGAGTTTTAAGCATAAGCCCACTGTCTTCCGGATATTTTTTACAACCGGCAGATATCAGCAATATGGAAAACAAGGTGAGGCTAAAGAATTTCATCTTAATAAACAATAGATGGCAAAGTAAGCAGGTTAATGGTTAAGTTCAAAATTTGATTTGGTAAGGGTTACAAATATTAAAAGCAAAAAAAGAAGAAGCGAAAGGCAGTTTATATAACCTTACAAGTCGCTTTCATCTATTCCAGTAAGTTCCTTGTATGCACTATTAAGTTCAGTACGTGCGTGATTATTATTTAATCGCTCGGCAAGTTTTATTCCGGCCATATAAATACTTCCTGCTTCAACCGAATTATTAAGTCGTTCGTACAATTTTCCTAAATGATAGTATGCAGCAAGATATCCCGGATGCCGATGCAGCAGTTGGGTAAAATAATTTTGGCTTTCATTTAAATTATCTTCACGCGCATACTCAAGTGCCAATGCATACAAAGTAAAAGCATCATTTGGCTCCATCTGTAGGAAGTCCTTCAGCGATTCTATGCGACTTTTAATTGACATGCTTAACTCCATTTTTAAGATTGCTGTTCTTGCGTTTACCAATATGGTGCCAAAATTAGGCTTCCTCTATATAAATGATAGAATTTTACCATTTTTGAATGTGAATAATACCTACGCTTTGGCGAATCTTATGGATTTCGATTCTTAGTAAAATTTAATAATTCTGGAATTTCAAGGTTAATTTCTTCTTCTTTTTCCTTTTCGATAACTGCCTGCTTTCTTTTTAAAAAATTTTTGTTCAATAGAGTTTTCGAAATGCCAATGTTGTTTCATTTAATTTTGTTGCTACAATGCGATGTTAGGCATTTCTAATTCTAAGATATTAGTTTAATCAATGAAAAATTCTAACATCCCTCTTATATTAATTACAGCCAAAGCAAAATATGCCCATAATTAGAACGGAAGCTTATTTATTTAATCTGCTGACTTGATTATTCTAAATAAATAGTAGTTTTAGGTTTCATTGTTATCCTATTACAAACCCTTTTGAAAAATAAATTGGAAAATGAATTACAACACATCCTCAATGATAACATGCTAATAACCATCCTGTATCATAGATGCTTCAATAAATTATCATTTAGGTTCTGCAATAGTTTGATAATGCGGATATTATCGTATTGTAATATCAGGCAGTGATACCTCATTGCCATTATCCATTTACCCTTTTACGCAAAATCTGAACAAACAACTTGCAAAAGAAATGTAAAACCTGGTTGTAACCGTAAGGGTATATGATGTTCTGGTTAGTATAAAGTTGAAAGTCTAAAAACAAACAGAGGTACAAATTAAATAAGCAGGTAGTAGGAAATATATTTGTCGTATTAAACTTATTATATCAATTGGTAATAAAAGAAATTGTCAATAGTTTTTATTGAGGTTTAGCAGGCACGTAATTGAAAACGCGATATAATATTAAACCCTGCTCAAGAAATAGATTTTTGTTGTTACCTGAGAAGTCGCATTCCAGTAATAAGCGTGGCGAAATATTAATTTCGGGCAAGCCCAAAGTTTTCACTTCATGGTTTATATAAAAGTGTTTTAAGAGCAAGTTTAATTAGATATTTATTTTAAAGTTTATTAAAACCGGACTTAAGAATCAAAGCGATTCAAAAATTACAATTACTAAACCGTGCTAATTTCTATACATTTGCAATCGTTTATAATAAAACAAGTCTTAATTAGTTTTAAAACAAAAGACAATACAGTATGGAACAAAACATCATAAACCTGATAATGTATTTAGCGGTACCACTAATTATGCTGGGAGCTGTGTATGTGTTGATTCAAAAATTTTTGGAACGCGAATATAAACTCAAGCTTATTGAGCTAAAGCGGATGATGATGAAAGACACCTTGCCCATGCGTTTGCAAGCATATGAGCGGATGATTCTTTTTCTTGAACGAATATCTCCAAATATGCTGTTGTTGCGTCATGTTGACCCATCTACCACTGTGCGCGAAATGCAATTGCATCTGATAGAAACCATTCGTTCTGAGTATGAACACAACATAACGCAGCAGGTTTACATTTCACCGGGAGCATGGATAATTATAAAAAACGCGAAAGAAGAAATGGTACGCATCATCAATACTGCTGCCGATAGCCTCAACCCCATGATGCCACATATTGAGCTGGGCAAAGCCATATTCGATATCATGATACGAAACGAAGAGTTTCCAACCCAAAAAGCCATTGATATATTAAAATCAGAAGTTGGACAATTGTTTGGATAAAAAATAGCAAGAACAGAAATGAATATAAAGAACGACTCGGGCATCGAAATTCAGCAAATCTATACAGAGGAATCGGGCCTGAAGCAAGCAGCCGGAGAATTTCCATTTACACGAGGCGTACAAGCGGACATGTACCGTGGTAAATTATGGACCATGCGCCAATACGCAGGGTTTAGTACAGCCGAAGAAAGCAATCAACGTTATAAATTTTTACTAAGTCAGGGAACAACCGGGTTGTCGGTAGCATTTGACTTACCAACACAAATAGGGTACGATAGCGACCATGAATTGTCGGATGGCGAAGTGGGCAAAGCAGGAGTTGCCATTGACTCATTGCGCGACATGGAAATTCTTTTTGATGGAATTCAACTCGAATCAATCACAACATCAATGACCATTAATGCCACAGCAAGTATTTTACTAAGCATGTATATTGCTCTGGCAAAAAAACAAGGTGCCAACCTTGACAATATTTCGGGCACCATACAAAATGATATATTAAAAGAATATGCTGCCCGAGGAACGTATATCTATCCTCCCAAGTCAAGCATGCGTATTATTACCGACATTTTTGAATATTGCAGTAAGGCGTTGCCAAAATGGAATACCATTTCTATTTCGGGCTATCACATACGCGAAGCAGGTGCTACAGCAGTGCAGGAACTAGCCTTTACCCTTGCCGATGGCAAGGCATACCTAAAGGCTGCTATAGACAAAGGTCTCGATATAAATATTTTTGCCCGCAGACTTTCTTTTTTCTTTAATGCTCACAATGATTTTTTTGAAGAGATAGCAAAGTTTCGCGCAGCGCGCACACTATGGGCCGATATTACAAAAGAGATGGGTGCAACCGATGCGCGGGCGCAAATGTTACGCTTTCACACCCAAACCGGAGGAAGCACACTTACTGCCCAGCAACCATTGAATAATATTTCGCGTGTAACACTGCAAGCATTGGCGGCAGTATTGGGAGGAACTCAATCGTTGCATACCAACGGATTTGACGAAGCACTATCGCTGCCAACTGAAGAGGCCGCGCGCATTGCTTTGCGCACACAACAATTAATTGCTTACGAAAGTGGTGTTACTCAAACGGTTGATCCAATGGGTGGCTCGTATTATGTAGAAGCCCTTACCAAAGAAATGGAAAGTAGTGCCAGAGATTATATAAAACGAATAGATGATATGGGTGGTGCAGTTGCCGCCATAGAAGCAGGATATATACAAAATGAGATTGCTGCCTCTTCGTATCGCTATCAACAAGCCATTGAGCAAAAAGAAAAAATTATTGTTGGCATTAATAAATTTGCCATAGACGAAAAACCTGCCATGAATGTGTTTACGGTTGACAATACCATCAGGCAAGTACAAATAGAAAAAATCGATAAACTTAAATCAGAGCGAAACAGTAACGATGTAACAAACACCTTAGCAGCTTTATCACTTGCTTGTATAGATGGCAGTAACCTTATACCTCCAATACTTGCAGCATGCGAAGCCTACTGTACGCTGGGAGAAATTGCAGATGTGATGCGTGAAGTTTTTGGTGAGTATAAGGGATGATTTTTCTTGAAAAAAATCCAGACCAAGCTTTTCGTCCATTAAGTGCTAGTTTCGATATTAGTACATTAAATGCAAATACTTTTTTCATTTAATTAAACGGGATGATAATAGTCATAAATGAATATCCCGGAATAATGTATAAGTTTGCAATTGTAATATCCTACTCCAGCCATGTTTGAAAATATAAATCTGCTGATAGCTGACGACCACGCCATCATACGTAGGGGTCTAAAATTCTTAATCGATACTCAGTTCAAAGGTATACCGATTACAGAAACAGATTCATTATCCGGAATATCCCAACTAATTAATGAAAAAAGATTTACGCACTTGATACTGGACATGCAGTTGCTTGATGGAAACATTCTTGAAATATTTTCGACTATCAAAAATGAACATCCGGAAGTAAAAACTCTTATTTACAGCATGAGTAGTAAGGAGGTTTTTGGAAAACGCATGATTGAGTTAGGGGCAGATGGATTTTTAAGTAAAGAGTCATCAGAAACTGATGTCATAAGTGGACTGGATTTATTTTTTAAAGGGAAAAAGATTTTTTTGAGTATACTCAAGACGAACACACTAAGTGGAAAGTCGAGCAATCCGTTAACCTTATTAAGCGATAGAGAGCTCACCGTATTCACTTACCTCATAAAAGGAATGGGAGTAAAAGAAATATCCAATAAACTCAACTTAAAGCCTACTACCGTAGCCACTTTTAAAGCACGTATTTTTGATAAGCTTGGTGTATCAAATGTGATAGACTTACAGCAGATTGCCGAATTTCATAATATTAAAGGTAGCTGAACTACAGAATGCAACGGAGTTTATTTATTTTAATATCTGCAATATGCATTCTTATTCAAGCGGCCAAGAGTCAGGCTGATTACACGCTTACTAATTACACTGCTAAAAATGGCCTTCCACAAAATAGTGTGAAGTCATTAGAAATAGATAGTTCGGGATATTTATGGCTTACTACCGAAGGCGGTGTGGCGCGTTTCGATGGTAAGCGGTTTTCGATATTTGATTCGCGCAACACTCCTTTTTTAGTTACTAACCGCTTCATTTCGATAGAGCGCGACTGGCAAAACAATATGTATGTGAATGATGCGCATCGCGGGTTATATAAACTGGAATACAACCGGATTGAATTGGTCAACAAAGGTGACCGCTTTAACTATCGGTTTATATTAATGAAAGGTGCCATGCCCTCCTTAAACTTCTACAAACGCATTGTAATTGATAATTCAGATAGAGTATCGGATTGGGGCTGGTTGGAGCAGCCAGCATATATCCTAACAAAATCGGATTCGCACTTTTATGTATCGGGTAAAATTGGTTTAATAGAGTATCGCGACACTTCCATTATAAAAACTCACTATTACCAATCTTTTACACCAACTTATTTTTTCTTACTTAACACATCTATCTATTGCTGTACCAAAGATGGCTACATTTATTTTTTTGATGAGGCAAAAGGAAAATTCAAATTGTGTTTAATAAACAACCAACCAAAATTAGAATTCTTGCCCAGCGATTTTTTCTATTACTACAAATCTTCACTCGCCATTATAAGAAGCGAACGCAAATTATTTAAAATTAAACAGCATGATTTTCCAAATCAACTTCGGGTTGATGCTGTTAATTTAACCTTGCCTGATAACACCCGCATAAATGATGTGGAGTATAGCGATGCCAATCATTTTTTTGCTGTTGGCACCGATACCAAGGGACTTTTAATTTATAAGGAGAAACAGTTTAAATCAATTATCTATCCTACTCCTGAAGAAGGCACTAATAATGCATACTATTGTCAAATGGTGTATGATAGCAATACCGTTTATACTAACTGGCAAAGATTTTTTACTGCCAACGGAGGTACTAAGTCTAGTCTTCCACTCTTTGATTTGCATAGCAACTTGTACAAAGACAAAAACCAATATATCTGGTACAGGCACAATCAGAAATCTTTCATATACCATATACCATCAGGCAGTAAGAGGCAGTTGCCCTTTTCGCCTAACGAAGCGCCAATGGTATTTTACGAAGAAGGCGACACCATGTGGATAGCCAATAAAAAAGGAATTGGATATAGCATCAACTATGATTCTATAAAATATGTATATCAGGCCGATTGGACCATTGAGAATTTAATCCCGTTACAATTACTGAAAATAAACAACCAATTATGGATGAGCAATTGTAATGGACTGCTTACTTATGATATAGCTAATGGCAAAACGCAATATATACGTGAGTTACAAGACCAATGTGTGCGTAATATTACCCTTGCCGATTCGATGCTCTTGGTTGGGACGTATGGCAATGGATATTACGTTATGCTCCATAACAAATTGTTTCGCATTCCGGTTGATGAAAATAATTTTCTTTCGCATGCTCACAGCTTTTTAATTGATAAGAAGAAAAGTCTATGGATAACAACAAACAATGGACTTTTTAAAACCACAATCAGTCAACTTGCCAACTATTGCAACGATACAACACAGATTATTTCGTATCACTATTATGGAGAAGAAGACGGGATTCTGAATACAGAATTTAATGGCGGAGTTATGCAAAATACGGTACGCTTGCCTAATGGCTATGTGTCGCTGTCAAGCATGGATGGACTTGTATGGTTTGTTCCTGAACAAACAAGCGCGCCCGTGCAAAACAATCCTTTGCAACTTGACAAGGTTATATTAAATCACAAAGAAGAAATAAAGACACTCAAAGGAATGCCTGCCGGTGTCGAAAACATTCAATTTGTTTTTAGCTCACCCTACTGGGGAAATAGCGCAAATCAACAGATAGAATATCGCCTGCTGCCTTTTGGCCGCAAATGGATCAGACTCGAAGAAGGAAATCTGGCAATATCATTTAATAACCTACGATCGAAATCGTATACGCTGGAGCTGCGAAAAATTGCTGACATATACAGTAACCGTTATATGACGTTGTCAATACCATTTTCTATAACACCCCATTTTTACGAAAGCAACTGGTTTGCTGTTCTTATGGCCATAATGGCCATGGGGGTGATTGTGCTTGGTGTAAAAATTTATACTAAAAACATAGAAAACCAAAACCGACTTCTTGAGAAAAATGTTGCCGCACGTACTTTAGAACTCAGCACCGCCAACAGCGAGCTAATTAAAATGGTAACCGTAAAGGATAAGTTAATTTCAATTATCTCGCATGAGATTGTTACCCCATTAAAATTTATGAGCCTTGTTGCACGCACCGGTATGCGTGATACTACCTCCGACAATCAACAGTTGGTTTCGGCACTTAATGATATACAAAACACCTCAGAAAAATTACATGAGAATTCGCAGAACATCCTGAATTGGATGAAACACCAACACAAAAATATTGTGGTTTCAAAAAGCAATGTATCTGTTGCTGCAATGATAGATACGGTAAGCGAAGCCTTATCGGGAATGATTAATGCAAATCAAACAGAAATTATCAATGAAGCATCTTACGATGATCTCATCATTACAGATCCTCATCTATTAAATATTATTCTTAGAAATTTAATTACCAATGCAGTAAAGTTTACCATAGGCAAACCCATACAGATTACAACTCAAAAAAAAGGTGAGCACTATTTTATTCAAATAAAAGACAAAGGCAAGGGCATGAATCAAGTTCAATTGTCCCGTCTTCGCGATGTTATAGCTAACAAAAACATTCCGCTTGAGAACCCGATGGAAGGGGCGGGAGGGAATGGTCTTGGCTATGTGATAATTGCAGAACTTATTGAACTAATAGGTGCCCGTATAACTATTGAGAGTCAACCGGGGCAGGGCACAACTGCTACTATCGATATAACACAACCATAAATGGATGTATCTTGCAATTTCAACTTCCCACAAAATTAATTCGCTTGAAGTAAATAGATGCATTTACTTTTTTAAGTGATCATCAAGCCATCTAAAAAATTCTCGTTGCCACAAAATAGAATTTTGTGGTTTGGTTACCCAATGTCCTTCGTCAGGAAAGTATAAGAACCGCGAAGGGATATTGCGCAATTGTGCTGCGTTAAAAGCCTCCATACCTTGAGCCAGTGGGACACGATAATCTCTTTCGTTATGTATAATTAAAATGGGGGTATCCCACTTGTCGATATAATTAGCAGGATTATACACAGTGTACGACTTGGGTTGTGGTTTCTTCCAATAGGGGCCATCATAATCATTATCTACAAACCAGGTTTCTTCTGTTTGGCCGTACATACTTATAGTGTTATAAATACCGCAATGAGCAATAAATGCTTTGAAACGTTTATTATGATTGCCTGCAATATAAAACGCACTATAGCCGCCATAGCTTGCACCAACGCAGCCCAGGCGATTCTTATCTACATATTTTTCTGTTGCAACATCATCAATAGCCGACAACAAATCTGTTATTGCCTGCCCGCCATGTTCCCCTTGTATGGCATCGTTCCACTCTTCGCCAAAACTTGGTAAGCCTCTGCGATTAGGGGCTACTACAATATAACCCATAGCTGCCATTAATTGAAAATTCCATCGATAACTAAAAAACTGACTAACCGTACTTTGTGGCCCACCCTGACAATAGAGTAATGCCGGATAGGTTTTTGTACTATCAAAATCGGGAGGGTATACTACCCACGTTAACATGCTCTTGCCATCGGTGGTTTTTACCATTCGCTTTTCGGTGCGTGCCAATTTTAATGATTGCAGCAGGGTATTATTTACTCCCGTTACCTTATTTACTATTCCTGTTTTAATATCTATTTTACAAACCTCGGTAGGCATGCTGTGACTGCACACAGGCGCTATTATCAATGTGTTTTTATCGTCCCCGCTAATGCTTATATCCTGAATATCATTTCTAACATTAGTTATTTTACGCATGGTGCCGGCATCTTTGCCTGCAAGGCTATACGTTAACACCTGATACGTTGCTTCCATACCTGCAATAAAATACAGCTTCGTACTTTGTGCATTTACAACTACTTTGGTTACGCTGTAATCAAAGTTAATGAGTAATTCTTTTTTATTACCTGTGGCAAGATCATACATCATAAGACGGTTACGGTCGGCTTCATATCCTGCCTTTTCCATACTCAACCAAAAGAGATATTTTCCATTAGGAGAACACACGGGGTCCATATCGTAGCCGGGCATCCCATCGGTAAGATTGCGTGTACTACCACTCGTAATGGTATACTCGTAAATATCGCTATTGGTACTTTTGGTATAAGCTGTTCCTTGCAACTTGCGCGATGCGTAATACAGTTTAAGTCCATCGTGCGAAAATGTAATTTGCTCTTCGCCTCCATCAGGTTTTATAGGGCAATCCCATTTTTCGTTAGGCATAACATCCATGGGAGATCCCGTTATGGCACCCTTATTATATCCTTGAACAAAAACATGTGAGTAGGTATAATCATGCCATACATTCCAATGCCTGTACATTAATCCATCAATGATGCGGGCATCCTTTACTTTTGGCAAATCCATATATATTTCGGCAGGGTTCTTATCAAGTTTAACATCGGCACTATACCAAATATAATTAAGCTGTGGAGAATAGCCAAAACCTGTAACTCCTCCATCAACATTGGTAATCTGCTTTTTGTCAGATCCATCTGCATTCATTTCCCATACTTGCGCACTACCATTTGTATCATCAAGATATGCTATACGTTTGCCCCCATCAATAAATTTTGCCGAACTCTCGTTTCCCTTTCCATTGGCCACCGCCATGTTGTTGGTGCCATCCATGTTGATGCGGTATATATCGCTGTTCCCCTTATTTTCGTTTATGTCCATGGTACGCAGGTTGTAAATGATGGAAGCACCATCCGGAGAAAGCCGTGCTTCGCTTACACGCTTTAGCGTTTGAAGCACCTCAGGAGTGAACGCGGTTTGCATCACATCCGTAGCCATAGGCTTAGTATGCAAGGTAGTTGATTGCACGTTGCGTGACTTAGTTTGCGCAACTAATATGTTTAACACTGATGCAGCTATTAGTAAGCAAGAAATTTTTTTCATTTCAAAATGATTTAGAATTGTGGCAAATGTGCTAAAAAAAAGAAACGTATTTGCTTGTTTTTTTGCGAATGGGTAAGGTGTCAATTTAAGATATAGCAGAGATGTTTGTCGCAGGAAATTTTGCCTGTTCCAAATATATATCCTTTCGATGCCAGACTTTTTTTGAAATAAAGAAAAGAGGCACAAGAGATACTGACACGTATGAATACTATTTTTAAGAAGTGTTTCTTACTGCTGCATGCAACTCACAGGTATCAATTAATGGCAGGCTTGTTTTTCGTGCCTTAATTCTGAGCTTAAATCCTTCAACCAATAAGTACATTACCGGAACTAATATTAAGGTGAGGAAGGTGGCAAACCCAAGCCCAAATATCATTGTCCAGGATAAAGGCCCCCAAAATGCTACACTGTCCCCCCCTAAAAAGAAATGTGGGTTAAAGTCGGTAAAGAGTGTAACGAAGTCGATATTTAAGCCTATGGCTAAAGGCACCAAACCTAAAATGGTGGCAGTAGCCGTAAGTAATACAGGAGTGACACGAGTGCGACCAGCCTCAACTATTGCCGGAAATAATTCCATTCCTTGCTCGCGTAATAAATCAGTAAACTCAACTATTAATATTCCATTTCGTACAACAATTCCTGCTAAGGCAACAATTCCTATTCCGGTCATAACAATTACAAAATCCATATTAAAAATAGCAACACCTAAAAACACGCCTATCATTGAGAAAATAATTTCGGTAAGAATAATGAGCGATTTGCTTATCGAATTGAACTGCGTTACTAAAATTAAAATAATAAGCAACAGAGATATACCCATTGCGTTTCCAAGAAAACTCATGGTTTCTTCCTGCTGTTCAAGTTCGCCACCCATCTTAATGGTTATACCTTCGGGTATCGGATAATTTGCAATAGCTGCCTGCACCCTTGCAACCGTTTCATTAGGATTGGCGCCTTCCAGTACATTGGACGAAAGAGTAACGGTTCGCTTTTGATTTTTACGAATAATGGCATCGTATGTTTTATTATAATCGATGGTGGTAAATGATGAAATTGGTACTTGCCTAACCATACCACCCATACTCATATCGCGGTAGGTTAATCTCAAGTTATTCAAAGCATCGAGATTATTTCGTTGCTCTTCTTTGTAACGAATCATAATCGGATAATCTTCGTTACCATCTTTGAATTTACTAGCCTCGCTACCATAAACTGCATTGCGAATTTCCATTCCAATTTGAGCAGTCGATATTCCTTCGCGGTTGGCTCGTTCGCGATCTATATTAAAAGTTATTTGAGGCTTATTGTCTTGCAGGTTGGTACGTAATTCTTCAACCCCACTTATTTGCAAGGAATCCAGAAAGCGATTTATATCCGAAGATATTATTCCAAGCTCTTCAAAATTATCGCCACTTATTTCTACTTGAATAGGTTTAGAGGTGGGTGGGCCGCCTTGCTCACGGTCAACAGCTATTTCGGCACCGGCAATTCCTTTTACTGCTGTGCGAATTTTTTCTATATAGTCACTTGTATGGGGGCTTTTGCGTTTAGCATATTCTACAAAAGCAACGGTAACTTTAGAACGGTGCGAGTAGGTGGCTCTATCGTTTTCTCTTGGGTCTCCGGCAGCAACAGCTACATTAGCTATAATGCTGCTCACATCGGGGTTGTTATCTCCTACTACTTTAAATATGCGCTCTTCCACAATTTTTGTAACGCTATCTGTATACGCAGTGCTGGTACCGGTAGGCATATTGATATAGGCATAAATAAAGTTAGGCTCTGACTCTGGAAAAAACAAAACCTTTGGACTGCGCAAGCCTAACAACACAATAGAGAAAATAAACAAAGCAAACGTTGCTACTAATATTTTTACCGGATTGCGCAAACTTGCTGCAAGCACTTTGGAATATGCATTCTGTACCCCAGGCCAGGTTCTGGTTTGAAATTTTTTTATCATTCCTTCTAAAATAAATTTATAGAAGATATAGACAAGTAGCATGGTCATAGTAAAATTGCCAATGCCGATAGCACCTTTGTTGCCGGTAGCAAAACCAGGCACGTAAAACATGAGAGCCAAGGCAACGAATACAATCACCGTTACAAGAAGGCCTTTATTGATTTTAGATTTCGACTGACTATGCTCGTCATGCTTTTTCATGAAATCAACTGCAAATACGGGGTTAATGATATAGGCAACAAGCAATGAAGCAAGCAAGGAAATGATCATGGTGATAGGTAAGTAAAACATAAACTTACCAATAAGACCTTGCCAAAAGGCAAGCGGTATGAAAGGCGCAAGAGTAGTTAGTGTTCCGGATAGTACCGGGTAAAAGACTTCGCCCGCAGCGGTCTTGGCTGCCTGTTTTATAGGTACTTTTCCATTATCAAATATTCTGTGTGTATTTTCTATTACTACAATGGCATCATCTACCACTATACCAAGTGCCAGCAGGAACGAAAACAACACAATCATATTTAATGTAAAATCAATACTGGGCAAAACCATAAATGCAATGAACATACTTAAGGGCACACTTAGCGCAACAAACAAGGCATTGGTAGCACCCATAAAAAACATTAGCACAATGGTCACTAATACAAATCCGATGATGATGGTATTAATTAAGTCGTGAAGTGTAACACGTGTGTTGGTGCTTTGGTCACCAGTTAGAACTATATTTAGGTCCTTAGGAAATTCTTCCTTTTGAAGCCGCTCAATTACTTCTTTTATTTTATCTGAAGCATCAATTAGATTTTGTCCTGTTTTACGAATTACATTTAAGGTAATTACGCTTTTGCGGTTTAAGCGGGCAAAACTCTCTGCTTCTTTAGCTGCAAATTTTACCTCTGCCACATCTTTCAAATAGATAGGAGAACCATTTATTGTATTAACAACAATATTATTTATCTGTTCAACATTTTGAAATTCGCCACTAATCTGCAATGAGCGTTTCATTTGATTTACTTCGGCAAGACCTCCGCTAATGGTCATGTTTTCGAAACGGATGGCACGTTCAATATCACCAATCGACAATTGTGCAGCTTGTACTTTATACAAATCAACATTTACCTGAACTTCACGACTTAGCGCCCCACCCATATCTACACGAGTAATTTCTTTGAGCGATTCTATTTCATCCTTTAGCCTGTCAGAATAAGATTCAAGTTTATCGAGGCTGTAGTCGCCACTTATATTGACCTGCATCATTGGGAATTCGCTAAAGTCCACTTCGATAGCCGTTGGCCCTGAGGTAAGGTCGTTGGGCAAATCGCGCTTGGCTTTATCTATGGCATCTTTCACCTTTTGCTTGGCATCGCTTACACTTACATCGGTTCTAAACTCAACCACTACATTGCTAAAATCCTGCAACGAATTGCTTGTCATTTTATTTACTCCCGAAATTCCCTT